>CP064979.1:4159271-4479215 GCA_016699575.1 Flavobacteriales bacterium | reverse complement strand
TCCGAGCACCGTAGCGCACTGCGACATCGCCTGAAGGGCAATGAAGGACGGAAGGATGTACCCAGCGTCTTGACATGTTGAAATGTGTGATATTGGAACGGCGCACGGAAAGGTAGATTGTGATGCGACCGTCCGGTCATTGGAAACAACCCCGCGCCTTGTTCCATCATCCTCATCATCCCCATCGTCCGATCATCTAATCGCCCCGCCTTCGTGGCATGAGCCTGGTCCTTCTCCTCTCTCCATCGTTCCGGCTACTTCCTGGTGCTGTTGGGCATTGCCTGGGGACGGGCCGTGGCGCTGGTGAGCACGCGTTCTACAGCGGCGACAAGAAAAGCCTGTGGGTGGTGGCTCTTCGGCATGATCGGCACCAGCCCCAGCGGCGTCACCTTCATCAGTGCCGGGCGCGGTGCAGGCGGGGCAAGCGGCACTACCTGCACTGGTCATCGGCTTCGCCATCGGTTGATGGATCGTGGCGGGCATCCTGCTGCCGCTCTCGCATATACGGCATGCAGCTCACCAGCATTTACGGCTACCCGCGCGAGCGCTTCGGCATGGTGAGCCACTGCACGGGGGCATCGTGGTTCATCATCAGCCGGTTGATGGGCGCGACGCTGCGCCGTCATGTGGTGCTCAATGCTGATCCACCAACTGCCATGAGTGACATGGGAGGTGCCCTTCTGGGTTACGGCGGGTGTGGTGATGCTGATGATCGTGCTCTCACACCCTGCATGGCGGCGTGAAGACCATCGTATGGACCGACACCCTGCAAACGCTCTTTCATGCTTGCAGCGCTGGTGGGCACCATCGTGTACATCACTAACAGCGCTGGCATGGCCGATTGGTCCACCGCGCTCTCCGGACAGCGGCATGCTTGGATGTGGAATGAACACCGACTGGCGCAGCGAGGGCTTCTTTCTCAAACAGGTGCTCAGCGGCATGTTCATCACCATCGCCATGACCGGTCTGGACCAGGAGATGATGCAGAAGAACCTGAGCGTGCGCACGGTGGACGGCGCGCAGAAGAACATGCGGGTGTTCAGCGTGGTGCTGCTCGGGGTGAACGTGCTGTTCTTGTTGCTCGGTGCTCTGTTGTGGTTGAAGCTCGGCCAGATGGGCATTGAAGCGCCTGCCAAGAGCGGATGACCTCTTCCTGATGCTCGCGCTCGAACACTTCCCGCAGGATTGGTTTGCTTTTCATCGTGGGCTTTATCAGCGCGCTGTTCCCCAGCGCTGATGGTGCGCTCACCGCGCTCACCGCCAGCACCTGCATCGACCTCATCGGCATCCGCGACCGTGGGTGGGACGAAGCTTAGCAGCGCCGCATCCGGCGTTTGCGCACCTGGCTATGGCCGGTGTGTTCATGCTGTGCATCCTCTGGTTCTTCCGACGGCAGGACGCCACCATCATCAACACGCTCTTCGGTTTGGCCGCTATCACTTACGGGCCGTTGCTCGGGCTCTTTGCCTTCGGGCTCTTCGGCAAGCGGGCAAGTCTCCGGGGAGGAACTGGTGCCGGTCATCACCATCGCCTCGGCGGTCATCACGTTCGTGCTGCGCATGTACTCCGCCGGTCTTTCGGTGGCTACAAGATGGGCTTCGAGACGCTGCTGGTGAACGGTGCGCTCACGTACATCGGCATGGCCGCCATCAGCACGCGGCGTATTGTGCAGCCCGGAAAATAAATAGTTCAGGTTCCGGGGCAGCGCGGTGCAACGAGCTGCCGCGTCATGCATCCGAAACCCCTAAATGGATCGGACCATGAAGAGCATGAAGTGGATGTTGACCGGCCGCGTCGCGGTGGCGATGGTGGTGTTGGTTGCAAGAAGGAAACATCGAGCGGTGGCCCCGCGCCCGTCACGCAGAACCCGTTGCGGCGATCTTCAGCGACAATGTTGAGGACGCGAAGCAGACGTTCACCGTGCAGGCTGCAACGGGCGGCCAGGTGAGCGGGCAGGATGGTGTCACCGCGTTCTTCGCACCTAACGCCTTCATGCGCCAGAACGGTACTGTTGCCACCGGCGCTGTGGAAGTGGTGCTGGTCGAAGCGCTCAATGTGGCCGACATGGTGTGGCTGAACAAGCAGACGCTCGGCAATGACAACGGGCAGATGAAGCCGCCGATCAGCGGTGGGCAGTACTACTGAACGCCACGCAGAACGGCGAACAGCTGTGGCTCGCCACCGGCAGCACCACCGCGATCGTGCCAGCGCCCAACGGCGTCGATCCCAACATGGGGCTCTTCATCGGCGATGTGGACGCTGACGGCACCATCGTGTGTGGATCCGTTCGCGAACCCCGATCTGAGCATTGATTCCAGCGCCTTCGCGATCGGTGAGGACACGCTCGATTGGGTGAACTGCGACTACTTCATGGGCGGCGGCAACCAGACTTCCGTGCAGGTGACGTGCCCCGCAGGCCACAACGAGGACAACACCTTCGTCTGGCTGGTGTTCCCTGACCAGAACGCGATGACCGCCGTGCACAACACTTCGGGCAGTGTGTTCTCGACAGGCAGCTACTACACTTTGCCGGTGGGCATGAACACGATCATTGTTGCTATTTCGCGCATCAATGGAGCGGTCTCGTCGTCGTTCACCACCACCACGGTGTCGGCGGGCATGAACCAGACCATCCAGCTCTCGCCAACCACGTTGGCGGAGTTCCAGTCAGACCTTGGGAACATGTGAGGTAGCAGGTGCAGTTGAACGACGAGGCCTGGTCGGGAGACCGGGCCTCTGTCGTTCCCACATCCTCCATCCTGGTCTGTCATCCCGGCCAAGAGGCGGGACCGGGCCTCTGTCGTTTCCACAGGGAGCACCGTTCCGACGCTATCATCCCGGCCTTGAGCCGGGATCGCGTCAGGGCTCCACGATGCTCTCCGTCCAGCGACGGATGCCTTCGTTCATCAGCTGCGTGCCGATGCTCTTGCCCTCCACGTCCTTCTCCTGGATCTTCTTCTCCACGTAGCGGCGCAACCAGCGCTCGCCGATGCCCACGATGGTGGGGCGGCCCAGGCTGTCGGTGGCGTGCGTACCGTCGTTGTCGTCGCCCATCTGGGGCACCTCGTCCTGTGCGGGTTTCGCGGGCATCGTCATACTGGAAGGTTTTGCGCGGGCGTATCTGCTGTGCAGCAAAAACGGCCGCCAGACTGTCCACTAGCTCCATGTTGTGCACCGCAATGATCGGGGCCTTTGTGCAGGTAGGTCTGGTAATGGTCGGCGGACATGTCAAGGTCCATGGCGCGCTCATCGATCCCGCATGCGCCTTGCAGCACGGGATAGTTGGTGCTCATCTCCAGGCGCAGGCCCCAAAGGGCGGGTTGCGAACCGCAGCCCACCACGGGATCGCCCACCTGGTGGTAGGTGAACAACGCGGGGTCATCTGCGGCATCGATGTAGCGCGTGTCGAGGATGGCGCCGAAGAAGCTCAGACAGCCCTTCACCGAAGCGTCGGTGGCCATGGGGGAGAGCTCCTGCTCGCGGATACCCAGGTCAGGACGCGCATAGGGCGTCAACTTCTCGTACACCATGCCCATCTCGCCGCATTCGACGGGATCTCTTTCTCGTTGTCCATGTACGTGGCGTGCAATGCCGTGATAGCGCCCGCGCTGAAGCCGCCCACGAAGAAGTCCTCGGTGCTTGCGCGGTACATGGGTGCGCGCGCCTTGAGGAAGCGCACGGCGTTGCGCATGTCCATGGTGGCGCGGCAGGCGGCGCGTACCACTTCGGCGCGGTCGTAGGTGTACGGCATACGTTTCGGCCATGGGGCATGGAAGCCCAGCCGGTAGCTGATGGTGGCCGCCACGTAACCGCGCGCGGCCCACTGCATGCACAGCGAATCGAGCGTGGCGCGGTGCCCGCCCATGAAGCCGCCGCCGTGAGCGAAAATGATGACCGGCTGCTCCGTGAGGCCGTCGTTCACCGGCTTCCAGATGTTCATGCGCAGGGTGTCCATCACGCCGCGGTAGTTCAGCGCCTTGCTGTACTCCACGTTGCGCTCCACCGTGGTCTTGAAGCGCTTGGTGACGAAATCGGTGCTACAGTCCTGGGCGGTGGCATCCACCAATAGCGAGGACAGGAGCAGCAGGAGCGGGGCGGTTCGTTTCATCGGCTGTGTAAAGGACGTTCGGAGGCCGCGTTGGTTACAGGGAAGCCGGTCCGTATCGTCAACACGTCGCTTGTCAAAACGCGCGCCGCACCCGCTGGCGTATCGCGACAGGTCAACCGGCCATCAATACGTTCCACCTCCAACATCGTGAGCGCGGCTTTGCGAGCGACGCGATCCAGCCAGGGACTGATGCCATGCTGGATCGCTTCGGTCCAAATGCGACCCTCGCGATGACGAGGGTGCGATCCCTCCCACTAAGGAGCTTCCATGCAGGCAGCTGCGGGGAGGTGTCCACGATCAGCGCGGCCGCATCCGGCTCGGGGAGCCTGTGCTGCGGGCCCGTGCGAGCCGGATTGCGGCTTCGATCGTGGTTGACTTTTGGCTCCACCTTTTCGTCAAGGAAAAGGTGGAAACCCTCACCAAACTACCCTCACCACCTTCTCTTCCTTCCCCGCCTTCACGCTCAATGCATACACACCCGGGGCCGCATCACTTGCAAACGCATTCGCCGCACCGCTCCTGATCACTGCGCCGCGCGCATCCACCAACGGCACACCGCACCCGCTGGCGCGTTGCGCACCAAGAGCTGCCCATCAATGAACACGGCAGAGACGCTCTCCAACGCACCGCTCTCGGCCACGGCGCTCGATGAATTCCAAGAGATGATGCACACGCCGCCGCTGCCCGTGCCGCCGGGCGAACCGATGCCATTACCACCGCCGCCACCCGCGCCGTAGTTGTCGCCATTGCCCTCAGGGTCGGTCACCGTGCAATTGTTATCGGTGAAACCCGCGCCCTTGCCCCCGGTACCGGACGGGCCGCCACCGCTGGTGCCACCAGCACCACCGGGTGTGAGGCAGTTGTTGCCGTTCCACACGATCGTGTTGCCGCCAATGCCGCCGTTGCTTGTGGGCCCTGCCGCGCCGCCGCCGCCGCCACCGAAGTAGGTCCAGTAGCCACCACCGCCCGTGCCGCCCGTGCGGTTCACCTGACCGCCCACGCCGTTGCCGCCAGCACCGCCGCCGCCCAGGTTGGGGCTGGGCACGCTGCTGCCGTTGCCACCGGCCCCGGCGAACATGCCCAAGCCGCCCACGATGGTGCCCGTGCCGCTGCCACCTGCGCCCACCACAATGCTGTACGTTGTGCCGGGCGTCACCGCAGTGGTGCGTCGCGCGTAACCACCGCCACCACCACCACCACCGCCGTTGGTGCCACCGCTGCCGCCCGCCCCGATCAGCCTGAACGTGGCGGTATCGACACCCGCAGGCACCGTCCATTGCGTGGTTTGCGCGATCACCACTTGCGCGCTGAGCGCCGCGGCAACGATGAGGAAGGGGAGGAGAAGTGTTCTCATGGTGGGAAGGTAGCGTGCAGTCCCATCGCGTGGCGCGATCGCCCCCGAACGAGGCCGCACCACCCCGCGCCTCGGAACACCAAGTTGAACGAATGCCCTGCCTGGCGCGACTTTCCGCGCGTGGCACGCCCGTGGTCCACACAGCCCGAACCCCAAACACCCCAACAGCCATGAGTGCTACAACGGACAAGATCAAAGGCAACTGGAACGAGATCAAAGGCAAGCTGAAGCAGCAGTACGCCGACCTCACCGACAACGATCTGCTCTACGCCGAGGGCAAGGAAGATGAACTGGTCGGCCGCCCGCAGAATAAGCTCGGCCAGACGAAAGAACAGGTGCACGAGCCGATCGAGCGCTTGGGCAAGCCCACGCACGAGCGGAAGGCGAACAGCTGAGTTGCGTCGTGCCCAACACCGGGGCCCTGGTATTGCCAGGGCTTCGGCGTTGGGGCCTGTTTGGGCTCTCTTGAACGAAGGGCCTGGAGGCTATTTTTCGTTCAGGCGCATCCGGAAAATCATCGCGTAGCGGTGCCTACGGGATTATTTTCCGGCGAAGCATGGGCGGAAAAGAGACCGGAGAGCGAGTTCGAAGGGATCCCAAACAGGCTCTTAGGGCCAACTTGCAGGGCCGTGAAGCAGTTCTACCCTTGGTTCTTCAACAACGACACACCGCGGTGGAAGCGTGCCGCCGCGCGCTTCCTGCTCGCGGTTTCGGTGCTGGTGCTGCTGGCTGCCGCAGCATGGCTCTTGTTGGCGTGACGGACTTCGCCGCTGCATGGCTTCGTTCGGGAGCACACGGCGTCAGCGCGGGATCGGTCCGGAATAAACGATCATCTTTGATACGAAGGCGGAATTCCCCGTCCCTCGCCCAACCAACCCCTTCTTCACCATGCGCACAAGCACCTTGTTCCCCATTGCTGTCTGCGGTCTCGCGCTCTTCGCCGCCCGCAGCAGCCCTGCACCCAGCGAGCCCATGGCCGCGCCCGCCGTGGATGCAGCTGCCCTCACCGCCACCATCCAAGGCATGGAGGATGCCTATGCCACAGCCGCAGCCGCCAAGAACGTGGATGCCGTGATGAGCTATTACGCCGACGATGTGGTGAGCTACGGCATGCACCGCGAACCCCTCATGGGCAAGGCCAGCCTGCGCCAGGACATGGCCGATAAGATGGCCAACGACACCTTGGGCCGCACGCCCACCTTCAAGGTCATCGATGTCTTCGCTGGCACCGACCACGTGACCGAGATCGGCTCGTGGACCGACACCGACAAGACCGGCGCGGTGGTGGACCAAGGCACCTACTTCGCCATCTTCAAGAAGAGCGGCGACAGCTGGCAGTGCGTGCGCGAGATCAGCACCAGCAGCAAGGCCAAGGAGGAAGCCGCCGTGGCCGCGGTGCAGCCCTGAGCATCGATCGATCATGCAGCGACGCCCGCTCTGGACAACAGGGCGGGCGTTCGTTTTGCGCTTGCCTCACTACCGCCTCCGCCCACCGAGCAAACCGGTCAATGCCGCAACATGCGCCCACAGCACCACCGGCACCAACATGGCCGGTAGCAGCACCCACGGCACGGCAGTCACCAGCACGTTGGGCGTGGAGAAATTGATGCGCTGCACGCTGCTCGGAATGCTCAGCACCGCGGTGACCACCACGATGAAGAGCAGCACCAGGCAAGCAAGGTTCCACGCGATGAGCACGCCTCTGCCGGGTGGTCGCTTGCTGCGCAGCCACAGTAGCATCAAGGCCGCGCTGATGCCGCTCGCGATGTCGAAGTTGAAGCCGCTGTACGTCATGTCGCGCGGCACAAGGCCCGCCTCGTACCCTTGGTGCAGCACCAGCTCCACCGGTAAACGCAGCACGTGCACGGCGGTGAGCGGCACCAGCGGCAACCCGCCCAGCCACGCGCGCCCGCGTTGCATGGCCAGCGCCACAAGCAGCGCCACCACCACCGGCGCCAGCAGCAGCATCTGCGGGGGAGGGAAGGCCAACGCGTTGGTGTAGGTACCACGCCATGCCACCACGCTGTGCACCGCACCGAGCGCCACCACCGCAGCGGTGAACACCTTGCTGCGCGTGGCCGCATGCACCGCACCGATGCACCACAGCACCGCTGCGGCAAAGAGCACGTAGGCCAGCACGGGCATGCCACGAACTTACTTTGCAACCATGCAGCTCCGTCGTTCTTTCTCCTGCCGCTCTTCCTTCCGTTGTTCGCCGCTGCCCAGACCTGGGAACTGGTGACACCCGTGAAGAACAACAGCGAGCTATCGTCCGTGCACATGGTCGATGCCGTCACCGGCTTCACCGTGCATCGTATCCTGGGCTTCGTGCTCAAGACCACCGATGCCGGTGCCAGCTGGCAGCGCCAACCCTACAACCTCATCGACAAGCCGCGCATGCTGTGGATGTGGGACGACCAGCGCGGCATCATCGGTGCCAACTCGGGCCGCTTCTACCGCACCACCGACGGCTGGGCCTCGGCCACCTCCGTCTTCGAGCCCACCTTCGGCAACATGGCCGTGCTGCACTTCGTCAACGACACGCTGGGCTGGGCTGGAAGCGAAAGCGGCAAGATCGTGCGTACCACCGACGGCGGCGCCACCTGACACAGCAGACCAGCGGCACCACCAACGCCATGGTGGCCCTGCACTTCGTTAACGACCAGCTTGGCTTCGCGGCCGCCACCGGCGCCCTGCTCCTGCGCACGGTGGACGGCGGTACCAACTGGGCCCAGGTCACCACGCCCATCAACTACAACCTGCGCGGCATCCACTTCGCCGATCCGCTCAACGGCATCGCCCTTGGGCTCGGTGGCGAGATCATCAGTACCACCGACGGCGGCGACAACTGGACGCTGGAGCCCAGCCCAACCACCAACAGCCTGCTGAGCCTCTTCGTGCAAGGCAGCATCCTGCTGGCACCGGGCAACAACGGCACCCTGTTGCGCAGCACCAACGGCGGCGCTAACTGGACGCTGCTGTCGCTCGGACCGCAGGACCTCTACAGCGTGTGATCGACAGCACCGGCATCGGCGTGCTCACCGGCGAAGCCTGCGTGTACCGCACCCTCGACTTCGGCGCCTCGTGGACGCCCGTGCAATCGGGCACCTACCACACCATGCTCAACAAGGTGAGCTTCGGCACCGATCAGAACGGCGCCACGGCAGGCTGGCTCACCTCGGGCGGTGTGCAGAACGGCGTGCTGCGCACCGCCACCGGCGGCCGCACTTGATGAACGTGAGCGCCGGCAATGCGCAATGGCTGGGCGTGCACCTGCGCGCCGACGGCACCGGCTGGCTCGGCGGAGGCGTTGGCGCCAACCGCAGCACCACCGACTTCTTCGCCACCAGCACCAACCACCCCGGGCCCAACATCGCCATCCGCTGCACCTGGGCCTTCAACGACAGCACGGCCATCGTGGGCGGCGGTTACGTGAACGGTGGCTGCTACCGCACCACCAACACCGGCGCCACCTGACGCAGACGTCCGGCGGCAACATCTTCGACCTCTGGTTCGTGAACGATACCCTCGGCTTTGCCGGGGCGAAGGCGGCACCCTCTTGCGCTCCACCGACGGCGGCGCCAGCTGGCAACCGCTCGCCAGCGGCACCAACGCCGACATCCACAGCATCTTCTTCCTCAACGACACCCTGGGCTTCACAGGCGGTGGCGGTGGCCTGCGCACCACCGATGGCGGCGACACCTGGACCTACCTCGGCGGACTGCCCCAGTACACCAAGAGCATCTTCTTCACGCACCCCGACACCGGTTATGCCGTGAGCGTGAGCGGCCAGGTGGTGCGCACCACCGACGGAGGCAACGATTGGGTGAACATCGTGCCCGCACCCTTCGACGCCATCATCGGCGATGCCACGCTGGCCGACGGTGCGCCGATCGCCGTGGGGCGCTACGGCGATGTGTACCGCGCTCCGCTGGCCTGTCCCACCGTGCCGGCCGTGCCCACCGTGCCGCAGAGCGGCCAAACGCTGTGCACCGCATGGCGCCCGCAGCCGCAGTGGTACCTCGATGGCCTGCCGCCGCCCAACGCCACCTGGCCCTGCATCACCGCGCCCACCAGCGGCAGCTACACGGTGGTGTACACCGATGCGCTGGGCTGCACCAGCGCACCGTCCGTGCCGGTGCAGATCATCAACACCGCCGCGCCAGCGCCCACCACCACTGCCTTCACGGCCTTCCCCAATCCCACCACGGGCAGCGTCACCCTCTCCTTTGCCGATGCCGCCCCGCGCACCGTGCTGCTCTGCGATGCCTGCGGCCGCGTGCTGCACACCCAGCACACCAACGGCCCCACCGCCACCAGGCACCTGCACCACCTGCCCGCCGGGCTCTACATCCTGCGCGAAGCAGGCGGCGGGAATGCGGTGAGGGTGGTGCGGGAGTGAAGCACATGCACTTCATGATCCCAGTCTTCACGTTCGACCGGTCGGAGGAAGTTGTGCCGGGGTTCGCTGTGGCGGTGCATCGAGCCGAATTCACCAAGGCCATCGCTGCCGAGGACGTCCACACCTTCGGTGGAAAGGACCTGGTGCTCGTGGACGATCGTGCACAGTTCGCTGAGGTGGCCATCCTGCGTGCCTTTGAAGCAGAGGGGTGGGAGGGACGCTGGCTGGAGACCTACGGCAAGCCTGCCATGAAGCCCGCCTTGTGGCGCGAATGGAAACTGGAGGGCCCGGCCGCACAAGAACACGTTTCCATTGAAGTGCCTTGGGCGATCGAACGGCTGCACGCGATCGCCGTTGCTAATGGCAACACCTACGCAGGCTGCTGGGATGTGGTCGCGTGGAAGGAGGGCAGACTGGTCTTTGCTGAAAGCAAGAAACAGAAGAAGGACCGATTGCGCGGCACGCAGTTGCGCTGGTTGGAAGCAGCCCTCACGTGTGGAATGACCGTCGAGGACTTTCTGATGGTGGAGTGGCGTCTACGCTAGCCCACCTGGAGCCAATCATCGTTTACCGTGCCGTTCTCAACAAGTGTCGCGCGTAGCATGGGCTTCTCGCCAACGACGAAAGTCACTGCTATGCCCACCGTGCCGGGCGCCTGACCGCAGAGGCTCACGAGGTGTTCGGAGATCGTACGTGGAGAAACGATCGCTGCCAGCTTTCCATTCCATGACGACCAGCGGGTATCGCGTGCTCTCGTGCTTTTCATCCCAGCAGTTCTCACCGGACTTGGACCAGATCGCCGGATCCTTGCACACCTCCTTCTTCGCGTTCAATGGGCCACCGGGTATGCGGCTTTCGATGGCGATCTGGCCCGGGTCGTGAAGTTCAGTGCCGCGCTTGCAAGCTTTGGCCAAGTAGGCGAATGCGTAATAGCTCACGGCTTCGCGCTCCTTCCCGTACCAATGCTTCAGCCTGATCTCAAGGGCAAAGAGGGATAGGGTGCGGTGCACTACGGAGAGCAATGGCTCCGGCTGCGACTTGGCGCTGATCCGCGGATCGACCAGCGGATCCCGGCGTGGAACGATGATCGCAAAAGCGTGCGCCACTCGGTGAGGACAGTCAACGTCTGTGGGCCAACATTCCGCATGCGTCGGAAGTCTTCCCTGCTGTGCACCAGGTAGTGTAGGGCAACTTCAGCGTCTTTGAAGCTGAAGATCCAGGCGTCGAGTACGGATCGGCACCGAGCGTCAAGGTGGGCATAATGCTGCCGTATGCGATCCTCTTGCTTGGAAAGTGGCGGCCATTGGATGGGGATGCCGGGCGGACTGAACAGCGCCAGTAGTTCCTTTTCCACGTCAGCGCTGCAACCCAAATCAGTGCTGAGCCCTCCTTCTGTCTCAGCTGCCTTGCGCACTTGGATCATGGTGCGTAGCCGGTGCTCGGCACAACAGGCCAACAGCTGCTCACTGGCACCTACATGCTGGGCCACTTCGGTTATGGTATACCTGGCTATGACGTCAGCGGGGGAGAGGTGCGGAGCGCGCACGGTTGTGAGGTATGGCGATGGAACGCTCAATGCTCGGGCTCAATTGCGCGGAGCGACAAGATGATGCCGTAGGTGTCCAACATCCTGTAAGGCGGAGCTCGGACTACTTCCTTGCTTGATCCACGATTTGCTGATAGAGTGCCTTTCCCATCAGCTTGAAAGCGAGGTCCTTGAAGGCTTCCGACCGTCCAAGTATTTGGTGACGATGCGATCGTTCTTCTCCATGCGCTGCACCATCAGGTTGTCCATGATCTCACGGATGCCAAGCAGGAACTTGTCCTCGGGGTTGGCCAGAGCCGTGTCAATCACTCGTTGGTCCTCTACAGCCTCGGCTTGTATTTGATCGAAAAAGAACTGGTCCGCTTCCGTGAACTCGGTGCTGAAACGCTCATTGAGGACACCCACGATCGTGGAAAGGGGTACCTCAGGGTCATCCTCCTTGCCCGTGCCGACCGCTGTTGGTCCACCGATCGGTACGATGTCGCCCGTTTTGAGGTCAATGGCCCCGGTACCCAAACGCTCCAAGCGGTAGTAACGAAGGTTAACATCGCCTGTAGGGTCCATTGAACGCGTTTCTTTCCAATATGCAGGTGTGCGCGTAGCTCACGTGCGAAGGAGTAGAGCTTTTCCTGGTCCGCATCGGCCCACGGGAGTATCTGGCTCATGAACGCGTATAAGTTCACATAGGCTTGCAGCTTGTCCTTGAAGTGTTGCTGGTGGTCGTCGTTCTCCAACGACTTGAAGCGGTCCTTGGCCGGTTGTATGTGCTTGACCAGTCGCTCATGGTCGGCCTTTTTGTGACGATGCTCGGGCTGGTAATAGATGGCGGCATAGGCCTCCACTTCGTGCAAGTGGTACACCTGCATGCCGTCCAATTCATGCTTCAATGCCTCGAGCTGTTCCGGACGCGACTCTTCCTTCAATTGCGTGACATCGAAGAAGGGCTTGAAGGCCGTGTAGATATCGTCCGCGCTGTTCACGAAGTCCAGCACGAACGGATGCTCCTTCCTGGGAAAGCGCCGGTTCAACCGGCTGAGCGTCTGCACGGCTTGTACACCGTCCAAGCGCTTGTCCACGTACATAGTGTGCAGCTTGGGTTGGTCAAAGCCTGTTTGGTACTTGTTGGCCACCAGCAGGACATTGTAGTCAGGGCTATCGAAGCGTTCGGGTAGTTGGGCTTCGCTGATCGATCGGCCTGTCGCCACGTCGATGTTCAGCGATGGTTCGGTGTATTCTGCTCCACTGACCGGGTCCTTCACCTTGCCACTGAACGCCACCATGGGGTTCACGTCGGCATAACCGTGCTCCTTGATGTAGCGCTGGAAAGCTTCGAAGTAGCGCGTGGCGTGCAAACGAGAACCGCAGACCACCATTGCCTTGGCTTTGCCACCGAGCAGGTGTTTTACATGCAGACGAAAGTGCTCCACCATCACTTCGGTCTTCTGCTCAATGTTGTGCGGATGCAGGCTCATGAACTTGCCGAGCTGCTTGGTGGCCTTTTTCTTCGGCAGCTTCGGGTCGTCCTCGATGGCCTTCACCAACCGGTAGTACGTGTTGTAGGTGGTGTAGTGCTGCAATACATCGAGGATGAACCCTTCCTCTATGGCCTGCCGCATGCTGTAGTGGTGGATGGGCTTCCCGAAGAGTTCGATGGTTTTCCCCTTCGGGGTCGCGGTGAACGCGAAGAAGCTCTAGTTCTTCTGCTTTCCTCGGGCGCTCATCACCTTCGTGAGCACGTCCTCGCTGCTGATGTCCTCGCCTTCCTCCGCTGTGCCTGCGCCACGGATCGCCTTGAGTTCCTTGGCAGCATCGCCGCTTTGGCTGCTGTGCGCTTCATCCACTACGATCGCGTAACGGCGCTTGGCTGATCTTGGTCTCGTACACGGCGGCTTGTTCAGCGGCCAGCTGCTTCTCGGTTTCCGATAACCCATCATAGTTGCCACCGGCTGCGAGGTTCAGCAGGCCCTTCAGCACCCACGGGAACTTCTGCGAGGGTGGTAATGACGATGCTCGTGCCGTCCACCAGCGCCTCGGCCAGTTGCCTGCTGTTGTCGTCAATGGCCTGTACCACGCCTTGTGCGTGTTCGACCTGGTAGATGGCGTCCTGCAACTGCTGGTCGAGTACGCGCCGGTCGGTTATCACCACTACACAGTCATACACCTTCTCGTCGCCCTCGTTGTGCAAACTGGCCAAGCGGTGAGCGAGCCAGCTTATGCTGTTGGTCTTGCCGCTGCCCGCGCTGTGCTGGATCAGGTAGTTGCTGCCGGGGCCATGTGCTCGTGCCGCATTGATGAGCGTTCGCACGGCGTCCAGTTGATGATAGCGCGGGAACACCACGGTCTCCTTCTTCACCATCCGGCTCTTGCCACCGGCTTCGTTCACCTGCTCCTCCTTGTGCTCGGTGAAAATGAAGTGGCCGAGAATGTCCAGGAAACTGTCGCGTTGCAACACCTCTTCCCAGAAGTAGCCCGTGCGGTACCCGCTTGTGTGCTCCGGATTGCCTGCCCCGCATTGCACCTCACCGGGGTGGCTACCCTGATTGAACGGCAGGAAGAACGTCTTCTCCAGTTCGAGCTTGGTGGTCATGTGAACTTCGTCCACATCGGCAGCGAAGTGCACGAGCGCGCGCTTCTGGTAGCTGAAGAGCGGTGCGCGCGGGTCGCGGGTCTCCTGGTACTGCTTCACGGCGTCGTGCCAAGTCTGACGCGTTCCGGGGTTTTTCAGTTCGCAGGTGGCCACCGGAAGACCGTTCAAGGAGAAGGTGAGGTCCATCTCTTTGCGATCGCCCGGATGGCACAGCACCTGCCGCGTCACGGTCAACCGGTTCTTCGCGTACAGCGCCAATACCTCCGGGTTCAAGCCATGCGCGGGTTTGAAGTAGGCAACCCGGAAGAGCTTGCCATAGAACTTGAAGCCGTGTCTGAGCACATGCAGGGTGCCCTTCAGGTCAAGGTCTTTCAGCAGAGCGTCCAGCAACTTCGCCTTCAGTTCTGCACCGTGCAGCTTTTCCATCTGCTGCCACAATGCGCCTTGCGTGGCTTGTATGAAGCCCTCCACTTCATCCGGGAAGTACGCGTTCGCCTTGTCCCATCCAGTATTGGCCAGTTTCTCCCACCCGCTTCGGGCGTGCAGGATGTCTTCCAGGTTCGCTTCGAACATGGTTTCGCTGGTCACCTTGGTCATGCGAGCAAGGTAGCCGTCGGCGGTTATTCAAAAAGGCCCAACTGGTCGAGCTGCTTCGGGTAGAACACCCTGACGATCACAAAGGGATTTGCAGCCCGCATGGCGTGGAACTTCTGGGTGGTGCCCAAAAAGAGGTGGATGTCATGCTCCTTGAGGAAGGCCCCCCGTATTTCGCGCGCACTTTGGCTACTGCCACTTCTTCATTCCCTTCAGCGTCCCGCAGGCAATTCCAGAAGAGCTGGCCGATCTCCCAATCCTCGATCATCATGCGGCTTTCCTTGCCGTCGGAATCCACGAAGCGGTAGTAGAACTTGTAGGGCAACTTCGGATCATCTCCTTGGGCTCTTCCTGAGCTCCCTCCGCGAACAGGTCCAACTGCTGTCGCGCATCCTTCCATACCGGTTTCCAGTCGCGCTCATCCTTCTCAACGTCGAAACTGATGAACCGTGCTGGCTTGAACGTGGCAAGCGAAACGTTGGTGGGCTCCCTGGCTTGCAGCAATGAGCTGCGCCATGCTGGTGTACACCTTTCGCAGGCAGAAGTGCTTTCGTTCAGCCCACGCGCGTTCAGTGCCGATATGCTCGCCAACGGCAATGGCGTTGAAGTCACGGTTCACCGGCGAGTGGCTTTCCGGCCGGAAGTCATCCTTGCGGCGTTCGAGGTCGGCTTCTATCCAGGTGTACTTGCGCACCGGCATCTGGCCGCTGCGTTTCATCTGCATGAGGAAGCTCAATGGCACCGGGTAGATGCGCACCCATGTGCCGTCCTCGCAGATACCTGCGGTGCACACCAACTCATCGTAGCTACGGCTCGGCAGCGGGTAGGTTGTCACCGTCAGGAGCACCCGCATCCGCGCCATGGCTCACAGATGCGTGAGTTGGCCGTGGAAGTCGGGGCGCTGCACGACGGCCTTGGACAAGGCGTTGCGGTGGCAGCAACCCACCTCGTGCTCGAAGCACATAATGGCCACACGCCGATGCTGTTCTACCAATGCCGCTATGTGCGCTTGTGCACTAGCGGTGGTCGATAGCGTGCGTTCCGTGTGGCGTGCGAAGAGCGCATCGCGATCGGCCTGCGTGTGTTCAGTTCCTGCCGTTCATCGCTGGCGATGCCCACATCGGGCAAGTGCTCGTAGCGATCCCCACGCCTGCGCAGGCATGTTGCAGCTGCTTTTGCTGAACCCGTACTTCATGCTGAAGGTATTGCGCCGCACATCGCACAGCACGGCGATGTGCGCTTTCAGCAACTTATTCAGGAAGGCGTCCAGGTCGAGACCCTCGTAACCGATGGTGGCAAGCCTTCCGGTCCGCCGCTGGCAGGGCTTGGACAACTGATTGTTGCTGCGCAATGGTCAGCAAACGGGCCGCCATTTCGCTGCGCAAGGCCGTGAGGGGTAGCGTACGTAGGTCTCGCGCACCAACGCCTCGCGGATCCAAAGCACCGTAAGTGGCAAGCAGTGCATCCAGCGCATTGCGGTCGGTGGGCCCCAGTGCGGCCAAGTGGTCTTCCTTGTCCAGCAGTTCCCATTCCCGCTCGTGGTTGGCCATCAGTCCGCGGGTAGTCCACGCCACCAGGTCAGCATTGGCTTGGAAACTGAAGGCACCGAAGCGGTAGGGCACGAAGTGATAGTCCGCCTTGCCGCGCTGCACCACGTATAGCATCAGCAACTTATGCAGGCGCATCTTCTCAGCGCGGCCGCCCAAAGCTTGCAGCAGGGCTAAGAGCAGGCGACGGCGGTAGTACATGAGGCAAAAGTACCCGCATCGGAACCGGCTTGATGGACCACGCGCAACGTGCTTGCCAACGCACCTCAGTGGATGGGGCTTCACTTCCACATGGCACCTTCCAGAATTGCATCGTGGTGTTGCTGCCAGTACATGGGAAGGTGCTGCCACCCGGGCCGTGCACCTTTGACACCTACAATGTCATGTGCGACACTCCTTCAATGACCAAAGGCTCCACTCAAGGAAGTCTCCTGCACGACTAAGGCAATTGCTCTGCACCACCGCTGTCGGTAGTGTTCCCTGATCGTGACTATGATCCGGTCGCGGTCGTTGTGTATACCGGTGTACTTGACCCGGCCATCCAAGTTCACATCACTTCGGTCATAGGCAGAAACCACATTGGTCGGGAGTACTCCACCCAATTCAACAAGGACTACATCACGGTCGTTGTTCACGCCCGTGTACTTTACTTCTCATCGCCGTTTGTGTTACCAGGCCATAACGCGTGAATACCGGAGACCTCAATCTGTGAGGCTGACCCAAAGGCCGAGCCGGCCGTGAAATCGTGCACCAGGGTTCCGGTCATCGACAAGTGAACTCGGGGCGGGGCTCAGAACGCTTAGGTGATTGCGGTGCCTGATGGCGATATGGTAATTCCCTTCCGGAGCATGTGTCCCGGGTACGGAAAAGCCGTCGAGGTCTACTACATCACCATCGCGTTGCACCAGACATGCTGCTGAGGCTGTAATCGAGGTAGTGGCATCCCCAGGCTGAAGTTCGAGCACAACCCAATCAACGATGGCGTTGTTGCCTTGTACCGCAAGGACGGTTGGTGAGATGGCTTGGCTGCTTTCACCTCGGAAGACATAGCCGAGGGAGGAATACGGCTCCGTCACTGGAACAAGCCCGGCAGCCCGAAGGCCGTCGCATCAGTGCTGTTCCCGTGTCATATGGACCGCCCAAGAAGACTTCGATCGCCACGGATTTCGGTAATCGTTGCCGCAATCGACCGAAGTGCGGCATAGGCGTCCAAACGGCCTGCACCGTGGTACTGGTCCCAACCTGGCGTGTCTTCAGCGGGGTCGCCTACTTGGTCGTCGGCCGTGGCCATCAGGATGCTCCGATGCTGTCCGCTCCCAATGTGACATCAGTGCTCGATCAATCCAGCAACCCCGCAAACAATGGGGGACGCTTGAGGATAGCACCCCAGTAAATTGTAAGTTCGTGTTCGACGAGTAGTTCAATCCGTACATGTAGTTGCCCGGTGCTACAAGGTCTATGTGGGTACCGAAGTTGCCGCTGGTCGGGTCCTTAGAAGAAAGGCGCTACGCGTTCGTCGTTCGTGTCGGTGGCGCCCACGGCGATCACGTTGTTGTACCTGCGTGGTAGTAGGTCACCGCGTTGTTGAAGTTCACCATGCAAGCCACGATGACCACGTCGTTGGCGTAGGCATAGTTGATGGCTGTTTGCATGGCAGCTGAGAACCCGCTACCGCCGATCGACATGTTCACTCACATCCGCGCCGTTGTCCACAGCATAGTAGAACGCCGCAGTCATGTTCGCGCTCGTGGCTGAATTGGAACTGTTCAGCACCTGCGTGATCATCAGTTTGCAGTTCCAATCGACGCCAGCATATCCGATACCATTGTTGTCTGGTAGCGCCGAGCAGCCCGGCCACGTTGGTGCCATGGCCACGTATCGTCCATCGGACTGTTGTCGTTGTTCACGAAGTCCCAACCTTGGCGATCATCGACCTCCCGTTCCCATCATCGTCGATGCCGTTCCCGGGGATCTCGTCGCTGTTGTTCCATATCCGGCCCGCAACGTCAGGATGGTCCAATTTGAAGCCTGAGTCCAAGATGGCCGCAACCCACCCCGACCGATCCCGGTGGCGATCTCCCATGCCTCGCGCGGATATCGATGTCCGCGTCGTCTCACTCGGTCCCGTTGAAGGTTCCATCGTTGAAGTGTGACCATTGACGCGGATAATGGTGCGGGTCATTCGGTGTTATTGGTGGTGGCGCGCTGCCTTGCGCCAGGTAGTTCGGTTCGGCGAATTGCACTTCCCCCGTTGCCATGTATTGCGCGATCGCTTTGTCCGGATCGATGGCCGTGGAATAGCGCAACAGCAGGAGGCCATCCGTTTCCGGCCTCGCTTTCATTTTCGTTCTGCGGCCTTGATGCAACAATCCGCTCAATGGCCACAATGCCCATTGCCGAGTTCAGACGGTCCACGCTCTTAAGCCTGTGCAAGTGGCGCATTGGGCGCCCAAGAGCGGTGCCCCACTTCTGAACTGGACGATGAGCTCGTTGGATACACAGGCAGAAGTTTGCCCAAAACAATGAGCGTTGTAACCTATGAGAGACAGTAGGAGCAACGGTATGGATCGGTTCATGGAGTTGGGGGCGGATGATGAAAGTGGTGAATATTCCGATGGACCCGCACGGTGTGTTCAGTAGGCCTCAGGAAAGTCCAGCCGACGGTGAGGAGGTATCGCCCGCACCTTCCCTTTTACTGGCGCTCGCATTGGCTCCAGCACTATTCGGCGCCTATGGCACCGCCAGTTGCCGTTAGGTACGAAGCAAGGGTCATAACGCGGTCAGTACAGCTCGCTTCGGCCGCAGCAGTATGGAACGCTCCATCGGTGGTAACGAAACGCACTGGGGCTTTACCGATGGCATGGGCCGGTCCGATCATCCAACACAGATCCTCGTCCCAAATGAAGTTCCACCATTTCCTCCGTTTGCTTTCGACATTGATCCCTGTAGGAGCGCGCAACTTGCCTATCAGTCCGGCGAGCAGCCCGTAGTTCGCTTCGAACTTTTCTTGAAGGAACCTGCTACGGCCTTGCGCATCCGCTTCAGACTGTTCCGTCGGTACGGATGCGGCGTGACGGTCCACAATGTCGCGGCACTGCAAGGGCAAGAAATGCTCATCTGCGAAGAACCGCTGCAAGGCACCCTGGTCAGCGGAGGAACTGAAGGACCCAAGCCGTTGCATACTGATGACCCAAGCCCGCTCTTTTCATTCATCTGATCGGCGAACTCCATGGCGTTTTTCACGAAGGCGTTATCGCTGGAGATCCGGCGCATGCAGCCTGGCATGGTAGGCCATTTGGGAGAGTGCTAGCGCATTGCGGGTATCGTTCTCTGCGGCTTTCCCGAACAGCGTGACAGGTCAAGGCCGAACCGGAAGGGCACGCATTGCAGACGGTGGTCGTTTGCACTCCATGCAGCCGCATGGTGCGCGAGAAAGACCAAGGCCTTCATGCTCCTATTGTGCTCACTGTTGGGGGTATGTGTAGTACTCATGATAAAAGGTAGTTCCAAGGTCTCCGAAAACGAAATGCAACGATGGAAACCTCACTCCACCCGCATATTCACTGTGACAGCCACGCTGATCAGCGCCGCACGGTACTCTTGCTGTCGGGGCTAGGGGCTAACATGGCATCGCGCTTCGCTGTCCAGTTCAATGCGGGGCGGGTACTTAAACCCCAAGCCGTGATCTCCCAGAGCGCGGCATTCCAAACCAGCACTCCGCCATCTTTCTTCTTGATTTGTCCATCAAGAGGCCGTCTCCATGTAGCGCGTGTGTCCGTGTAGAACTCGTTCCTACAGGATGGTGGCGTTCGATAGGTAGGAGGGGAACCCCATTTTAGTAGATCCCTGACGGCATTCTTTCCCTTCGCTGTTCCAAGCAAATTGGCCATGGTGAGCCGCTTGGGGTTGGGCAGTGCTTGATCCGTGCGCTGCCACGAAAGATCGGCCATGCGTGGGGTATGGTGGTACAGCGCATTGATCGTTGCTCTGAAATGTTCCCCCTCTCCACCCAGAAGAAAATAGATGCGCATTGCGCTCCCCTCCGAGGCAATACCTCTGGATAGCACGAGCTTCCAGATGTCCTTTAGGACCTCGCCGGCCTTCTCGTTCTTTAGCCACTTCACTTCGCAAGCGAGCCCGTTGTCACCATCGTGAGGCGCAATGAAAACGTCATGCTGAATGGGGCGTCCTTGTTCCGGAACACGGTTAGTGCCTAACCAGCAAGGATTGTTCGTCCAACTGACTGTCTTCTCGGTGTCAATACGATGTGCATGTGTGGGCATGGCTGCAGCCAAGCCACGGACCAACGCCGACCGGATGTGATCCTCGGTCATACATAATGATGCTGGCGTGATCAGCTCTTCGCTCAGCGCCGCTTCCACTTTTAGGAACGCACGCTGCATCCACTCCTTGTAGTCCGTGGTGGTCATACGATTGTGTTGGTCGCCACCCGCACCTTCCCCGTTACCGCCGCGCTTATCAGCGCCGTGCGGTACTCCTGCAAACGCAACACCGCTTGCTCCACCTTGGTGATCAGCGCGTCGATGCGGATGGTCGATGACTCGATGTATGCAACGATGGTCTCTTGCTCCTTGAGTGGTGGGCAAGGCATCACGATGTTGCGCACCACATCCTGTCCGATGTTCTGCATGGAATCACTTGCGCCGGATGTGTTCTGCTCCATGTATGAGCGCCCTGCGCGTGACCGAAGGAAGTGTACCAGGTAGCGTCCGTTGCTCACGCCGGGTAATGCGTGGAAGCGATACAACTTGTCACAAAGGATCAGTCGCGGCCGAACCTTGTCCACGTATCCACAACTTCCGATCAGATCCACAGTGTTCGCACGGCTCATGAGAATATCACCGGGCTTGATCTCCAGCGCGGGTATCGGCTCCTCGGTATCGGGAAGCCGCTTGTTCTCCATCTCGTTCAAGCTGGTGCCGTTCACGCACCCCGCTTTAAGCACACCCCATTCACTTTCGTCGGCGGGGTAGTTGTCGCATTGTGGCGACCAGCCCTGTTCCATCGGGCCGATAATGTGTTTCAGATCCTTCACCTCCCAATGCTCCGGCACCTCCCCCAACCACGGCACCCCGCTCTCCTTCAACTTCACTTTCGCAACCAAGCCCCGCGTAACGGCGCGGGTAATAAGGGCCCTGGCGCTTCTCCTTAAGCAATTGCACCAGCCGCTGCTTGCGCGCCATAAGCCCATCGATGCGCGCCGTGCGCTCGTCCAGAAAGGCCGCGATGGCGCGTTGTTCGGGGAGGGGGAAGGGCGAAGGCGGTGTTCTTGACCGTCTCGAACTCCAGACTTTCCACGGTTGCACCTTCTTGTCGCCACAGCGGAAGCAGTTGCTCTTGTGAGCCGTGTATGAAATACGCACAGAAGCGCACGTCCACATTATCAGCCACAGGGATGCATCCCTTCACATCCTGATTGATCGCCATTCGTCGGCTGTTCACGCAGACCGGGATCGTGTGTTGCAGAATGCCAGAGCGCGTAAGCAGTAGAAGGCTGTTCGGTGGTACTGTGTTCGCCGCGCTCTCTGTAAGAGCATGCTCCGATATGTGGTCTTCTGTGTCAGAGATCCACATCTTCTTCATGTCCTTTGCAGACACCCAAGGCAGCGTTCCTTCCCAGTATGCCTCGTTCGTAGTGCTTGGGGTGCCACCACTTTGGAACCGGAAGAGGAAGCGGATTTTCTTCATCTCCCAATCCGGGGGCACCTCCCCGAGCCAGGGGATGCCGGAGGGTTTAGTGGCTGCGTTTCCCTTCATTGCGGAAAGGCCAAGCGTGCTGCATCCAGTACGGGAAGAAGGTCTGTCTTGATCCGCTCCTCAATAGTCTTGCTTAGATCAAAGCCACGTTCACGCGTAAGTGGAATTCTAATGGGAGCGAACTGTATCCACTTCCCATTTGGATCGACCTTATGGACGACTTGACGTTCCGTGCCGATAACCCCTTTGATGCTGTCCAATCGGGTGTCACTGCTCTTCAATTCATGCTCATCGCGGACCTCCACAACAATGACCAGCTCTGTTCCCTTGGTAAAAGCGTCCTCCAACAGGACGGTCACGTACGCGCGATCCTCGCGGTGAACGGAAATATACCAAGAACGACCCGGGTTGCGCGTTAACTGCATTTGCATTGCCTGAGCTGCCGTATTCAAAGCCGTGGTCAGATAGACGCGAAGACTGCCTTCCAAGGCGATCACACGTTGGATCCTCTCGGCATGCTCTAGGTAGAATCTCACTTCGTCCGTGATCTCCATGTTCTCGGTCAATAGGTGTATGTTCTGTTCCAGGTCGATCAGGTACTGCCGGTATGGTTCCGGCATTGGGTAGGTTATCGGAAGTTGTGCGACCACAGCCTCCATAAGTGCAGCATGAGTGATGCATTCATACTGCGGGTGACCCACAGGTCTTGCTTTTAGGCATAGCACAATGCCGATCTTCTTTGCATTGGGAACTGAGGTCAAATAGTCATCGAGGTTATTGTTGAGCACATGGAAGACCTTGTTCTCGATGATCACAGCATTCTCCGCGCCCCCGATTCGGCCGTCGACTTCAATTCCATCATGTGCGATGATGTCCACAGCAAGCCCCTTCTCCGTCGTGAACTCCCTTCTGATGGACATGCTCTTGCCGACCCTTACCCTCTTCCCTGCATTCGCAAGATCCACGAGCGTATCAAGGAACATTGTACCGAGTCCGTGTAGCCCACTAGGGTCCATGAAGAAGGAATACCAGTTGCTCAGCACATCCTCGTAGTGAGGATAACCTGAGATGGAGAAAAGGTCTGGTCGCGGGGGTAAGTCTTCCCCCGGCAACTCCTTCAGCAATTCCGCAAGATCATCCAGAGGGCTCATACCGTAATGTCCTTCAGCATCCCCAATATCTCCTTCTCCAAGCCCGCGATCTCGCCCTCTATCTCTTCCAACGCGCGCGGCGGGGTGTACACATAGAACTCGCGCGTCAACGGCACCTCATAGCCCACCTTGGTCTTGGTGGTGTCCACCCAGGCATCGGGCACATGCGGCAACACCTCGCGCTGGAAGTAGGCTTCGATGGTCTCGCTCAGCGGCACGCTCTCGGTGTCGCGCAGGTCGGCATCGGGCTCGGGGCGGCCCTTGGCATCGGTGCACACCGCAGCCTTGGGGTCGCGCTCGCCCAAGGCGGTCACAATGGCTTTTACCTCGGCAGCATCCAAGCTAAGGTCCGCGACTTTGGCCGCTTTCTTCAGTTCGGCCAAGAAGGTCTTGCGGTCCATGTAGAGCTTGTCCGCAGGTAGTCGCCTGAGCAAGCGCTTGATGGCTTCCTGGCGTTGTTTTCCGGCTTCTATTTCCTTCAGACGTTCGGCTTCGTTCTTCACCTTCTTGCTGCTGGCCAGGTTCGCGAAGGCTTTCACTTCATCGAGCCGCGCAACGCGTTCGGCGCTCGCCCGGAAGTTCAGTTGCAGCGGGCGCTCCACGGTGATCTTGCGATAGCCGAAGTGCGCGTTGGGGAACACCTTGCTGACCATCCGTGCTTCGCTCTTGCCGTCGATGGTGAAGACTTCCTTGCCTCCATCGGCCAAGGCCCCGTAGCACCGGGTGATGGCGTCGATCTGCTTGTCGCTGATCACGTTGCGTTTGTTGCCAAGGCTCTTGCGCATTTTGCCGAAGAAGAGGCGGGCATCCAGCAGTTGCACCTTTCCCTTGCGCGCCTTGGTCTTGCGGTTGGTGAGCACCCAGATGTAGGTGCTGATGCCTGTGTTGTAGAAGAGCTGGTCCGGCAATGCCACGATGCCTTCCAGCCAGTCGTTCTCGATGATCCAGCGGCGGATCTCGCTTTCGCCGCTGCCCGCATCACCCGTGAAGAGCGGGCTGCCGTTGAAAACGATCGCTATCCGGCTGCCACCGTTGTCCACCGGCCGCATCTTGCTGAGCATGTGCTGCAGGAAGAGAAAGGCCCCATCGTTAATCCGTGGCAGGCCCGCACCGAAGCGGCCGTTGAAGCCTTGTTTCTCGTGCTCCGTCTCCACCACCTTCTGCTGCTGCTTCCACTCCACACCGAACGGCGGGTTGGCCAGCATGTAATCGAACTGCGCGCCCGCGTGCTGGTCGTCTTTCAGTGTATCGCCCAGTTTGATGTTGTCGGCGTTCTCGCCTTTGATGAGCATATCGCTCTTGCACACCGCCCACGACTCGTCGTTGAAGTCCTGTCCGAAGAGCTGCGGATTTGCCTTGCTGTTGAGGTTGCGCAGGTAGTGCTCGGCCATGCTGAGCATGCCCCCCGTGCCGCAGGTGGGGTCGTAGATCGTCTTCACCACATGGCTCTTGGCCAGGTCGGTCTCATCGCTCAGCAACAGGTTCACCATCAGCTGGATCACTTCGCGCGGCGTGAAGTGATCACCGGCCTCTTCATTGCTCTGTTCCGCCCCGATCCGGATGAGCTCTTCGAAGACGTAGCCCATTTGCGTGTTGTCCACCCTGGCCGGGCTCAGGTCCACTTCCGGTTTCTGGAACTCCTTGATGACGCGGTAAAGCAGGTCCTTCTCGGCCATGTAGGCCACCTGCTCACCGAACTTGAACTTCTCGAAGATGGCCCGCACGTTGGGGCTGAAGCCGTTCATATAGCCCACCACGCTCGCGGCGACATTGTTCACGTCGGCAGTCAGCTTACTGAAATCAAGCTGGCTGGTGTTGTAGAATTTCACGCCGCTCACGGAGGTGAGCATGCTGACCTGCACAGTCTCGGTCTTGGTCTCGTCCCCCGCGAAGGAGGCATGTTTCTTCAGCACCGCTGCCTTGGTTGGTGCTAGGATGCTGTCGAAGCGCTTGAGCACGGTGAGCGGTAGAATAACCTTTCGGTATTCGTTGCGCTTATAGGGCCCGCGCAGCAGATTGCATATGTTCCAGATGAAATTCGCAAGCTGCTGATGGGTGTCGGTGGACATGGAGATCCTGATAGAGGCGTTCGTTAGCGCAATGAAGTGATTTTCCGCATGGCGCTCGGTCCTGGGGCCGTGAACACGCACCCTCCCCAAAAAACACCCCGCCCCGGCCTTTCGACTGGGGCGGGATGTTTGAAGTGCTCACGCTACTGCATTACGGCAGCGGCGTGGCGTAGCCCTTGGCGGGGTCGCTGAACGGACCGGGGTCGGGGTAAGCGCCAATGGCGCGCACCCTGAACCAGTGGTACCGACCAGGCTCACGGTCTTGGGCAACGAAACTGGCGGTGGAGCATTCGTCCAGCCGCGCCCAGCCGTCGGCGGTGGGCGGGTCGCTGGCGTTCACTTCCACATGGTAGAGGTAGGCGCCGTGCACGGGGGTCCAACGCATTTCCACGCTGCCGGGTAGGGGGCCCATATCGGCCCGGAAGTTCTCCGGCTTGGCGGGAAGCCCGACGGGCTCGCCCGGTTTGCGCACCTCGAACCCACTGCTGAGGATGATGCTCTCCGATCCCTGCGCCGTGTTGCTCACATAGAGCGAGAGGCGCACCATGAGGTCGTCAAGGACGTCGGCGGCTTCGTTGCGGAGCACGATCTTCTCGTGGTCGCCGTTCTTGGCCGCGTTGTTCTTGTCCTCCAGGTCGGTAGCGGCATCCCCCACCACCAACAGGGTGGGCGTGGGCGTGGCGAAGCTGAGGTTGCCGGTCATGGCGGTCACCACCTTGCGGGCGTGGGCCACCTTCTCGGCAGGGTTCAAACCCGCCATACCTGTTTTTGCCATTTTCATGACTCGTAGGTGTTGTGCGATGGCACCGGGTCCGGGCCTTTTGCTTTCCCTGGCCGGGGTGCCAGTACCCGGGCCCGGTCCGATCGCTGGTTGCCGACTTGTTGCCTCACGCCGATGGCAGGTCGACGTTCGCTTACATCAACGTGGCTTTCCGGGCGTTGTTGTGTTGAAGTGACCGCCGAGCCTGCTTTTCCGGAGGCGTACCCTGTGCAATAGCTGCCGTTAAAGGCTTTCCGGATGCCGATGCCGGGCTGGAGCGCGCCGTTGCCCGTTCTCCGGAAAAAGGGCAAACCAGGGCGGCCGCACGGCTTCCGAAGGGGAGGGTAGGGACGGATGGGGATTTTCCATGCATGGTTTTTCAAAAACCATGCATGGTTTTTTGCTGACCACACGTGGTTTTTTGCTGACCATGCATGGTTTGCGGCTCACCACGCATGGTTTTGCGCTGACGACGCGTGGTTTCTGGCTTACCGTTCATGGTCCTGCGCTATCCATGCATGGTTTGCGGTCATGCATGCATGGTCCTGCGTTGGCCATGCATGGTTTGCGGCCGAGCGTGCATGGTCTTTCGCTATCCATGCATGGTCTGGTGCGTTCCATGCATGCTCCATGGCAAAGCATGCATGGTCTCGGGCTTACGACGCATGGTCCGGGGCTGCCCACGCATGGTTTTGCGCAGAGTGTGTATGGTCTGAGGCGACCTGCGCATGGGGAGCGCTATGAACGCATGGTGCTGGGCGGTGTGGGCAAGCAGTCTGTCCCGCACCGTTGGCGCGGAGTGCGCCGTACCAGGGTCGCTAACGGTCAGCGGTGCTCAGGTGCTGAGGGTGAAAGCGGGGAAAGGTCGATGGGCTGCGGTCCCTTGAAGAACGCACGCATGTACGGTCGCCCCATGATGACAAAGAGGAAACCCGTGAGCACGGATACCACGATGACGGAGAAGCCCAGTGATATCACGGGAGGCAAGCCGGTGGGTTCCGACTCCAGGCCGCGGTAGAAGCTCACCACCTCGGCCGGTGCAACCACGAAGAGCAGCAGGCGGAACCACTTCAACGCTTTCGTTGAACGCATGGCCATGCTGGTGGCTGAGAACAGGAGGACCGTGCCGCCGAGGATGTGCAGGATGGCGGCCCCGGCTACCACATCGGCAGAAAGCACCCCAACGGGCACCTCGTACGTCCGCCGGAATTGATCGGAGTAACGCAGTAGCCCGCCGATCCATGCCACCGATGACGTGTAGAAGATGATGGCATAGATGATCACACAGGCCAACGTCACCTTGGCAGCCACATGCTCACCGGGGTCGCGCTTGTACGACTTGTACAAGCGCAAGCCCGTGACGACCAAAAAGAAGAAGATGAGCAGCATGCCGGCAAACTAAACGGCCGGGCCATCACGCACGACATTACTGGGCTGCTCCGCTTGGTAGTCCTTCCATAGCCGTGGTTCGCCATCTTCGTCGCGCCACCCATGCGCCGCTTCATCCTCCCCCCCTTGCGTTGGCTGTGCGCCATGGCCTTTTGGTGCGTGGTGGTGAGCGTGTTGTGGGTACTGCTGCTCCGCGTGGCCGACCCGCCGGTTACCGGGGTGATGGTAGAACAAGCCGGGGCGCAAGAGAGCTTCGAGCGCACGTGGAAGGACCTGGACGAGATGAGCCTGTGGATGCCCTTGGCCGTCATTGCCAGCGAAGACCAGAAATTCATGGACCACCGCGGCTTCGATAGGGAGGCGCTGGAAGAGGCTTGGGCCAACTACAACAACCCCAAGCGGCGCAACAGCAGGCTGAAGGGCGCCAGCACCATCAGTCAGCAAACGGCCAAGAACGTCTTCCTGTGGGACGGCCGCACCCTTGTGCGCAAAGGCATCGAAGCGTGGTTCACGGTGCTCCTCGAAGCCTTCTGGAGCAAGGAGCGCATCCTGGAGGTGTACCTGAACGTGGCCGAGACCGGCAAGGGCCGCTTTGGTACCGAGGCCGCTTCGCAGGGCTGCTTCGGCAAAGCCGCCGCCAAGCTCAGCCAGCGCGAAGCTGCGCTCATCGCCGTGCAACTGCCCTCGCCGCGCCGTTACAGCTGCAAGCGGCCGGGCCCTTTCACCACGCGCCGTGCCGCCTGGGTGGTGCGCAACATCAACAACCTGGGCAACGTGCTGGACCCGGCCGTGCGCGAGAAGAACGCCAAGGCCAAAGAGGACAAGGAAGCCCGCAAAGCCCGCCGCAAGAAGAAGGTGGCTTGGATGGCACCGGTGGGCTGGATCGCTTCGTCGCAAAGCCTCCTCGCGATGACGATGGACGCCGCGAGCCAGCCCCATGAGCCCGTTGCGCCGCAGCAGGCCCTGGGCGTGCGTCATCGCGAGGCTCTGCGAAGCGATCCAGCACAGTGCATCCATTTTCTGATCACCTGATCTTCTGATCCTTATGCCCGCCCCCCTCATCATCGTCACCGGCGCCAGCCAAGGCATAGGCCGCGCCACTGCCTTGGAGCTGGCCGGCACGCATGGCTGCACCGTGCTGGCCGTGGCCCGCAACGCCGATGCTCTGCGCACCCTTGCCAAGGAACCCGCAGCGCAGGGCAGGGTAGAGGTGCTCCCGCTCGACCTCAGCGCGGAGGGCGCTGGCGTGCGCCTGGCCGGCGTGGTGGGCGACATCCCCGTCGCCGGTCTGGTCCTCAACCACGGACTGCTCATCAACAAGCCGTTCGCGGCCATCACGCGCACCGACCTGCAGGCGGTGTACACGGCCAACGTCTTCAGCGCGGTGGAGTTGGTGCAGGCGCTGTTGCCGAGGTTGGGGCCGCAGAGCCACATCGTATCCATCAGCAGCATGGGCGGCTTCCAGGGGGCCAGCAAATACCCCGGCCTAAGCGCGTACAGCAGCAGCAAGGCGGCCTTGGCCTGTCTTAGCCAGTGCCTGGCAGCCGAGTTCAGCGCTAATGGACCTCGGGTGAACTGCCTGTGCCTGGGCGCGGTGGACACGGCCATGCTGCGGGCGGCCTTCCCCGGCTACACGGCGCCCACCACGGCCGAGGCCATGGGGGCCTTCGTGGCGCGGTTCGCGGTGGAGGGGCACCGCCAGTTCAACGGGCAGGTACTTCCGGTGGCCTCTTCAAACCCTTGATGGGCGCGGGAACCTCACTTTTTTGTTGCCTAGGTGTTGCATGTATGGGAGAGCCGCCTACATTTGCAGCCCGTTTCAGAAAAACGTTCTTTGGTACGGCGCCCGAAGGGGCAGTGTGGAAGGAGGAGGGCAGGAGGTCGAAAATCTTTTTCGACATAGTGCCTGAATGAAGGGAAGGCGCCGTTACATTTGCCGCCCCGCTCGCAAAAGGGGTCAGTCCCGGGAAGCGAGCGAGGCCGAACAGACTTGTATGCCTCAAGGCATCACATAGCGTTCTTTGAAGTATTGTCCATGCCTGATTTAGAACAGCAGGTGTCCTTTCGATCACACCGATCGAAGTGGGAGACCTCGTCAAATTTCGAGCAGATCAAACAAACACTTACAATGGAGAGTTTGATCCTGGCTCAGGATGAACGCTAGCGGCAGGCTTAACACATGCAAGTCGAGGGGCAGCGGGGTGTAGCAATACATCGCCGGCGACCGGCGCACGGGTGCGTAACACGTATGGAATCTGCCCTGTACTGGGGAATAGCCCTCCGAAAGGAGGATTAATGCCCCATAACAGCCGAGGTGGCATCACCTTGGTTTGAAAGCTCCGGCGGTACAGGATGACCATGCGCACGATTAGCTAGTTGGTGAGGTAACGGCTCACCAAGGCTACGATCGTTAGGGGGCCTGAGAGGGTTATCCCCCACACTGGTACTGAGACACGGACCAGACTCCTACGGGAGGCAGCAGTGAGGAATATTGCGCAATGGAGGCAACTCTGACGCAGCCATGCCGCGTGCAGGATGAAGGCGCTACGCGTTGTAAACTGCTTTTAACCGGGAAGAAACCCCAGGACGTGTCCTGGGTTGACGGTACCGGAGGAATAAGCACCGGCTAACTTCGTGCCAGCAGCCGCGGTAATACGAAGGGTGCAAGCGTTATCCGGATTCATTGGGTTTAAAGGGTGCGTAGGCGGGGTGGTAAGTCAGTGGTGAAATCCTGCAGCTCA
Organism: Flavobacteriales bacterium; assembly: GCA_016699575.1. Taxonomy (NCBI): domain Bacteria; kingdom Pseudomonadati; phylum Bacteroidota; class Flavobacteriia; order Flavobacteriales; species Flavobacteriales bacterium. The sequence continues at coordinate 4,449,249 of CP064979.1, read as the reverse complement.
ACTGTAGAATTGCCATTGATACTGCCGCTCTTGAGTGTGGTTGACGTGGGCGGAATGTGCCGTGTAGCGGTGAAATGCTTAGATATGGCACAGAACACCGATCGCGAAGGCAGCTCGCGAAGCCACAACTGACGCTGAGGCACGAAAGCGTGGGGATCGAACAGGATTAGATACCCTGGTAGTCCACGCCGTAAACGATGATCACTCGTCATTGGCGATACACTGCCAGTGACCTAGCGAAAGCGTTAAGTGATCCACCTGGGGAGTACGGCCGCAAGGCTGAAACTCAAAGGAATTGACGGGGGCCCGCACAAGCGGTGGAGCATGTGGTTTAATTCGATGATACGCGAGGAACCTTACCAGGGCTCGAACGTACGTTGACAGTGGCGGAAACGTCATCTTCTTCGGACAACGTGCGAGGTGCTGCATGGCTGTCGTCAGCTCGTGCCGTGAGGTGTCGGGTTAAGTCCCATAACGAGCGCAACCCCCATCTCTAGTTGCCAGCGGGTAATGCCGGGGACTCTAGAGAAACTGCCCGTGTAAACGGTGAGGAAGGTGGGGACGACGTCAAGTCATCACGGCCCTTACGTCCTGGGCTACACACGTGCTACAATGGCGAGCAACAAAGGGAAGCTACCGCGCGAGCGGATGCCGATCTCCAAAACTCGTCTCAGTTCGGATCGGAGTCTGCAACCCGACTCCGTGAAGCTGGAATCGCTAGTAATCGCATATCAGCCATGATGCGGTGAATACGTTCCCGGGCCTTGTACACACCGCCCGTCAAGCCATGGAAGCCGGGGGTGCCTGAAGTTGGTGACCGCAAGGAGCTACCTAGGGCAAAACCGGTGACTGGGGCTAAGTCGTAACAAGGTAGCCGTACCGGAAGGTGCGGCTGGAACAACTCCTTTTTAGAGAAAAAAGGCAGGTCTCTGTCCCGCAGCGATGCGGGGCGACATACTGCTGTTCTATCAGGCTGGACAATATTCTTGATCGTTGATAGGTACACCGTTACCTACCTTGTCCTGTAGCTCAGTTGGTTAGAGCGCTACACTGATAATGTAGAGGTCCGCAGTTCAAATCTGCGCAGGACAACCAGGATAGGGAACGGGGAATTAGCTCAGCTGGCTAGAGCGCCTGCTTTGCAAGCAGGAGGTCATCGGTTCGACTCCGATATTCTCCACCTCAACGTTCTTTGACGTGTTGTCAGACCGACCAAGACAGACCGAGCGATCGGTCCACCGAGAACAAAGAGCTTGACCAAGTAAGGTCAGAAAGCTACTAAGGGTGTATGGTGGATGCCTTGGCTCTCAGAGGCGATGAAGGACGCGATAGGCTGCGAAAAGCCACGGGGAGGTGCATAATGACCTGTGATCCGTGGATCTCCGAATGGGGCAACCCCTACGGCTGAAGGCCGTGGATCCCGTAGCGATACGGGAAGCGAACCCAGGGAACTGAAACATCTAAGTACCTGGAGGAAAAGAAATCAAAACAGAGATCCCCCCAGTAGTGGCGAGCGAACAGGGGACAGCCCAAACCGGCGGCGTTTCGGCGCAACCGGGGTTGTAGGACCACAATGTGGACTCAGTATGTGTAGTGGAACCCTTTGGAAAGGGGGGCCATAGAGGGTGACAGTCCCGTACACGAAATGCATACTGTACCTAGTGGTATCCTGAGTAAGGCGGGACACGTGAGATCCTGTCTGAATCCGGGGGAACCATCCCCCAAGGCTAAATACTGCTGAGAGACCGATAGCGAACCAGTACTGCGAAGGAAAGGTGAAAAGCACCGCGAACAGCGGAGTGAAATAGACCTGAAACCATACACTTACAAGCGGTTGGAGCCCTGCTACGGCGGGGTGACAGCGTGCCTTTTGCATAATGAGCCTACGAGTTGCTCGTCACTAGCAAGGTTAAGGGGTTCAGCCCCGCAGCCGAAGCGAAAGCAAGTCTTAACAGGGCGTATAGTTAGTGGCGGCAGACGCGAAACCTCAGTGATCTAATCATGGCCAGGATGAAGTTCCGGTAACACGGAATGGAGGTCCGAACTGGTAGACGTTGAAAAGTCTTCGGATGAGCTGTGATTAGGGGTGAAAGGCTTATCAAACTGGGAGATAGCTCGTACTCCTCGAAATGCCTTTTGGGGCAGCCTCAAGTTTATCGTCATGGAGGTAGAGCTACTGATCGGGCTAGGGGGAAGCGATTCCTACCAAACCCGGACAAACTCCGAATGCCATGACGTCAGTACTTGGGAGTGAGCGCATGGGTGCTAAGGTCCGTGCGCGAAAGGGAAATAACCCAGACCATCGGCTAAGGTCCCTAAGTGTATGCTAAGTTGAGCTAACGAGGTCGGACTGCATTGACAGCTAGGATGTTGGCTTGGAAGCAGCCATTCATTTAAAGAGTGCGTAACAGCTCACTAGTCGAGCGGTCCGGCATGGATAATGATCGGGCATCAAGCATACCACCGAAGCTGTGGGATCCGTAAGGATCGGTAGAGGAGCATTCCGGCCAGCGCTGAAGGTGCATCGTAAGGTGTGCTGGAGCGGCCGGAAAAGAAAATGTAGGCATAAGTAACGATAAGACGGGTGAAAAACCCGTCCGCCGATAGACTAAGGTTTCCTGATCAACGTTAATCGGATCAGGGTTAGTCGGGGCCTAAGGCGTAGCCGAACGGCGAAGCTGATGGACAGCAGGTCAATATTCCTGCACCGGCGTGCAGTGCGATGGGGCGACGAAGGAGTGAACGGTCTCCGTGCTGACGGAATAGCACGGTGAAGGGCGTAGGTATACCGATGGTAGGCAAATCCGCCGTTGGTGCCGAAACCTGACAGTAGGAGGAAGCTTCGGCCGAATCCATTGACCTTAATCAGACTTCCGAGAAAACCCTCTAAGCTTCAGCTGCATGCCGCCCGTACCGCAATCCGACACAGGTAGTCAAGGAGAGTATCCTGAGGCGCTCGAGTGATCCGTGGCTAAGGAACTAGGCAAATTAACCGCGTAACTTCGGAAGAAGCGGTACCCCGTGAGGGGTCTCAGTAAAATGGCTCAGGCGACTGTTTAACAAAAACACATGGCTTTGCGAAATCGAAAGATGACGTATAAGGCCTGACACCTGCCCGGTGCTGGAAGGTTAAGAGGAGAAGTCAACCGCAAGGCGAAGCTTTGAATTGAAGCCCCAGTAAACGGCGGCCGTAACTATAACGGTCCTAAGGTAGCGAAATTCCTTGTCGGGTAAGTTCCGACCTGCACGAATGGTGTAACGATCTGAGCACTGTCTCAGCCACGAGCTCGGTGAAATTGTAGTCTCGGTGAAGATGCCGGGTTCCCGCAACGGGACGGAAAGACCCTATGAACCTTTACTATAGCTTCACATTGACATCGGCTGCCCGATGTGTAGGATAGGTGGGAGACTTTGAAGCGGTGTCGCTAGGCATCGTGGAGTCAACGTTGAAATACCACCCTTCTGTCATCTGATGTCTAATCCCTGCGAAACAGGGAAACAGTGTGTGGTGGGTAGTTTGACTGGGGTGGTCGCCTCCAAAAGTGTATCGGAGGCTTTCAAAGGTTCCCTCAGCACGCTTGGTAACCGTGCGTTGAGTGCATTGGCATAAGGGAGCTTGACTGCGAGACCAACAAGTCGACCAGGTAGGAAACTAGGACAAAGTGATCCGGTGGTTCCATATGGAAGGGCCATCGCTCATAGGATAAAAGGTACTCTAGGGATAACAGGCTGATCATTCCCAAGAGCTCATATCGACGGAATGGTTTGGCACCTCGATGTCGGTTCGTCACATCCTGGGGCTGGAGAAGGTCCCAAGGGTTCGGCTGTTCGCCGATTAAAGTGGCACGTGAACTGGGTTCAGAACGTCGTGAGACAGTTCGGTCCCTATCTGTTGCGGGCGTCGGAAGTTTGAGAGGAGCTGCTATTAGTACGAGAGGACCGTAGCGGACGGACCGCTAGTGTGCCAGTTGTTCCGCCAGGAGCATCGCTGGGTAGCTATGTCCGGATGGGATAAGCGCTGAAAGCATCTAAGCACGAAGCCCACCTCAAGATGAGACTTCCTTATTAGGGCCGTAGAAGACTACTACGTTGATAGGCCACAGGTGTAAAGCCAGCAATGGCATAGCCGAGTGGTACTAATTGCCCGAACGCTTTCGACCCGAACAAGCTCTCTCGTGGAGCGATCATCGGCTGTCTTGGTTTGGTCTGACACACGTCAATTCTTATTGATGATTTCAGGTGACTATTGCGACAGGGTCCACCTCTTCCCATTCCGAACAGAGAAGTTAAGCCTGTCAGCGCAGATGGTACTTGGCCAAAAGCCAGGGAGAGTATGTCGTCGCCGATCTGAACCCCGCCCACAAGGCGGGGTTCTTTTTTTTACCCCCCTCCGGTACGACTTTCGCCCACGCGCCATCATGTTCCGATCGTTCGGCCTGCTCGCCATCCTGCTACTCGCGCCCCCCGCGTTCGCTCAGCCCCTCACCGCCACCATGGGGTTCCCCCTGCCCGTGGGTACGGTGGTGAAGGTGTTCGTGAGCCGCGGCGCCGATCGCGTGCTGCTCGATTCCGCCAGCACCGACGCGCAGGGCCGGGCGCACTTCGAGCGCACCTGGCCCGGTTCGGGTTTCTACCAACTGATGCTGCCCGACAGCGACCGCGTGGACTTCATCATTGATGTGCGTGAGCCGCGTGTGGTCCTTGCCTTCACCGGCAAACCCTTGCAGGAGCACCTGCATGTGGTGGCCAGCGAGGAGAACGACCGCCTGTGGGAATACAAGCAGCTCAGCCGCGAGGCACAGGCCCTCCGCTCCAACATTGCCCGCGAGCGTGAAGCCCTGCCGGCCACCGCTGTCCTCCGGTCGCGCGAACTGGACTCGCTCGAGCGCCGCACGCACGCCATGCAGGGCAAACACCTGTCGCGCCTTTCGGCCATGGCGCCCAACGGTTTCTTCGCCAAAGCGGTGAACGCCGGCCGCCTGGTGGACAACACCGCCAACGGCGCCGACCTGCTCACCACCTTCAACTTCGCCGACGCTGATCTGCTGCGCAGCACCGTGTACGCCAAAGCCGTACTGGCCGTCATCCAGCTTCAACAGGTGTATTCCGAGGATTCGTTCACGGCAGCGGCCGATTCCGTGCTCGCACACGCTCGGCCTTGCACGGAGTGCCACACCTACGCGTTGGACCTGCTGCTGGGCTTGTTCGATCAGTACGGTCCGGAGATGGTGCTCCAGGACCTGGTGGAGCGGCATGTGCTGGCCGCCAAGCCCGAGCCCCGGCTTTCTGCTACGCTCAAAGCCCGCATCGATGGCCTGCGCACCGTGGCGATCGGCGCCGTTGCCCCCGATGTGCGCCTGCCGCAACCCGCTGCCGACAGTGTGAGCATTTCCTCCTTCCTCAAGGACCGGCGGTTCCTGGCCATCATGTTCTACAGCAGCACCTGCGACCACTGCCATGCGGAGATGCCGCAACTGGCCGAGGCGCTGCGCACGTTCGGCCCGAAGGGATTCGGGGCCATCGGCATCGCGCTCGATCCCGATCGGAGCGAGTTCGGCACGTGCATCGCCGAGCACGGCATCACATGGCCCTGCTTCACGGAGCAGATGGCCTGGGGATCACCGGCAGCCCAAGCATTCCATGTGAAGGCCACGCCGAGCTTCTACGTGCTGGACACAAACCTGCGCATCGTTGCCAAGCCGAAGGACATTGCGGCGATGAAGGTGTTCCTCGGCTCCGTCCTATGAAGCTTTACAAGTTCATCATTGGCTTCGCGGTCGTTTTCGGGTTGCCGTGCGCATTCCTGATCGTGGCGCGCCTGACCGGTGGGCTGCAGTGGTACACGATCAGCAGCAGCTCCGGGGCACCCAACTTGATGCCCGGTGATCGGCTGTTCGCAACGGCGTGGCGCGAACCCGTTATGCTCGACCTCGTCATGCACAAGTCGAAGGCGCCGACCGGCGTGGGCGAAGTGTGGGTACAGCGGCTTTGCGGTATGCCAGGTGATTCGGTGGTGATAAGCAACGGGCGCCTACTGGTGAACGGACAGGATGTAGATGTAAAGCTCCGGCTCGAGCTCCAGTGGAAAGCTCACATCAGCAAAGCCCGTGGGTTCGAGCAACGCGGGAAGACCAGGTTCCTATTGCCGAGCGATCACCGGGACACGGTGCTCTTCTTGTGCGATGAGTTGCAAGCGGCGAAAGTGCCGGGCGTTGCACGGGCTTTGATCACGGCCCCCACACCGACGCAGGAATTGTGGGAGCGCGCTCAACCTGAATGGCACTTGGACAGTTTCGGTCCTTTGGTGGTGCCGGATGATAGCGTGTTCGTGCTGGGGGATAGCCGTTACGGGAGCCTCGATTCCCGGTACTTCGGTTTTATAGCGAAGGCGGACATCGTTGGGGTAGCCCTCGATGCTCGGCTACGACCTTTAGAGCCGTAAGCACCAGCTCCTGTGGGTGGAGGTTTGCCAAGTTCCGGGCAGAGCAGGCTTCTGCTTGAACAAGCCGAACACGCTGGAGCCCGAGCCGCTCATGGCCGCGAAGTCCGCACCCAGGTAAAGGAGTTCATCCCGCAAGGTCTTCACGGCTGGATAGGCTTGGAGGACATAGGTCTCCATGGTGTTCGTCACAGTGCTTTGCCAACGGCGGGGATCCGTGTTGCGAAGCGCCGATGCGTAGTCCATGGATCGATCGGTGGGTATGGTGTTTTTGTACACCTCCGGCGTGCCTACATGAATGCCCGGGTTGACCAACACGAGCCACCAGCCGTGCAGGTCGAGGTCAATGGGTGCGAGCACTTCGCCCCGGCCCGTGGCCAACTGAGGTCGGTCTGACAAGAAGAACGGGCAATCGCTACCGAGCGACGAGGCCAGCTCATGCTTTAGCGTGTCGCCGAGCTGCAGGCCCAACAGGTCATCGAGCAGCCGGATCGTGTGTGCGCCATCGCTGCTGCCACCGCCCAAACCGGCACCCATGGGGATCACCTTGTGCAGGTGCATGCGCAAACCGGGCAAGGGACAATGTGTCTTCACGCGCTGCACGGCCTTCAGGCAGAGGTTGTCGGCCGCGTTGCCGGGTATAGCCTCACCGCTGCTGGTGAAAACCACCTCGCCCGGAGATACATCCGGCGCCACGATGATCTCCAATGCATCGTGCAGGGGAACGGGAACCAGCACGCTCTCGATGTCGTGGAAGCCATCGGCGCGCATACGCAACACGTTGAGGCCCAAGTTGATCTTCGCTGGTGGGAAGGCGATCATCGCGGCGAACCTAATTCGTACGGGGCGCGTGGTGAACGTTCTGATGAGCAACTTAGCGGCATGCGGTCACGGAACATCTTGGGTGGACTTCTGGTTGCGGCCTTGGTGCTCGCGGGTTGTGAACACGACGTGGATGGCGGACTCACCGACCGTCTGCTGTTGGAAGCGGCCTTGGATACTGCCACGGTCAACTACGTGAACACGCCAGCCATTACCGACCCTGCCGGGAACAGTCCGCATGGAACCTTCAGGGTGAGGTTCAATGCAGTTGCGGCCGCGGCCTTGGATAGTACGGGCAAGCTGCCGGGCGGGTCTTCTTTCCCGCCGAACAGTGTGGTGGTGAAGGACATCTACCTCAACGGGGCATTGGACTTATTCGCTGTGATGAAGAAAGCACCAGGCGACCAGCTTGCTGCCGGTGGATGGCTTTGGAACGAGGTAAGGCCCGATGGCTCAGTGGTTTTCAGCGCGGGCCGGAAAGGCGATGGTTGCATCGGCTGCCATTCCAACGACCCGAACCGTGACCTGGTGCGTGTGTTCGATCTCTACTGAGCCACCGACGGCCCGCGCCACGTTGCCACCGCCTTCTACATTCGCCCTTCCCAGCAGCGCACCATGCAGACCTTCCTCGAATTCGAGAAGCCCATCCAGAACATCATCGAGCAGATCGAGAAGCTCAAGGAAGTGGCGGCCAACGGCCAGGTGGATGTCGCTCCAACATTGAAAGACCTGGAGAAGAAACTGTCGGCCGCACGCAAGGAGATCTATAGCAAGCTCACGCCGTGGGAGCGTGTGCAAGTGAGCCGGCATCCCGATCGGCCGTACACGCTGAAGTACATCGACAAGATGACCGACGGTTCGTTCATCGAACTGCACGGCGACCGGACGGTGAAGGACGACAAGGCCATGGTGGGCGGCTTCGGTCTGGTGGAGGGCCGCACGGTGATGTTCATCGGCCAACAGAAGGGCATCAACACCAAGATGCGGCAGTACCGCAACTTCGGTATGGCGAACCCGGAGGGCTACCGCAAGGCCCTGCGTTTGATGAAGCTCGCCGAGAAGTTCAACAAGCCGGTGGTAACCTTCATTGATACCCCCGGCGCATTCCCGGGCCTGGAGGCCGAGGAACGCGGGCAGGGTGAGGCGATCGCACGGAACCTCTTTGAGATGGTTCAACTGAAGGTGCCCATCATCTGCGTCATCATCGGCGAAGGCGCCAGCGGCGGTGCGCTCGGCATCGGCATTGGCGACAAGGTGCTGATGATGGAGAACACCTGGTACAGTGTGATCTCCCCCGAGTCATGCTCATCGATCCTCTGGCGCAGCTGGGACTTCAAGGAGCAGGCGGCCAAGGCGCTGAAGCTCACCGCAGAGGACATGCTTGCGAACAAGCTCATCGACGGCATCATCCCCGAACCGGTGGGTGGTGCACATGCCGACATTGATGGTGCGTGCGCCATTGTGAAGGCCGAGGTGATCAAACACCTCGACAAACTGGTGAAGACCGATGCCGAGAAGCTCGTGGAACGCCGCGTGAAGAAGTTCTGCGATATGGGCGTAGTGCAAACGTCCTCCTCCCGATCCCTCGGGAAAGTGAAGTAGCCCTCAGCGGTTGAGCAGCACGAGCAGTCCCACTGGCGCTGCCGGGAGCGTGATTGTGCCGGCACTGGACCCGGTCACCGGGTCAAGGACATGCAGTGTATTGCCGGCGCAAGCGAACAGGCGACCACCTGCGGCATCGTAGGCCAGGTGGTCAACGGCCAGAGTGCTGATCTGGCTCAGTTGGTCAGGGTTGTAGGTGTACCGTACAATGCTGTTCGGTAATGCGATGACGTACGTGTTGTTGTTCAATTGAACGGCAGCGCGCAGCTCGCCTTGGGTGAAGATGTGCGGCTCGAAACCACCCCCCTGCAGGATGTTCCGGTCTTCCACCACGCCTTCGCCATTGCGGTTGCCGAAGACCAGCATGTGCGAGCTCGACCGGTCGAACATGGCAACCACCTGCTGATCGACCGGGTCAACGGCCTGCAGATCGCTGCTCCAGAGCGTGTGCACCGAGATGACGCTATTGCCCAACACCTCGTGCCGCTGCTCGCTGATGGTGTACTGCTCGGTCATCAGCCCCACGGTCGGTCGATAGCCGCTTTGCAATTGGAAGGTGGTCAGCCCGCCGCCATGCGCACTGCTCACCGTGGCAAATGAGCCGTTGTTGCGGCCAACCAATAGCCGCGTGTCACTGTTCGTGGTGGTGCAATACGTGAAGTACGGACTGCCCTGGGTGTTGTTGTTGGGCAATGACCATCGCACGAGCCCGGTGTTGACGTCCACGGCCGTGCAAGGCCCGGTGTTCCCTCCGCTCAGGTAGATCATCTGTTGCCAGGAGCTGACGGCCGCGTCGTTCACTTCCTGAGCGAACGAACCCAAGGTGGATGCCGTGAACACACTGTCCAGCTTGTGAACTGTTCCATCGGACATGGGTGCCAGCAAGGCCCTGAACCTCAACGGGGCACCAACAACGTTGATGCTGCGGAAGGCCAATGTGGTGTGCTCTCCGTCCATGGCCGCGACACGAAGGGTGTGCGGTCCACTGATGATCCGATCGCCCACCACCGGATAAAGTTCGTTAGCGCTTACTGAACCATTGCTTCCACTGCGGATGATGGTTGGCCCGATCGGTATCCCGTTCGCGTCCACCACCACCATGCTCAGCTCGATGTGGTCGCCGCCGTCGTCGGTGGCCGAGGCGCTGATGAAGAAGGTGTCCGGCACGCTGACGGAGAGGCCATTGCCCGGGGCGGTGATCGTCACCACGGGCGGGCCGCTTTCCTTGTCCTTCTTGCATGAGCCGAGGAGCGCCGCGCTGCAACCCACGACCAGCAAGCAATGTTGATAGCGCATCGGCGGAAAGGTACGCTGGTGGCCTGCTGCGGATGCAGCGAAGAACATGTGAACAAGCGGCATTGTTGGTATGTGGTGAACGGATGAAGACCACGTTACCTTTCATGGGAAATCATCGACTCTACATTCGCGCCCCTTCCAGCGGCCGCATCCCCACCCGGCAGCTGTCATCATAGGTATGGCTGAGACTTCACAAACACGGAACGATCGCAAGCGGCGCACTGCCAGCTCGCTCCTTGATACTGCGCTGGAGGCCGGCAAACTGCCGCCCCAGGCACCCGACCTCGAACAGGCCGTGCTCGGCGCCATGATGCTCGAGCGCAATGCGGTGAACGAGGCCATCGACATCCTGCAGCCGGAGAGCTTCTACGTTGAAGCGCACAAGCGCATCTTCACCGGTATCCAGAACCTCTTCCGCGACGACCAGCCCATCGACATCCTTACGGTGACACAGGCGTTGCGCAAGAGCGGCGATCTGGACATCGTCGGCGGACCCTACTACATCAGCCAGCTCACCAACAAGGTGGCCAGCAGCGCCAACGTGGCCTACCACGCGCGCATCATCAGCCAGAAGCACATCCTGCGCGAGCTCATCCGCATCAGCGCCGAAACCACACGCGACGCGTACGACGACACCAGCGACGTCTTCGATCTGCTGGACAAGGCCGAGCAGGACCTGTACGCCATCACCAGCGGCAACCTGAAGCGCAACTACGAGCCGATGAGCGACCTGCTCCGCGGTGCCATTGAGCAGATCGAACACGCCAAGAACAACACCGGCGGCGTGAGCGGTGTGCCCACGGGTTTTGCGAAGCTGGACAAGCTCACAGCGGGCTGGCAGAAGAGCGATATGATCATCGTGGCGGCGCGGCCCGGTATGGGTAAAACCGCCTTCGTGCTGAGCATGGCGCGCAACATTGCCGTGGAGCACAAGAAGGCCGTGGCGCTCTTCAGCCTGGAGATGAGCAGTACGCAGCTCGTCACCCGTCTTATGGCCAGTGAGGCCGGCATCAGCAGTGAGAAGCTCCGCAAGGGCGACCTCTCCGACAGCGAGTTCCAATTGCTGCACCACCACATGGCGCGCCTGGACAAGGCGCCCATCTTCATCGACGATACCCCAGCGCTGAACATCTTCGAACTGCGCGCCAAGTGCCGCCGCCTGAAGAGCCAGCACAACGTGGAGCTGATCGTCATCGATTACCTGCAACTGATGACCGCAGGCGGCGACAACCGCAGCGGCAACCGGGAACAGGAGATCAGCAGCATCAGCCGCAGCATCAAGAGCATCGCCAAGGAACTGGACGTGCCCATCATCGCATTGAGCCAGTTGAGCCGCGCCGTGGAGACCCGCGGTGGCGATAAGCGCCCGCAACTGAGCGACCTGCGCGAGTCAGGCGCCATTGAGCAGGACGCCGACCTGGTGTGCTTCCTCTACCGCCCCGAGTACTACAAGATCTACGAAGACCACTACGGCAGCACGCTGGGCGTAGGGGAGGTCATTATTGCAAAACATCGTAACGGCGCACTGGACAACGTGCTGCTGCGTTTTATTGCTGACCTGGCCAAGTTCGCCGACCTGGAGACCACCGATTTCGGTGGGTTCACACCGGGCGGCGGGCAAGGGCTCGGCGATGGCGGCGTGTCCGGTGGTACCTTTGGTCAACCTCAAACGGTCACGCGTCCATCGAAGATGAACAGTGATTTCGGGGGAGACGATGACATTGCACCGTTCTAGGCTTTGCCGGTCCGCGTTTGCAACGCGGACCTTCGGGAAACGCGTTTGTAACGCGCTCGCTGTCCTGCTTTTGTTCCTGCTTTCAGGCAACGCGTCGGCCACCAAGCTGCTGCTGCCCATGGACGAAACGCAGAAGGACCACCTCAAGTCCTACGGCATCGCCTACTGGACGCTGACACAGGGGTTGGAGGTGGAATGGCTGCTGAACTACCGTGGTGGCAGCTTCATGATCGACCACTTGAAGACCATCGAGCAGGAGTGCATCGTGCGCGGGGTTACGTATCAGGTGATCGCTGACGGCCAAGCGAATGCGATCCTCATGGAGATCTCCGACCCCGAGGCCAACATGGAAGTGGTGAAACTGGAGAAGGCACCGAAGATCGCCGTGTACGCACCCGGCAGTTTCCAGCCGTGGGACGATGCCGTTGCCCTGGTGATGACCTATGCGGAGATCCCCTACGAACGGATCTACGACGAAGAAGTGATCGCTGGTAAACTGCCGCTTTACGACTGGTTGCACCTGCACCACGAGGACTTCACCGGGCAGTACGGCAAGTTCTGGCGCAACTACCGCAACGCCGCATGGTACCAGGAGCAACAGCGCGAAAGCGAGGAGATGGCGCAACGGCTCGGGTTCGCGAAGGTGAGCCAAATGAAATTGGGCGTGGCAACGCGCATCCGGGATTATGTGGCCGGTGGCGGTTATCTCTTCACCATGTGCAGCGGCACGGACAGCTACGACATTGCGCTGGCGGCCGAGGGCGTGGACATCTGCGCTGAGATGTTCGACGGTGATCCGGCCGATCCGGCCAGCCAGCAGAAGGTAGACTACTCCCGCTCGCTCGCCTTCAAGGATTTCCTGTTGGAGATGAACCCGGCGGTGTACGAGTTCAGCAACATCGACGCTACCGACATCCATGGCTCTATCGGGCAAGAGCGCGACTTCTTCACGCTGTTCGACTTCAGTGCCAAGTGGGATGTGGTGCCGGCCATGCTGTGCCAGAGCCACGAGCAGGTCATCAAGGGCTTCATGGGACAGACCACGGCGTTCCGCAAGCAGATGGTGAAGAGCGACGTGCTCGTGATGGGCGAGAACAAGGCCCAAGGCACCGTGAAGTACATCCACGGTGAGTATGCCCTTGGTCAGTGGACGTTCTACGGAGGTCACGACCCGGAAGACTACCAGCACATGGTGGGCGACCCGCCGACCGACCTGAGCCTGCACCCCAACAGCAGCGGCTACCGGCTCATCCTGAACAACATACTCTTCCCCGCGGCGCGCAAGAAGAAGCAGAAGACCTGAAGAACATTAATGGCTATGCTGCGGCTCCTGATCAGTTGCTCTTTGTTGGTCCATGCTTTTGGAATTGCGGGCCAAGAACCCATTTCAATAGGCCACCCGTGCGATAGCGTTGCGGAACTGAGGGTAGGGGATTCAGCTCCACTGTTCACGGCGACGGATAACCATGGCGATACGCTCCGGCTTGGACAGGCGCTTGCCAAAGGACCCGTGGTGCTGGTCTTCTACCGCGGCGCTTGGTGCCCGTACTGCAACAAGCACATGAGCCATTTGCAGGACAGTTTGCAACTGTTGCTCGACCGGAACGCAACGGTGGTCGCCGTTTCACCTGAATTGCCGGAGAGTTCCGAGGACATCATCCGCAAGAGCGGAGCCACCTTCGGCGTGGTGCACGATTCCGGTTATTCCATCATGTGCGCGTACGGTACTGCATACTTCATGGACGCAAAGAAGAAGAAGCGGTTGAAGCTCGTCGGGATCAACGTGGACGGATCCAACGGAAACACTGACGGCGTGCTGCCTGTGCCGGCCACGTTCGTCATCGGCAGTGATGGCCGGATCGCGGCGATGCACTTCGAAGAGGACTACAAGGAGCGCATGAGCGTGAAGGCCATCCTCGCCGCACTGCCCCGCTAGTTCACTTCGCCCAGGCTTCCACGGCCTTCCGAACGCTTCCGTGCACCTTCAGTAGTTCGTTCGCTTTGGCGTAATCCACGCCCAAGCCTTCCATCACCATCCGGGTGCCCCGGTCGATGAGCTTGTTATTGCTCAGCTGCATGTCCACCATGCGGTTGCCCTTCACACGGCCCAACTTGATCATCACACTTGTGCTGATCATGTTCAGGATCAGTTTCTGAGCGGTGCCGCTTTTCATGCGCGTGCTACCCGTTACGTACTCCGGTCCCACGACCGCAACCACCGGGTGCTTCGCCACTTGAGTTACGGGGCTGCCCGGATTGCATGTGATGCACCCGGTAAGGATACCTGCTTCGTTGCACGCTTTCAACGCTCCGATGACGTAGGGCGTGGAGCCGCTGGCTGCGATGCCGATCACAGTATCGTCCTGGCCGATAGCGTGTTCCTGAAGGTCTTTCCAGCCTTGCGCGGTATCGTCCTCCGCAAATTCCACGGCTTTGCGGATAGCGCTGTCGCCGCCTGCAATAAGGCCCATGACCATGCCGTGCGGCACACCGAACGTGGGCGGGCACTCGCTGGCGTCCACGATGCCCAAACGGCCGCTCGTGCCGGCCCCCATATAGAACAACCGGCCACCCCGCACGATGCGTTCGGCAATGGCATCCACGAGCGGAAGGATGGACGGGATGGTCGCCTGCACGGCGGCCGCAACCTTGCTGTCTTCGGCGTTGATCCCGCGCAGCAGTTCTTCCGTGCTCTTCTTCTCGAGGTGGTCGTGGTTGCTGGGTTGCTCGGTTATGCGTTGCATGATGCACAAAGAAAAAGGGCCCCGCATGGCGGAGCCCTTTTCCCGTGAAGGAGTTATGACCTAGTTGAACACAACACGGCGCACCGCACGGCCGTCAGCGAACTGCAGCGTTATGAAGTAGCTGCCGCTCTCCAGGTTACCACGCTCCAGCATGATGCTGTTCGTGTTCACGCTGGCGTTGTGGATCAGGCGGCCGTCGGTGGCATGCACCGTGTAGCCGAGCACTTTACCGGCCGGGCTGCTGATGCGCAATACGTCCTGCGCGGGGTTCGGAGCGAGCACCAAGGCGGCTGCGGCGGCGGGTTCGTTGATGCCGATGGGCTGGCCGATGCAGTCGCAGTTCACCGTCCACGAATCGTTCACCGTGTTCGCGTTGCCATCATCGCAGGGTTGGCCGGGCACATCGGGTCCGTCGATCACACCGAGGCAATCAGGCGTGCCCAAGGCGCAAGGACCCAGTTGAAGTGCGCAAACGATGCGTGGGGCTGCGTAGCCTATGCAAGTATCCAAGTAGGCACGGCCTTTCGCGCTCGTCATGTCCGGGTTGCTCAACAGGCTGGCCTGGTTGGCAGTTACAGGAGGGGGACCGGGATCCACGATCTGTTGCGCAAGGATGCTGCTCTGGTCCCACCACTGCCAGGGGCTTGCTTCATTGGCCTTCCATGGACGCAGGTCGCGAACGAAGGGGTACAGCCCTTCAGCGTTCGCGATGGTCACCGTGGTGGGTGCGCCGCCGTCACCGAAACGGTCCCAAGTCGTGCCGTAGAGAGCACGGGCCGCAGCGGTGATGGGGTCGTTGCTGAGGTTCTCGAACGAAGCATTGTTACCGTAGCTCACGGCCAACGGGATGAACTTGTTCGGGCCAGGGACATCCACGACCTCCTCGTTCGTGGTGGGCACGATCACCAAGCCGTACTCGAAGGGTGCGAAGTCGTCGCGCACGGTGTGCATGCTCACCATGGGAACATCACCCTGCTCCAACCAAGTCGTATCGGCGAGCGCGCCGCCCATGTTCACGCACATGTTCACCTCGGTGCTGAAGCCATTGTCCCGGTACAGGGCCAATTGTCCGTTCAAGCCCTCAAGGTTGCCCACCAGGTTCGTGTCGATGTAACTGATCGTGGGATCGAACGGGTTGGGGCGGAACTTGGGAACGAACAGTTCAGCGGGGTCGTCCATGGTGGCGTCGGCCAATGCGATGTAGCCACCGGTGCCTTCGCCCCAAACGGTCAACTTGTCCGGGTTGATGGCGTATAAGTTCGAACCGGCTGCATCCGCACGAAGGGTGCGGGTGCACTGCTTCACGTCATGGATGGCTCGGTACACCGCGTTCAGCAGGGTGCCTCGGCGTACTTGCACGGTCGCACCCAGCGGGTTCCAACCACCGCGGTAGGACACGCTGATGGCCACGTAACCGCGTTTCGCGAGCTTCTGGCAGGCCACTACGGCACAGCTATCGGTCCTCAAGCCGTTCGGGCTGCCATTGAAGGGCGGCGGGAGCAGGTTGCCCGTGTGCAGGTACAGGATCACCGGGCGTGCAGCTACGGTGTCCACGCCCTGGTCGGGTTGGTAAACGTCCATCCTCAGGTCCGTCACCTTCACCTTGGTCAGGTTCGTGTCGGGGCTATAGAAGTCAGCCGGGATCGGTTGTTGCGTGCTCACCAAGGTCTGCAGCTGCACGATCTCGGGCCCGTAAATGGCGGGCTGGGTGAAAACGCTGCGGAGGAAATCGATGTTGGTACCGTAAATAACGTTGCTGGTCACCGTGATCTCCGCGTCGGTGAACACCTCATCGATGTACCGCGTTTGCGCAGTGACCGCACCAGCGGCGAGCACGCCGAAAGCAAGTGCACCATTGCGTAGGGTTCGTTTCATGTCCTGTCGTTTTGGTTTGGTTCGTTGATCGTTGCCGGGCCCATTGGGATGCATCCCTATGGGAAGGGTTCGCCCCGAAAGTAGGCATGCCTACCGGTTGTTCAGTTCGTAGATCAACTGCACGTACGCCAGTCGCCCTACGCGCGGGCCGCCGAACACCATCATCACGTCATTGTCCCAGGCGCGTACCAAGCGTTCGTCGCCCGGCACGTCGGGATCGAATAGGGGCACAACGCCCAGGATATTACTGGCGCCCACTTTCAGCATGGTATGGGCCTTTGGCCAGGAGAGGTTCATCTGTAGGTCAAGCATGTCGTACGTCGGCAGGTCACCGGTGAACTGCGGTGACCCTTCGAAGGTGAAGCCCTGGATGAAACGGTAATTGAGGCCCCAGCCGAACTTCACGCGTTCGTTGTCGCTGATGCGGATATCGTGGCCGGTGAGGCCGATGTTGAACTTGTGCTCGGGCGTGTTGAACGCAGGGATGATCGGGTCGTCCGCGCCGCTTGTCAACCGGTTCCAACTGTAGTTGACGGACCAGACATGGTTGTCGCGGTAGTAGTTCAGCCCTGCGTTCGCGCCGAACGTGGTCACTTGGGATGCGGCGTTCGCCGCCAGGCGGTACACCTGCAGGCCCCCGATCGGGAAACCGCTCGCGTCGAACTCGCCATCGATGCCGATCACATAACCGATGAAGTCGGTGTACCACGAGTGGTAGGCTCCCATGTCCACATAGATCCGGCGGCCCAAGGTTCCCCGATAACCGCCCTCCAGGGTGAACACCTTCTCGGGGCGCACCGGGTCGACATGGAAATAGTCCAGGCGGCTCACGCCGGCAGAGAGCGACTCGGCGTTCCGGTATTCGTTGAAGCTCTCGATGGTGAACAGGTCGTCGGCTCCCTCAGCGAACTGGCCCTCGATGTTCCCTAGAAGGATCGCACGTCCGACGTTGTAGTAGAGGTATTGATCGGCCAACGTTGGGTTGCGCACCGCACGTGATGCGCTCACACGGAAGACGTTGTCTTTGTTCGGCAGGTAAACCAGTGATGCGGCCGGGCTCACCACTGCATCGAAATTCTGGTTCTTGTCCACGCGCACGGTTATCGTAGGGCGCAGTTTGTCCTCCAGCATCCTCCCTTCGAGCCCCGCATACACGCCGAACTCGCGGTTGCGGATCACCACATCGCCCGTGTCCTTGAAAATGGTACCCGCGCTGTTGGGCATGTACCAGCGGTGATTGCCGCCGATCACGATGTCGCCGAACGAGGGTTTGAAACGGTATTCGCCCATGACGTGGGCCAGCTTGCTGCGATCGAAGAAGAGCGAGCCGCCCTCCGTGAACCGCTTGCTCGCAATGGCGGCGAACGCGCTGTCGAAGCGAGCGGTACCCGGCTCGAAGAAGGGCGTCACGAAACCTGAATTGACACTGTTCACCGAATCGAGCACCGATTGATGGAAGCCCGTGAACATCGCTTGGTTCGCTGTAACGAAACTGTCCAGATACGCGGTGTAACCGGCCACGGAAGTGAAGCCCGCCCCAGGGGCCTCGCCCAGGTCGATGAACTCCGCACTGTTGTTCAGGTTACCGTTGACGATCCAGTTGCTGTAAAGCGATTGGTAGCGGAGGTTCCAGTCGCTGGTGCTTTCACCCGTGGCTTCCTGGAGCCGCACGCCCGTGGTGAAGATGTCGTAGGTATCGCCTGCGTCCTCGCTGGTCAGGTAGCCGCGCAGGAACCATTTCCCCTCGTTGCGCAGTTCCAACCGCTGCTGCCAGAACTGGACGTTTTTCAAGCGGTAGCGGTTGTCGCCTTGGTACACCGTGCTGCCTGTGCTGTAGTTGCTGGCCAGGACCAGCTCAAGGCTATCGGTGAAGCGGTGGTGGACGGCCGCGCCGATCTTCAGGTTCCGTGTGCTGTAATCCACCAGGTCTTCCTCGTTGTACCCGCGACGCAACCATGTGCCCAAGCCCGGGTAGTTGATGTTCTCGAGCGAATCCCTCGATGCGTCGTTGTTCACCGTGGTGCTCTCGTCGCCGTACACGTTCACGGCATCGTAGCGGCCGGGGTTGCCGGTGCCTGTGGGGCTGTTCACCGTGGCTTCGCGACTGGTCGCTTCCCAGTCATCGGCCATCATGCCGCTCAGGTTCACCTTGAAGGCCCAGTTGGGGCGGCCCTTCTTGTTCTTGAAGATCTCCGCGAAGCGCAGCGCCATATCCTTCAATCCCCGCTCGCCCATCTTGAAGGTCACCGCATGGCCGGGGAACAACCACGGGCTTTTGGTGGTCATGTTGATCACGCCGTTGAACGCACCTGGACCGTAGAACGCGCTGCTCGCTCCAGCGATCACGTCCACCTTCATCACGTCCAGGTCGCTTGCACCCAGGAAGTTGCCCAAACTGAAGTTGAGCCCCGGGCTCTGGTTGTCCACACCGTCGATCAGTTGCAACGACCGCACCGGGCTGGTGCTGTTGAAGCCGCGGGTATTGATGACCTTGAAGCCGAAACTGGCCGCTGTCATGTCAACGCCTTTGAGGTTCCCGAGGCTTTCGTAGAAATCGCCGCTGGCCGCTTCGCGGATGGCGATGAGGTCCATGCTTTCCACGGTGAGCGCCGCTTGTTTCGTCTTTTCGCTGATCCGCTTGCCGCGCACCTTCGTCTCTTTCAGTACCACTTGTTCGGTAGTGAGCTTGAACTTCAGTTCCTGGTCGAGGCTCTGCACCACTACCTCCTGCCGTCCGTAGCCGATCATCGCAATGACCAACGTGTAAGGTGGAAGGCCGTCAACTTTCAGGGCGAAGCTTCCATCGTCCTCTGTGAGCACCATGTTGTTGGTGCCCTTCAAGCCGACACTGGCACTGAACAGCGGCTCACCGGTGCCGCTGTCCGTCACCTTGCCCTTCAAGGTGTACTGCGCGTTGGCCATGGAAGCCAAGGCCATGGCGAGCAAGGCGCAGAGCCAGCAGGTGAACTGCTTGCGCCACGGCGCGCGACCGGAGTAGGGGTGCTGCATGCGTTCGGTGTCGGGCCAATATAGAAGCGTGAGTGGTGCGCACGATGCTGCGCGCGACCTTCGCCCCATGGCGATCAGCATTTCGTTCTATGGGGCGGCCGGCACCGTGACCGGTAGCAAGCATCTGGTGGAAGTGGACGGCAAGCGCATCCTGCTCGATTGCGGTATGAGCCAGGGCGAAGGACACGAAAGCGATAAACGCAACCGGTATTTCGGTTTTGCACCGCATGAAGTGGACGTCGTGGTGCTCAGCCACGCCCATATCGATCACAGCGGCTTGTTGCCACGCTTCGTCGCCGAAGGCTTCAACGGGCCCATCTGGTGCACGCCCGCCACGCGCGATCTCTGCGCCATCATGCTGGAGGACAGCGCGCGCATCCAGGAAAGCGATTTCGAGTTCGACACCAAGCGCGCGAAGAAGCAAGGCCGGAACCCGGAGTGGCCCGAACCGCTCTACACCGTTGATGACGTAAAGCCCGTTCTGGCCCGAATGCAGACCGTACCGTATGGGAAGGCACAGGAGATACTGCCGGGCGTGGAGCTGACTTTCACGGATGCGGGCCACATCCTTGGCAGTGCCGCCGTGCACCTGGCCATCGCACAGCCCGAGGGAACGCGCCGGATCAGTTTCACCGGCGATGTGGGCCGCTATGTGGACCGTCTGCTACCCGATCCAGCGCCCTTTCCGCAGTGCGACGTGCTGATCTGCGAAAGCACCTACGGCGATCGCGATCATGCGCCCGTGGAAGTCGCCCACGACGAACTGCTGCACCACGTGCAGCGCGTGTGCGTTGAGCAGGGCGGCAAGCTGCTCATCCCGGCTTTCAGCATCGGCAAGACACAGGAGATCCTATACACGTTGAACGCGCTCAGCAATGCAGGCAAGTTGCCCCGCATACCGGTGTTCGTGGACAGTCCGCTTAGCATCAATGCCACGGGTGTTTACCGCGGCCACAGCAACTTGTTGCAGGAGGACGTGCGCGCCGAACTGGAACGCGACCCCGACCTGTTCGGCTTCCATGGCGTGCAATGGGTGCAGAAGGCCGAGGAGAGCAAAGCCCTCAATGCCCGAACGGAGCCTTGCATCATCATCGCCGCCAGTGGCATGATGGAAGCGGGGCGCATACGGCACCACCTGCGCTACAACCTGGCCGATGAGCGCAATGCTGTGCTCGTGGTAGGATTCTGTGCGCCGGGTTCGTTGGGAGCCAAGCTGCTGGAAGGTCAGCCCGAAGTGCGGATCTTCGGTGATGCGATCCCGGTGAAGGCAAGCATCCTGTGCATGGAGTTCTACAGCGCGCATGCGGGGCAGAGCGAACTGATGCGCTACCTCAGTTGCCAGGATGCAAGCAAAGTGCAACGGACGTTCCTCGTGCACGGCATTGAGAAGGGTCTTAGCGCATTGAAGGCCAAGTGCGAGGAGGCCGGCTTCAAGAGCGTGGTGGTGCCGAAGAGGAAGGAGCGGTTCGAGGTTTAGGCCCCGAACCCCATCACTCTCCTCAACCCCTCCGGCAACTGTGGAAGTCTCCGTCGTTCGATGAGGAAACTGCTCAGCTCAGCGATCTCGCCGAAGATGTAATGGCTGTCCAGCGCGCCTTTGAGGTAGCCGCTGCCGGTGCTGCCGCCAGTGCCCATGCGCATGCCGATCATGCGGCGCACCATGTTCAGGTGGCGGCTGCGCCAGTGGGCCAATTGCTCATCGATGTCGAGCAGCGCCTCCAGGAAGCGGTAGGGCTGTTGGAAGATCGGCTCATCGCGGTAGAGCATGATGAACACCGCGGCGCGCGCCGCGGCAGGACTGAGACGGCGTGCAGGGTCGTTCTGTTCGAAGCGTGCTTCCCAGAGCTTGATGTTGTCCCGCTCGCCTTCAACGAGGGTTGAGGCGTAGATGTCCTTCATGCGCTGGAAGAACGGCGCTTCGCCTGGCCAGTACTTCGCGTCGAAGAAGGGCATGCGTTCCAACCACTGGTCCACCTGTTCGATGAGCGTGGGTTTTCCCTCCAGCGCTTCGATCATTGCCTTGTGCTCGGGCTTCAGCTGGCTGGTGTAGTACTGCTTGCCGAAGCGGTGGTCCATACGCAGGCCCAGCTTGGCCTCGGCCACCTTGAACTGCATGCTCTGGAAACCGCTGGCCGGTCGGAGCATGTCGCGGAAGTCGAGGAAGTCGAGCGGCGTCATCGTCTCCAGGACGTCCATCTGGTGCACCAGCACTTGCAGGATGGTGTTCACACGGCGCAGGCGATGCACGGCAATGGACAGCTCGCCGGCGTTGTCATCGATGTGGCCGTCCGCGAACAGCGACATAACGCTGCCCACCTCGTGCAGGATCTGCTTGAACCAGAGCTCGTAGGCCTGGTGGATGATGATGAAGAGCATCTCATCGTGGGCGGGTTGCCCGTGCTTCTCGCTTTCGGGTGCCTGCGCGCCGAGGATCTTGTCCAGTTGCAGATAATCGGGGTAGTAAACGTTGCTCATGTGGTGGGCCGATGGCCGAGGTGCGCAAAGTACGGGCGGCCGGTCCTACGGGATTGATGGCTGTCAGAGCCATAACATCGCCACGCCGACCGTAGCGGCATTGCTGATGAGGTTGACAAGGTCGTTGGTCATCCAGCGAAAGCCACCGACTTGTCTGGTACCTCGATCGCTGATGCCTGCGCCATCGTCGTACTTGGCTTGAAGGAATGCCCCGAGGAGACTATCGAGCAGCATGCCGGCGCTGCCAATGGCCGCGAGCCAGAGCGAAGGCACGAACGCCATGATCGCCGTGGCCAAGACAACGGACCATGCATTGTGACCGGACAGCTCCGGGAACGCAATGGGCCAAGTGACCATTCCCACGACGAAGGCGCCGACAAAGCCAGCCATCGTACCTGCCAGGCTCACGCCGCCGGATAAACCGATCGGCACTCGTTTGAACGTTGCAAGGTTGATCGTTGGCCAGCGTGCGTACATGCCCACCTCGCTTGCCCATGTATCACAGGTCGAAATACAAATGCTCACGGCCATCCAGATGAACGCTTCATTCCCCGCGAACAGGGCCAGCACGGCATACACCCCTCCATTGCAGAACACCTGGACAGCATCCCGTGGCTTGCCATGTTTCGCATCGGTTCGCGCAGTCTTGTTCAACCGGCCCAAGAGCACACCACTGATCAGGAACACGAACAGCGGGATGAGCCAGGGCCATCCTTGCGAGGCCACCACGGCCATTGCGATCAAGCCAGCCATGACGCCACCTCCTAGCGTAAGGATCTTCAGCCGTAGGCACAGCCAAATGAACGGCAAGGCCAGGCCCGCCGCTATGGCAGTGTGGTTCATGCGCTCATGATCAGAGACAAACTTCATTAGCCCGTCCATGCAATGGAAAGCCAAGGTCGGGCTTGAATGGCCGAACGACTATTTGGTATCCGTATGGTGCTCAGGCCAACCCGGCCGCAGGAGCATCGCCCCGCTGCCCCAGCCACCGCATGAAGCGGTAGTGCGAGGCAAAGGCAGAAGCCACCGTAGGGAAGCTGGTGTAGGGCACGTTGTGTTCGCGGCACACCTGCTGCACGATGGGAGCAATGGCCGGGTAGTGCACATGGCTCACGCGCGGGAACAGGTGGTGCTCGATCTGGAAGTTGAGCCCGCCCACGTACCAGCTCACAGCCTTACTGTTCATGGCGAAGTTGGCCGTGGTCATCACCTGGTGCTTGGCCCATTCATTCTCCAACTTCCTGCCTTCGTAGGCCTCATCGAAGTGCACACCCTCCACCACGTGCGCCAACTGGAACACCATGGCCAAGGTCAGCCCCATGCTCACCTGCATCACGGCGAACCCGATCAACCACGGCGAGAACCCTACCAAGTAAATGGGCAAGGCCACATAGAACGCGATGAACAGGACCTTGCTCACCCAGAAGATGATGTGCTCCTTGAGCGGGAAGGTGCTCATGGGCGTACGGTACACCATGCCCGAGAAGTACTTCTGGAAATCCATCACCGCGGCCCACAGGAACGAACTGAGTCCATAGATGAGGAACATGTAGAAGTGCTGCGCGCGGTGCGCCGGGTTCCACTTCTGCGTTCCGCATTGCCGTATCAGGGGCAACTTGGCAATGTCGTCATCCACGCCATCAACGTTGGTGTAGGTGTGGTGCACGATGTTGTGCTTCAGCTTCCAGATGTAGGCGTTCCCACCGAGGCAGTTCAGGCTCAGACCGGCGATGTCGTTCACGCGCTGGCTGGCACTGAAACCTCCGTGGCAGGCATCGTGCATGATGTTGAAGCCGATGCCTGCCAGCACGATCCCGAAAAGGGCGCTGCACATCAGTGCGACCGCCCAATGCAAGGGAACGAACAGGAGCAGACCGTACAGCGCGAAAGCGGCCATCACGAGCACGGCGCCTTTCAGGTAAAGCGCCGGAGTACCGGTCTTGGGCAGACGATTCTCTTTGAAATAGGCTTCCACCCGCTGATTGAGCGTTGCATGGAAACCGCTGTTCGTGTTGGCGAAGGTGACCTTGCTCATGCGTGCGCCGTGGCGTTGGCGAGTGGGTGGGTTCGCCGTGGCCCGGCGTGGGCTCAGTTGTTGCGGCCGAGTGCGCGGATGAAGCGGTAGTGGCTGGCAATGGCGCCGCCCATGGTGCGGAAGCTGGAATAGGGGATGCCGTGCTCCGCGCACACCTGCTGAACGATGGGGGCCAGCTTCGGATAGTGCACATGGCTGATGCGCGGGAACAGGTGGTGCTCGATCTGGAAATTCAATCCGCCGCACAACCAGCTGATCACCTTGTTGCGCATGGCGAAGTTGGCCGTGGTCATCACTTGGTGCGCAGCCCACTCGTGCGGGATCTTCTTGTCTTCCGTCGCTTCCTCGAAATGGGTCACTTCCACCACATGCGCCACCTGGAAAACGATGGCAAAGGCCATTCCCATGAAGGCATGCAGTACCAGGAATCCGACCAACCAAGGCAACCAGCCCAGCACCATGATCGGCAGCACAGCGTAGAAGAACACGTAGGCCAGCTTGCTGGCCCAGAAGATGATGTGCTCCTTGGCGCTCATTTTGGGCAGTGGGGTGGTCATGACGCGACGGCTGAAGTACTTCTTGTAATCGGCCCAGGTCACCATAAGCAAGCTTGTGAAGCTGTAGAGCAGGAAGCCGTAGATGTGCTGCAGACGGTGGAACCAGTACCGCTTCTGGCTCTCGCTCTGGCGAAGGATGGGCTGTAGTTGGATGTCGTCATCCATCCCGTCCACGTTGGTGAAGGTGTGGTGCACCACATTGTGTTTCTGCTTCCACATGAAGGCGTTCCCCCCGAGGCAATTGGCGGTGAGCCCCATCAGCTCGTTCACCCAGGGACGTGTGCTGTAGCTCCCATGGCAGGCATCGTGCATCACGTTGAACCCGATGAGCGCCAGGATCAATCCGAGGAGACCGCTCAGAACAAGGCCCAGCCACACAGGCATGGTTACAGCCAGCAGCACCACATAAATGGCCAAGGCACTGGGAAGCAGTATGGCCGTTTTCACGTGCAGGGCCGCATTGCCCGTGGGCTTCAACCGGTGTTCTGCGAAGTACGCGTCTACGCGCGCCTTAAGGCTTTCTTGGAATCCGCCGCGTTGGTTCAGGAAGGTGACTCTTGGCATGAGTTCAATCTGGGTCGGTGGCGAATGTAGTCCCGTGCCCGTGCGCAGCATCAGACGATCGTCAGACTTGTCCACCGCGCTGTCAACCAGGGACTTCCGTTGGCGAACCGCGAGGAGCCGGATCGCGTAGCAAGCAACCTCCCATGTCCTTCTTCCATTGTTCTGCGCTCCTGCTCGTATTCACTGCGTTATCTGCGGCCGCGCAGCCCGTCGACCTGGTCAAGGAACCAGTGCACGCCATGGTGGACGAGCCGCCAGCTTTCCCGGGAGGTGAAACTGCCTTGCGTAACCACCTGCTGAAGAGCATGTTGCTGCCCGATTCCGTTTTCCAGCAAGGTCTGACCGGAACCCTCAAGGTGCGCTTCGTGGTGGACCGCACAGGTGAAGTGCGCGAGGCAGAGGTCCTTTTCCCGCTTCATCCTGCCGTGGATGCCGAGGCTTTGCGTGTCGTGAGCGACCTGCCACTGTGGAGGCCCGGAAGGCTCAGGGGGACATCGGTGAACGTGATGTACGTGTTGCCCATCCGTTTCGGGAAGCGCTGAACCTCGTCCGCCTACCCACAAAGGGTGAATTCGAAGCCGTGGATGTCACGTGCCTCCGGGAGAATTCTAGTTTCACCCCACAAACCCACAAACACAACTGACATGGCAACATTATCCGGAGGAACAACCAGTAGCGCAGCGCCGGCTTCCATTTCAACCAGTGGCATCACCGGAGGAGGGAACGATGGCGCCTATAGTTGGTCGATCAGCGGTGAAGACGCCAACGGCAACATTACCCTAAGTGTGAATGGTGCCGCCTCGAACGTGCGCATCGACTCAAGCAACAATCTCACGGCCGACGTAGCAAGTGGAGGTACCACCTATATCACGTTCAGGTCAAGTGACGTTCAGAACTGGACCGTTTTCGCCAAGAGCAACA
The DNA here is from genome assembly GCA_016699575.1 of Flavobacteriales bacterium. Taxonomy (NCBI): domain Bacteria; kingdom Pseudomonadati; phylum Bacteroidota; class Flavobacteriia; order Flavobacteriales; species Flavobacteriales bacterium. The sequence goes on along the minus strand of CP064979.1, from coordinate 4,423,175 downwards.
GTAAGACGTCGACATCCTCCGTGAAGTTCACCCGAGGGGGTGGGGGCGGGCACTGATCGTGCTTGCGGCGCCTGAAAGGGCGAAGTGTATCGGCGAAGGAACGATCTGCCCGCAGTGGTTGTTGCTGCGGGCAGTTTCGTTTCATGGCTGTCCGGGCAGTGTGCTTACGCGACGAGCGGGAGCGACAACGGTTCGTGTTCCACTGGCGGCCATCTGCCCAAGGCCTGCGCCGGTTTTTTTCTCCGGCCACGCGGCAGTTATGCGTCCACGCTTGATGTGCGGACGCCATGTGAAAGTGGATACCGGCTTGCGGGCCGAATGATGCCCAATTCCCCTGCTCAGCAGGACCTGTCCGATGGTGTTCACCATATTGGTCCTCATTTCGGTGCAGTTCTTACGCACCGTAGCCAAGCATCGGGAACCAAAACGGGTGAGCGTGGACAGAGCAGATCACCCTTCTCCTTCCGCTCGACGATCCTACTGGGGAATGCGGATCGCCCCGATGGGCCGCGTTCGCGTTCGCTCTGCGCTGTGGTGCGCGCGCGTCATGGCCGGATCGGTCGTGGGTTGGGTGTCGTTGTTCGAGCCGTTCGTGGCCAGCGGGCAGCGATCGGGGGCAGCGGCTGGTTCGTTGCAATGGGCCGATAGCGCGTTGCATGCACTGGTAGAGATGGCCGAACGGGCGCCGCGACCGACCCTGGGCCTTACCGAGGAATTGATGGCCGTTTATGCGAAGGCCGAGGATTCCTGCGGCCTGTCCCATGCACAAGCCTTCAGGTGCACCAGTTTCGATCAGCTGGGTGCATACGATTCAGCCATGGTGGCCGCTCAGGCTGCGCTCCGGTTATTCCATCAAGGCTGCGACAGTATGATCCTTATGCGAACCTATCTCGGGTTCAGCAACATGAAGCTGAGCCTGTCCGAGAACGCCGATGCTGATTCCCTGTGCACTTATGCGCTGCGCCATTGGAACCCAGCTTGGCCGGTGAGCCCGCTGCGGAGCGCGCTACTGACCAACCGTGCGATCGCCAAGGCATCCGGAGGGGACCTCCAAGGGGCCATGAACGGCTTCAAGGAGGTGCTCGCGCTCGCGCGGGAGGAAGGCAATGACAGGGATGTTGATGACGCATTGTCCAACATCGGTGTGCTCAAAGCCATGGTGGACGAACTGGACAGTTCGGACCACTACTTCAACATTGCGTTGGAGGCTGCACGGTCGAAGGGCAACAAGTCGCGTGTCGTGAAGCAGCTGATGAACCTGGCGGACAACCAAAGATCGCGCGGGCAGCACCGTTCTGCGATCGCTCTCTTCGACTCGGCACTGGTGCTCAGCCGCAGTACCGGCGATCTGCGTGAAGAGGCTTTCATGGAACTGCAGGTGAGCCGGTCGTTCACCGAACTGGGCGAGCATGCGTTGGCCAACGAGCGCTTGTACCGGCACCTTGTCCTGAACGATAGTCTGCTCAACCTGGAGAAGGTGCGTTCACTCGCCGAGGTGCAGGAGAAGTACGAAAGCGAGAAGAAGGCGAATGAGATCAAGGAGTTGCAGGTGCAGAAGCTCGATGCTGATCTGCGTGCTGAGAAAGTCCGGCGCATGCGCAACGTTTATCTCTTCAGTGCCGTGGTCGTCCTGGGACTGGCCGTGGGATTGTGGTACAGGCTCCGGTTCACGCGGCGCAGCCGAGCCGCCATCCAGAAGGAGAAGGACATCAGCGAAGGGCTTTTGCTCAACATCCTTCCATTGGAAGTGGCCGATGAACTGAAGGCGAAGGGCTACGCCGACGCAAGGGAATTCGAAACCGCCACCATCCTGTTCACTGATTTCAAGGGTTTCACGGAGCTGAGCGAGAAGCTGAGCCCGGCTGGTCTCATCGACGAACTGAACTTGTGCTTCAAGGCGTTCGACCGCATCATGGAGCAGTACAACATCGAGAAGATCAAAACGATCGGCGATGCATATATGGCCGCGGGCGGATTGCCCGACCCGGCCCATGGTCCACCAGGAGATGTGCTCTGTGCGGCCTTGGATATGCAGGATTTCATGGTCGAGTACGGACGTCGGCGCAGCGCGGAGGGAGCACCCTTCTTCAGTATGCGACTGGGCCTGCACACGGGAACGGTTATCGCCGGTATTGTGGGCGTCAAGAAATTCGCCTACGACATATGGGGCGATGCCGTGAACACCGCCAGCCGGATGGAGAGCAGCGGGGAAGTCGGGCGTGTGAACATCTCGCAGAGCACCTACGAGCGTGTGAAGGACGATCGACGCTTCAGGTTCATTGCCCGAGGGCTGGTGGCGGCCAAGGGCAAGGGCGAACTGGAAATGTGGTTCGCAGAACGCGCCACCTGATCATTTCTGACCGTTCGACCGACGCCACCTGGCCAAGTGGTTCTCGACCTGGGTTTCGAGCACGTCGTCAGCATGGTGGTCCACCTTGATGGTGAACGGCACGGCCTTGCCCAGCATCCGGCGGATGGTCCCAGGCTCGTTGTACGTGAGGCTCCACAGCTTGTCCTCGTAGATGAAGCTCCGTTTCACCCCGCTCGGGAATTCCATGGTGAACACCGGAACCGTCTTCGAACTGTCGCTGAACTGGATCACGATGTTGCGCTTGTCGGGAGATATCGTTACCACGCGCACTTCCAGGTCATGGAAGCGATGGGTCAGGCCTGGCTTGATGAGACCGCTCAACGTACTGTCGACCACGGGCATGTCCTGAGCGTCCTTTCCCTCAGGCACCGGGATCACCTGCCACCACTGCTGGCTGAAGATGTACGACACCCGGGTAATGGTGCGCAGAGTGCTGAACGGGATCCTCACATATCCGTTCTCGCCCCAACGGTGCCCGAAGGAATTGAGGAACGTGAACGTGCTGTCGTGATCGTCGTATCCTGTGCAGACCATCACATGGCCACCGTAGCATGTGTCGCGGTCATTGGCTTTGAGCACGTTCCAGATGAACGGCTCCTGGTTCCGCCAAGCACTGTCACCACCGAAAAGGAACGAACAATCAATGTCGATGTTCACCACCACGGGTTCCTTCCTGGCCAGGTGGTACTTCCATTGAACAGCATCGAAGGGAGCCTGGAACCTGCTCCCTCCAGGGTCCGATCTCCACATCATCACAGGGCGTGGAAGGCGCCTTTCCCTGGCGCGCATCAGGAGGTGCATCGGTACGGTGTCCTTGCACCCGCCATTTTGCGCGTCATAAGGGTATTCCGCCCATGTGCAGTTCCCGTATTGGCAGGCCACGGCAAATGTTGAACACAGGTCCACACCGTTCAGGCATGCGCGCGCGCTGGTATCCGGCTGCACATACTGTTTCACCATGTTGAAGAGGAACCCGGGACTGTAGATATCCGCTTCGTTCGGTGGCACGGACTTGTCCGGCTTGATGTTGCTTTCCCAATTCCGCCGGAACGACGCCAAACCGTAACCCAAGGCCCAAGCGGTGCAACTGGCTTGGTGTTTCTGGTCACCCGCAACGGGAAAAAACGGGCTCATGTCAACCCGCCGCGGCAGCGGGCAGTCCGATGGCAGTACGAAATCATGCTCCACACCGGCCGTTTCCACGAAACCGGCCAAGGGCAAGGGTACACTGGCGGGTTTCAGACCGGATTGGGAATGGGCTCCCGGAAGGTTGGTCAGAAGAAGGACAAGGAGTGAACAGTGCCGCATGCAGATAGGTAAAAATAAGCAAGCGCCCCATGCCAAGGTTGGAACGGACCATCCGGGTGTGTCCTCAGGCCGGGCCATCCAAAGCCGGGCGGAGGCTGGCGTTCATCACGGTTCGCGGAGAGGTCGTCCTGTTCGCGGTGATCGCCGCCCGGTACCACGGCCAGCCAGTCACCCTTGATGCAACTGCGGCCCTTACGTGCCACTGATGTGCTGTGGTTGATCCGGACGTACCGATCAGCACTGTTGCGGTGGTTGATGTGCGCGCTTCGACCGTGCCCGGTGAAGAGCCTGTTCCAGCGTTGTGGGTGCGCGTGAGTGTCAGCACTTCGTTCCAAGGATGCTTTAGCGCTAGGGTGTTGTGCAACGGATGATCGGTGCGCAACCATCACGTCATCGTAGCCAAGTGAGATCCGTCCATCGTGGATGTTCCATCGTCGGATCCCCATAAGCGTCTGCCGACTATTTCAGCCGACAGGCCGTCCAGTAGCGCTAGCTTTTCCGCATGAAGCACTTCGCCGCCGCCGCCCTCGCCTTGCTCGCAAGCACCCTCGAGGCCGCCACGTTCCACGTTGCCATATCCGGCAACGATGCCGGCAACGGACTGTCGATGGTAACCGCATGGGCCACTCTGCAACACGGCGCCGATGAAGCTGTTGCCGGTGATTCGGTGCTCGTGCACCCCGGCAGCTATCAGGGTTTCGCGGCCATGGACAACAGCGGCGCCGCTGGTGCGCCCATCGTGTTCCTCGCAACAGGTCCCGGCGTGAACATCACGAGCCCTTGCCCCTACAACAACCTGGACGGGATCAACGTGGAAGGCGTCAACTGGGTGGTCGTCGAGGGCTTCACTGTGAACGACATGCCGCGAACCGGGATCCGTACCGTGTTGAGCGATCATGTCACCATCCGTTACAACAGCTGCAACAGCAATTACAAGTGGGGCATCCTGACGGGTTTCGCCGAACACGTGACCGTCGAACACAACTCGTGCAGCGGCAGCGAGGATGAACATGGCATCTATGTGAGCAACAGTGCCGACGATCCCATCATCCGCTTCAACCACTGCTTCGACAACAACGCCAACGGCATCCACATGAACGGCGATGTGAGCTTGGGGGGAGATGGCATCATCAGCAGTGCACAGGTGTACGGCAATACCATCCACGGCAACGGTGTGGCCGGTGGAAGCGGCATCAATTGCGATGGTGTCGTGAACTCGGTCTTCTTCAACAACCTGCTCTACGACAACCACGCCAGCGGCATCAGCCTCTATCAGATCGATGGCGGCGCACCGAGCACGGGCAACAAGGTGTACAACAATACCATCATCAACGCCAGCGATGCGCGTTGGTGCGTGAACATCACGGACGACTGCACCGGTAACCAGCTGCTCAACAATATCCTGATCAATCAGCACGCTTGGAGGGGAAGCATTGTTGTTGCTGCCAGCGCGCTCGCTGGGTTCGTGAGCGACTTCAACCTGGTGACGGACCGCCTGAGCCCCGACGGCGATGCAACTATCCTGGACCTGGCCGCTTGGCAAGCCCTTGGATTCGACGCCAACAGCATGGTGGCCTCACCGCAGGCTTCCCTCTTCTCGATACCAGGTTCGGACTTCCACCCGTTGAGCGCGGCTGCCCAAATGGTGGATGCGGGGACCGCGGCAGTGAGTGCTGTGGTGGATTCCGATATCGAGGGCACGCCGCGGCCGCTGGGTTCCGGCTTCGACATCGGTTGCTACGAGAACGATCTGGGCACCGCGATCACGGGTGCGCTGTCCCAAGGCGAAGACTACCGCTTCGATGGGACGCATTTCCTGCTCCCCGATGACCGAAAGGCGACGCTGGTGTTGTTCTTCAGCACTGATGGCCGGTTGATGGCACGTCGGAACTTGAACGGATCAGCGCGGGTTGAAGCACTGTCCACCGGCGCCGGGGTCGCGGTGTTCAGGAATGCCGAAGATGCCACCGTGGGCGTGGTGAAGTGGTGCAGCCGCTAGCGCGGTGCCAACCTGCTCCAAACGGCGCTGTCCTGGAAGCAGCCGTTCCAGAAGAAGCTCTCCTTGAAGAGCCCTTCACGGGTGAACCCGCACGACGCCAGCAGCGCATTGCTGCCGATGTTGAGCGGATCGGTGTCGGCTTCGATGCTATGGAAGCCCAATCGCTCGAAGCCGCACTGGACAACGGCTTCCACAGCCTCGCGCATAATGCCCTTGCGCCAATGGTCCGCGTGCAGCATGTAGCCCACCTCGCCGCGGAAATGCTCGAACTTGATGCGGTAGTACCCGATGGTGCCGATCATGGTATCATCCCCGTTCAGGGTGATGGCCCACGAGATGCTCATGTTCGCATGGCGTTCACTGTCGATGCGCGCGAGGAGTTCCTCCGCATCGGCCAAGGTTGTGGCCCGGCGCCGACCGATGTACTGCATCACGCGTTCGTCGCTGCGCATGGCGAAGAGGGCGGCCGCGTCGTGCATGCGAGGTTCGCGGAGCAGCAGCCGTTCGGTGCGCAGGGTGGGGAAGTCGGACAGGTCGAGCGTAAGCATGGGCACGAAGATGGCGGTGCACGGCGTTAGGTTCGTCCCATGGCCACGTTCCTCGATGCATTGGATGAGCGGCTCAGCGGCTTCATCCGCGACCAGAAGATGTTCTTCACGGCCACCGCCCCGCACGATGGCCGCGTGAACCTTTCACCGAAAGGCCTCGACACGTTCCGCGTGCTATCGCCAACGCTTGTGGGCTACCTGGATGCCACAGGCAGCGGCAATGAGACAGCTGCGCACCTCAAGGAGAACGGCCGCCTTACGCTGATGTGGTGCGCCTTCGACGGTCCACCGCTCATCCTGCGCCTCTATTGCACGGGCCGCAGCGTGCAGCCTTCACATCCTGAGTGGTCGGAGCTGCGCCCGCACTTCGGACCGCCCATGTCCGGTGAGCGGCAGCTCATCATCGCGGACATCAATACCGTTCAGACGTCCTGCGGCTTCGGAGTGCCGTTGCTCGACTTCCGCGAGCACCGGACGCAACTCGGCGATTGGGCCGACCGGAAAGGAAAGGAGGGCGTGAGGGCTTACCGCGCGGAAAAGAACCAGGTGAGCATTGATGGACTGCCTACAGGGCTGGTTGTAGAGGCTTAGCGGATGCTGTCCACCCGGAGTTCCTGCGCGGTGGCCCCCAACTGGAACTGCGCAACATCGCCAACGCGCTTGCCCGTGAGCGCGCGTGCAATGGGCGCCGTGAACGCGATGCGTTGTTCCTGCACGTTGGCTTCGTCCACACCGACAATGGTGAAGTTGCGGCTGGAGCCTTTCTGGGGACCGTTGATGTAGGTGAAGCCAACCGTGGTCCCGAAGCGGACTTCATCCGGTGCAGCAACCGGTTCCACTGGTCGCGCGCTGCCGATGCGTTCGTTCAGCAGTGCCAGCTTCCCATCAATGATGGCGTGCTCGCGCCGGCGTTCCACGTCGCTGCCCTGCACTTGCGCATAAGAGCGTTCCAGTACCTCCTTCTCTTCCTGTAGCAATTGAAGTCCGCGGGGCGTCACGTAGTTGATGGCGCCATCGGGCAGCGGGGCGCGCGGCGGAATGAACGGCGCCTCCTCTTGGTCGTCCTCCTTGACGAAACCCCTGCTCATGGCGCCTAACCGTGGTAAACGCGGCTGCCTACAATGATGCCATTACGGACTTCGAGCACTTCGCCCACGCGCAGGTCTTCTTCACCGTCCACATGTCGGATGTATTCCATGAACACTTGCTCGTCATCGGCCGTCAGTTTCAGCACTTCGCACTGCAACGAAGGCAATCGCTCGAAGGCATCGCGCCACCAGTCGCGCAGGGCCGCCTTACCGGTCACCAAGCCGTTGGTTCCCGGTCGGCGCACCTTCAGTTTCGGGCTGAAGTGCTGCGCATCATCGGCGTATAGCCCCAGCAGGGCTCCAAGGTCGTGCGCGTTGAAGGCCGCGAACCAGCGCTGGGCGATGGCGCGTGTGGTGTCCGCGCCGCTCACAGTTTGATCGCTCGACCGGTGCGAACGCCATGAATGCCTAAGGTGCGCACCGTGTATGTCCCCGCCTGCAACGACGACAAGTCAACCTCGAATGGCATGGCTTGAGCAGTGCCAAGGTCCATGACGATACGCCCCTGTGCATCGAGGGCTTGCACGCGCTCGAACGGTATGTCCGTACGGATGGTGATGATGTCGGTCGTGGGGTTGTTTCCGATCTGCAGTGGAGCAATGTCGCTGTGCGCGGCAATGCCCATGCCTTCATCCATGTACTGGATGGTCTGTGAAAGGAAGGCCACTCGCGCCTCGAACGTGTTGATGAGCGCTGGATCGAAGAAGGTGCTCATGATGCTGAAACCGGATGGCGCAAAGTGGAACATGCTCACCGCACCGTCCAGTGCGTAGCTCCCCGGGCCCATGGCGTAGATGGGCGTGCTCATCGGGGCCATGCTCACCCCGTCCATGTACCAGTTCGTGGTGAAGATCCATGCGAGGCTGTCGTCGAACGCACCTTGCACACCAGCGTCAACGTACACGGCTGTGCAGCCAAGGGCGCCATCGTCCGCGTAGCTCTGCACGTCATAGGATGTCAGTCCCATGAAGTCATAGGCAAAGTCGCCGTTGACGAACGTGACCGGTGCGCTGCCGTACTGAGCGTACAGCAGGTCCTGGCCGATCACCCACAGGTGCTTGCCAGTGAAAACACGATCGATCAGTTCGGATTGGGCACCACTGTCCCAAAAGCCCAGCCCAACACCATCGGTACTGGCATACCAGATGACGTGGTCGTACGCATCCATGAACGCATTGGTCGGATAGGCGCCGCCACTGTCAGGTATGCTCCACACGTCGAACGACAACCCCGCAGCCGTGAGGTCGCTGATGATGGTGTCGGTGTTGTAGGTGATGTAGTCGTTGTCGTTCACCAACAGGATGTCCTGTGCGCTCGAGGCAACCGCGACGGCAACGGAACAGGAGAGGAGTAGGGGTCGGTTCATGGGCTTGGTACTTCGATGCGATCTTACCCATTGTCCGGGCAAGCAGCAAGCACCGATCTAACACCCCTTCACATTCGCTGGCACAGCTTAACGTCTTGGCGCCCTGCAGTGCCCGACACTCGCATCAGCTCCCACCAAATGAACCACCGTTCCCTGCTTTCCTTGTTTTGTGCTGCCTTGCTCTTTGCTTGCGGCGAGCCAACAACCACCGCCACGATCGTCCCGGCCCGGGACCCGGTCCTCCAGCGCATCGACACGTTGATGCACGAAGCCACGGCGGCCGGGTTCAACGGCTCGTTGCTCGTGCTCCGCGACGGCGTTGCGCTCATTGACACCGGCTACGGCCTGCGCGACCGCGAAGCGCAGCTGCTCAACACGCCGACCACGGTGCACGCCATCGGTTCCATCACCAAGCAGTTCACGGCGGCGTGCATCCTGAAGTTGCAGGAGCAGGGCAAGTTAAACGTGCAGGACAGCATGATCAAATACCTGCCAGGTGTTCCCGCGGATAAGCGCGGCATCACGCTGCACCACTTGCTCACGCACAGCGCCGGTTTCCCCGGGGCGATCGGCGATGACAATGAACCCGTGGACGGTGGCGCGTTCACCAAGTTGGCCATGTCGGTACCATTGGAGTTCGCGCCGGGCACGGGCTACAACTACTCCAATGTCGGCTACAGTTTGCTCGGCATCATCGTGGAGCACGTGAGCGGTATGGCCTTGGAGCGCTACCTCCAAGAGGAACTGCTGAAACCTGCGGGGCTCATGCACACCGGCTACCGCATGCCGGACTGGTCGAAGGACGAACTGGCCATCGGCTACCGCAAGGACGGCACCCGCTGGGGCACGATGCTCGATCACCCAACGGTGAACGGCGGACCAGGCTGGCACCTGCGCGGCAATGGTGGCATGCTAAGTACAACGCATGAGATGGCCGCGTGGGTGGATGCATTGCGCAGGAACAAGGTGCTTTCGAAGGCCAGCGTGGATGCCATGTTCGCGGAGCACGTTCCGGAGGGAGGCGGCTCTTTCTACGGTTATGGTTGGGCGCTTTTCAAGACCCAACGGGGCACCCGCCTCATCACCCACAACGGAGGCAATGGCGTGCAGTTCGCCGATGTGCTCTGGTACGCGGATGAAGGGGTCACCATCGTGCTGATGAGCAACGCCAGCCCGCGCGGCATGCAGGACCTGGCGTGGGAAGTGGGCCGCACGCTGCTCATCCCTGGTCACCAGCCCGAATTACCCGGAAAAAGCACGGTCTTGGAGGGTGTGCCCGATGGCCCAATAGGCGAGTGTATGAAAGCTTACAGCGCGGTTGTGGGCGCCACCGGGACCGATGAAGACCTGAAAACATGGTTCGGCGAACACTTCGGGCCGGGCTTCGTCAACGACATTCCGATGGAGCAGCACCTCAGCGCCTTCAAGCGCATGCGCACGGATATCGGCGCGAACACGATCGCTGGCGTGGAGCAGCTCGGTCCGGAGGAATACGTGCTGCTGCTCACCAGCAACAAGAACGGCAGCCGTTTCCGTGTGATGATGCAGCTGCGCCCCAGCGATGCACGCATTGCCGGACTGGGTGTTGAGAAGCTGTGAGGTCAGGACAGCGAGAGCAGCAAGAGGCCGCCGCATACCGCCAGCACCGCCGCCAACGTGCGCTTGAAGCGGCGCAGGGTGCGGGCCTTTTCCAGTTCGAGGCGGAGGTTGAGTTCGCTGCGGGTCATGTTGCTCCCCGATGGCGCCGAGGTGGCGTACGGGCGTTCTACGTAGCAACGCAGGGAAAGGTGCCGCTCGTGCACAGCATTGCGGACATGTCGCGCCGATACCTTCAGCGCCATGGAGGCGGGAGCCAAGGGAACCCTGGGAATGGCCCGGCGGTGCGCAGAAGCATTCTTCTTCGGCAATTGGTTCTACGGGGTGTGCGCGGTGGCCTTGGGCGTGGAGGCCGCCCTGCAGCAGCGTGTGCCGCTCAACGGGCCTTTGTTCCACATCATACTGTACCTGGGGGCCACAGCCTTCTACGATCTAGCGTACAGGCACCTGCCTGCCAGCGAAGGCAAGGATGAGCGGACGCAGTGGTATGTGCGGCATGCGGGCACACGGCGTTGGGTGCAGCACGTGCTTTGGGCAGCGCTTGTGGTCTGCATCGGTTTGGTGCTGCGCGATGCTTGGCACGCACGCGCGTCGGTGAGGTGGGAGCAATTGGCGCTTCTCGTATTGTTCCCCTTTGTTGGGCTGCTCTACTACGGAACGGGTTCGAAGGGTCTGCGCCGCATCGGTTGGTTGAAGCCGTTCGTCCTGGGGTTCGTGTGGGCCGGGGTGGTTACTGTTTACCCAGCCTTGATGGCGCGCCTGCTTGATGGAGCCGTGGTGCCCGATGTGGGCATCAGCGTCCGCCTCTTCTTCAAGAACATGATGTTCTGCGCGCTCATCGGCATGCTGTTCGACATCAAGGATCATGCTGATGATCATCGGAACGCATTGCGCACCTTCATCGTGGAACGCGGCCTGCGCACCACATTGTTCCGCATCGCCCTGCCAATGGCTGCCCTTGGTCTCATGACTTTCCTGTACTACGGGGCCACACACGGCTTCAGCACCATGAAGCTGGTGCTGAACACCATCCCGTTCGTCGCCATGGCCGGTGTCATTTACGCGCTCCGGAAGCGGCGCTCGATCCTGTACTATCTGGTGGTGGTTGACGGTCTTCTGGTGGTGAAGGCCGTTTGCGGCAGTGTGGCCATGCGCTGGTTCTGAGGACAAGGGCCTTCGGCATCAAATCACAGCTGTTCACAACGACCGGTCACCGTTGCTTGCCGCGGGGAAGTGCACGTTCTACCTTGTAACCACATTCGCAACGCCCATGCACCGGAACCTTACCCTTTCGCTCGCATCCTTCCTGCTCACTATCGCCGCCCAAGCGCAGATCACCATCGGCCAGAACGAAATGCCGCATGCCAATGATGAGCTGCTGCGCACACGGGCGTTCACCAATCCCTTCATCGATTACGCGACCACCGGTGCGGCGCATGTCTGGGACTTCAGCAACCTCACGGTGAACACGGCGGATACGGCTGAGTACCTCACGGTGGCCTCCACCAATTTCGTGTACGCCATCACCTACGCCGATCTCTTTTTCAACCCGAACCGTGCCAACCATGCCAAGCACGGGGTGGACGTTCCCTTCAACCAGTTCCTGCCCATCAGCGACCCGTACACCTTCCTCTACCGCAGTAGTTCGGTGTACAGGAAGGTCGGTTATGGAGTGGAACTCGCCGGGCTGCCGGTGCCCATCCTCATGGAGGACCAGGACGTGATCTATGAGTTGCCCGTGCAGTTCGGAGACAGCACCGCGGACTTCTCTTCCTACAACCTCGACATTCCCGGCTTGGGTTATTACGGGTTCAGCCAGGACCGCACCAACGAAGTGGACGGCTGGGGAGCCATTACCACGCCCGCAGGCTCGTTCGATGTGTTGCGCGTGAAGACGACCCTGGAGATCACCGATAGCATCGCCGTGGATTCGTTGGGCGTGGGTTTCTCGGTGGATCGTCCTGTGGTGCGTGAGTACAAGTGGTTGGCGCAGGGCCTCCGCGTGCCGGTTCTGCAGATCAACACCACGGAGCTCTTCGGTTTCCAGGTTGTGAACGCCATCTACTACTACGATGTGCCCCGCACCCTTGAAGTGGTGCAGCCACTTGCCAGCACCATCTGCCCGGGTGCCACGGTGAATGTGCCTTACGAAGCCACAGGTGCCTACAACGCTGGTGGGTTCCTCATCCAGGCGAACCATTTCATTGCGCAGCTTTCCGATGCCAATGGCGATTTCACCACACCCGTGGATGTCGGCGACACGAACGCTACGGGCTCCGGTGTGATGAGCGCAACCATTCCGGCCAACACCCCGCTGGGCAGTGGCTATCGCATCCGCGTCATCTCCACCAGCCCCGACTTCATCGGTACCGACAACGGCTTCGACATCACGATCGGTGGTGCTACCACGGCCAGTATCAGCGCGGGCGGCAGCACGCTCATCTGCACGGGCGACAGCGTGGTGCTCACCGCGGTGGGTGGTCCTTCCTACAAATGGCAGGTCGGTGGCTTCGATATCCCGGGAGCGACAAGTTCAACCTTGGTCGTGAACGGTGCGGGCTACTTCACCGTTGTGGTTGACAATGCTTGTGGTACGGCCACGTCGAACGCTATCCAGGTGGATGTGAACGATCCACCGGTGTTCGCACTTGACACCATGAGCGCCACTATCTGCGCCGGTAGCACCTTCCCGTTCACCGCGCTCGACCAGTCGGGGCAAGGAGCTCTGACGTACCAGTGGTACTTGAACAATGCACCCATTGCCGGGGCCACGGATACCATCGTTGATGCGACGCTCGCAGGTGCTTACACCTTCGAAGCAACCAACGGCAACACGGGTTGCTCGTTCTTGACAAGCGCTGCGATGCTGATCGTCGAGAACGTGGATGCTCCTGTGGTGACCGCACAAGGCGACACGACGTTCTGTGATGGCGGAAGCGTGCAACTGGATGCGACTGCGGCGCCGGGAAACACCTTGCAGTGGTATCAGGACGGTCAGGCCGTTGCTGGTGCGGACAGCACATCGTTGATGGTGGGCACTGCTGGAACGTACACCGTGGTGGCCAGCAATGCGAACAATTGCGCATCGGACGTGTCCAACAGCATCGTGGTGGCGGTGGACAGCGTACCTGCCTTGCCGGGCATTACTGCAGGTGGGCCTCTGAGCGTGTGCGACAGTGGTACGGTGCTGCTGTCCATTGACCCGGTCGCTGGAGCTACCTACCAATGGTCTTTCGATGGTGTGGACATCGCAGGTGCTGATAGCACATGGCTCACCGCCGATTCAACCGGCACCTATGCTGTGGTAGTGACCAGTGGCAACGGCTGCTCTTCCGGGGCGGCTTCGGTGGCTTTCGCTGAGAACGCATCGCCTGCGGTGCCTGTCATCATGGCCGACTTCGATACGCTGATGATCGGGGGCAGTGGCGACTTCCAGTGGTACCTGGACGGCCAACCCATTGCTGGTGCCACAGACAGCGCTCACATAGCCGTCGCCAATGGCACGTACACGGTCACCATCACCGATGGCGATGGTTGCGCCAGCACTTCCGATCCGTACGTGTGGTTGAGCACCACCGTGGGCGACGGACCTGCGTTGTCGTTCTCAGCGCACCCCAACCCCACGAGCGGACCGTTGGTGCTGAACTTGGACCGCACGCCACCGGTCGGGTCGGCCTATCAGGTCTTCGATATCGCAGGCCATTTGGTATTGCAGGGCTCCATCAGTTCAACGCGCACTGACTTGTTGCTGGAAGGCGCGAGCGGTGTATACAGCGTGCGGGCTTCGCTAGGAACTGTTGCCGTGGTGAAGAGCGTAGTGTTGATGCGCTGACGGCTCTGTCGGGACCGCCCCATTGTCCTGGTTGCGGCTACATTGTCCGCAAACAGTACAGCATGAACATTCCTCGCCGTGTTCTGTCTTTCATTGCCATTGCAGTTGCTCTAACGTGGAGCATCGCCGGGGTTGGGGCTTTGCTTGGTGTGCGTGCTGAACCGGGTTGGGCCTACATGGCTTTGGCTGCTGCGTGCATGTTCATGCCGGCTGTTGCCGCTATCGTGCAGCAAAGGATCCTGGACAAAGCGCCATGGGCCGGCTTGGGTCTGCGCCTGAAGGGCATGAACTGGAAAATGCTCGGGGCCACCGCCATCGTCGGAATGCTGGTGGTGCCGGCCGTATTCCTTGTTGTGCTTGTGTGCGGGAACATCATGGGCCTGTCCGGCTTCGGCGACGTGAGCATCACCAATGAAAGATTGGAGGCAAGCCTGGAAACCCTCATGGCTCAACTAGGGGGAGGCAAGGCGGATAGCGCAACTGCGGCATTGGTGGAAATGGTGCCGGCCTGGGGCATTCTCGTCATCATGCTGCTCTCGGCAGTGCTCACGGCGTGCACGTTCAACCTGCCTGCCATGTTGGGAGAGGAGCTTGGTTGGCGTGGTTATTTGCACCAACATCTGGCGGGGTGGCCGACTGCCCGGCGCATCGCATTCGTGGGAGTGGTTTGGGGCCTATGGCACGCGCCACTCATCGCCATGGGCCACAACTATCCGGGGTATCCGGTTGCAGGTATCGGTATGATGGTGGTGTTCTGTGTGCTCGCGGCATTCCTGTTCGACTGGTCACGCGTGAGGGTCGGAGCGGTGTGGGGGCCGTGCGTGCTGCACGGGGTTCTGAACGGCAGCGCTGGAGCCTTTGCGCTCTTTGCCGCTGGAGGCCATGTGCTGGTGGGTTCGGTCGTGGGGCTGGCAGGCTTCGTGGCGCTCGTGCTGCTTTCTCTGCTTGTGCTCGTAGTCGACCGGCGGTACAGGATGGTTTTGCTTACGCGCGAGGCGTCACCTGGTGTTTGACGGCTTGGTCGGCCTGGATACCGGTTTGGTCACCGTGCTGAAGAGCCCAACGACCGGTGCCCTTGACTTTCGTGGTGCAATAACCTTAACGCCATGACCACCGCCAAGGAACGCCTGCTCGCGCGCATGAGCGCTGCTCTGTTCATCCTCAGCCTTATCGCTTTGTTGGGCCTTTCGGGGTGCAGCAAGGACGACGATTTACAACCGGACAATAGCGCGGTGGGTGACGACCACGGCAGCGGAGGCCACGGGGCCGATGATCCGAACTGACCCGTGAGCAGCCCTACTGGGCAAGGGCTGTGCGGTATCCTTGCGTCATGTCCCATGAAGCAGCGAAGGTTCGTGCGCACAAGGCACTCGTTGACTTGTTGCAGATGGCCTACTCGGCCGAGAAGGCTGCGGCCTTCGCCTACCAAGGCCACGCCGGTTCAGTGAAGAGCGCTGACGAGAAGGTGTCCATCAAGAAGATCGAGGATGACGAGTGGGGGCACCGGCATGAAGTGTTGCTCATCATGCAGCAATACGGCATTCCGGTGTCGCGGTGGTACGAGTTCCGCTTCCATGTCACGGGCAAGGTCATTTCCGGTGCGTGTTACGTCATCGGTTGGTTCATGCCGTACTACTTCGCAGGGCGATTGGAGAGCGGCAACGTGTGCGAGTACTTCCGGCTGATGCACTACTTCCACGAACTGGGCATCACCATGCACGACCAAGCGCTCTACGATATGGGCATCCGCGAGAAGGAACACGAGGTGTACTTCCTCGATCGCATCAAGAGCCGCAAAGCACTTGCCTTCTTCGAGCGCATCTTCAACTGGGGCGCCCGCAAGAGCCTGAACGACGTGGACCTGGCGGTGATGAAGACAGTGGCGGAGTCGGAGGCGTATTGCAGGAAATGAGCGGACCGACCGTAAGCCGGTCCATCGCTGCGGTCGGTCCGTTGATCGTCCTTTCTTCCGTCAGACCACCAGTTCCTCTTCCTTGTGCCCGGCCATCAGTTTGTGCTGCACATCGCTGGGCACTTGCTGGAAGGCGAGGAACTTCTCGGTGTAGGTGCCGCGCCCTTGGGTGAGGCTACGGAGCGTGGTGCTGTAGCGGTCTAGTTCGGCCAATGGCGTGTGGGCCGTGATGACCTGGAACCGGCCCTGACCTTCCACGCCCATCACTACGCTGCGGCGCCCTTGCAGGTCGGTCATCACATCGCCCATAAGGTCTTCGGGCACGCGTACCACGATCTCCTGCACGGGTTCCATCAATTGTGGCTCTGCGTTCACGAACGCTTCCTTGAAGGCCATCATGCCGGCGATCTTGAAGCTGATGTCGTTGCTGTCCACCGCGTGCATCTTGCCATCATGCACCATCACGCGCACGTCGCGCGCAGGTGAGCCAGTGAGCGGGCCACGTTCCATCTTCTCCATGCAGCCTTTGAGGATGCTGGGCAGGAACTTCGTGTCGATGACCCCGCCGACGATGCAGTTGTAGAACACCAGTTTGCCGCCCGTGGGCAGCTCATGCTCTTCCTTGCCGCGCACGCTAACGCCGGTGGGCTCGGGCATGCCTTCGTACCACGGTTCGATCTTCAGGTGCACTTCGCCGAACTGGCCGGCGCCACCGGTCTGCTTCTTGTGCCGGTACATGGCCGAAGCAGGCTTGCGGATCGTTTCGCGGTAGCTGACGCGCGGGCTGCCGAACTCCACCTCGATCTTGTATTGGTGGCTGAGGCGCCACTTCAACAGGTTCAGGTGCAGCTCGCCCTGGCCGCCCACCACTTGCTGGCCGGTCTCTCGCATGTACGTGAGCGTGATGGTGGGATCTTCCTTCTGGATCTCCAGCAGCGCGGCGTGCAGCTTCTCCTCGAGTTTCTGGTCCTGCGCTTTGATCGTAACGCGCAGGCGCGGCTCGGGGAACGCAATGGGTTGGAGCTTGATGGCCTTGCCGGGCGCGTGCAGTGTGTGCGCAGTTGCCGTGTCCTTCAGCTTCAATGTGCAGCCGATGTCGCCGGCAGCAAGTTCATCAACGTGCTTGCGATCCTTGCCTTCCACGATGAAGAGCTGCCCGATGCGTTCGGTGCCGCCCGTGTTGTCGTTCACCAGGTCCTGGCCTTCCTTCACCGTTCCGCTCATCACCTTGAAGAACGAGAGCTGGCCCGTCTTCGGTTCCATCACTGTTTTGAACGTGAACAGCACGGCAGGCCCATCGGCCTTGCATTCGAGCCAAATGGCCGAGGGGTCGCGTCCATCGCTGGCCAAGGGCTCGGGCGGCATTTCCACGGCGCTTGGTGCCACGTTGTCGATGAAGCCCATGAGCCGGCCGCTGCCCATGTTGCGCAGTGCGCTAAGGCAGAAGACCGGGAAGCAGGTGCGCTTCATCATGCCCTGCTTCAGTCCAAGGCGCATCTCGTCCTCGTCCAGTTCGCCGCGCTCGAAGTAGTGCTCCATCAGCGCTTCATCGTTCTCGGCAGCCTTCTCCACCAGCACTTTGTGCAGTTCTTCGGCACGGGCCTTTTCACTTTCCGGGATCGGCTGCTTCTCGGGTTTGCCTCCCGCATCCTTGAAGACGTACATCGTCATCTTCAGCAGGTCGATCATACGGTGGTAGCCTTCGCCCTGCTCCAACGGGTACTGCATCACCGTAACGGCATTGCCGAAGTGCTCTTTCGCTTGCGTCAACGTGGTGTCGAAGTCGGCGTTGGGGTGATCGAGCTTGTTGATGCCGATGATGACAGGGCGGTCGTACCGCTGCATGTGTTCCCAGACCAGATCGGTACCGACCTCTACGCCGTGGTGCGCATCAAGCAGCAGCACACAGGTGTCGGCAACACGCAGGGCCGGAATGGTCTCGCCCACCAGGTCGTCAAGCCCCGGCGTGTCCAGTATATTGATCTTGTAATTGCGCCATTCGGTATGCAGGCAGGTGGTGTACACGCTGCTGCCGCGTTCGTGTTCGATGGCGTTGAAGTCACTAACGGTGTTCTTGTCTTCGACCCGGCCGCGGCGTGTGATCAGACCCGCCTCGAAGAGCATTGTCTCGGCCAGCGTGGTCTTGCCGCTTCCGTGGGCTCCCAGGAGCACGACGTTCTTGATGTGTTTCGCATCGAAGGCTTTCATGACGATCGAAAGGTTGGTCCGTCGTCGCTTCGTCTCACGCTGCTCCCGGAGCAAGGCGGAACGGTGGCGGAGGGTTGGAAGAAAGGAACGAAGCCCTTGGGCCTGCCGGCGCACCGGCATGGAGCTGGCGAAAGAGCAGGTTGAAGGTAGTACGATGGTCCGATCGTGCAAACGCCGACCGCCAACCCGTGCCCGGCCATACTTGCTACGGGTATTTTCGGCGGCCTATTCCGCAGCGATTGAGCGAACGCACCATCACCATTGAAGGCGCCGATCCCATGGCCGTGCTGGGCGCCAACGACAGCAACCTGAGGATCATCAAGGGGATCTTTCCTAAGCTGGTGCTCATAGCCAGGGGCGAAACCCTCATGGTGAAGGGCGATGCCGAGGAGATCGATCGCTTCGCCGAGCGCTTCGATGAACTGGTGAAGCACGTGGCGCGCTACAACGATCTGCCGCGGAAAGTCCTGGACGACATCATGGGCAACGGCGACCGTGGTGCGGAACCGGACGAGCCGGGTACGCTCGTTCACGGCAACCAAGGTTTGCGCATCAAGGCACGCACGCCGGGGCAGCAGCGACTGGTGGAAACCGTCCAGACCAACGATATGGTCTTTGCCATTGGCCCGGCCGGTAGTGGTAAGACCTACACCGCCGTTGCCTTGGCCGTGAAGGCGCTCAAGGACCGGAGCGTGCGCCGCATCATCCTCACGCGGCCGGCTGTGGAGGCAGGGGAGAACCTCGGTTTCCTGCCCGGCGACCTCAAAGACAAGTTGGATCCGTACTTGCAGCCGCTCTATGATGCGCTGCGCGATATGGTGCCCGTCCAGAAGCTGGCCGAATACATGGAGAACGGCATCATACAGATAGCCCCCTTGGCCTTCATGCGCGGACGCACGCTGGACAATGCGTTCGTGATCCTGGACGAGGCGCAGAACGCCACCCTGCCCCAAGTGAAGATGTTCCTTACCCGCATGGGCCGCAACGCCAAGTTCGTCATCACTGGCGATGTTACCCAAGTGGACCTGCCGCGCAACCAGCCCAGTGGGTTGGTGCCGGCCGTGGACATGCTGCGGAAGGTGGAAGGCATCGGGGTGGTGGAAATGGATGAAAAGGACATCATCCGCCACGAATTGGTAACGAAGGTGGTAATGGCCTTCCGCGAACGCGAAGAACAACGCGACCGATGAGCGATGGGACTTTGATGCGCAGCGACCTGCGCTTGGACGAGGCGGAGAACGTGTACCGCGGCAAAGTGCGGGACGTGTACAAACTGCGCGATGGCCGCTTGGTGATGGTGGCCAGCGACCGCATCAGCGCTTTCGATGTGATCCTGCCGCGCGGCATCCCGCACAAGGGACAGGTGCTGAGCCAAGTGAGCTGGAGCATGCTGCAAGCCACTCGCGAGGTGGCCCCCAACTGGGCCGTGGCCATGCCCGACCCGCAGGTGATCGTGGGCCAGGGCTGCACCCCGGTGAAGGTCGAGATGGTGGTGCGCGGTTACTTGAGCGGGCACGCCTGGCGCCAATACCAAGCAGGCCATCGGGTGCTTTGCGGCGCATCCATGCCCGAAGGTCTGCGTGAGAGCGATGCATTTCCCGAGCCCATCATCACGCCCAGCACCAAGGCCGATGAAGGCCACGACGAGGACATCACGCCGCAGGAGATCCTTGATCGCGGACTGTGCACCAAGGCGGAATGGGAGACCATGGTGAAGTACGCGCTGGCCTTGTTCAAGCGTGGTAGCGGGATCGCGAGGAAACGTGGCCTCATCCTCGTTGACACCAAGTACGAGTTCGGGAGGAACGCCGCAGGGGAGATCCTGCTCATCGACGAGATCCACACGCCGGACAGTTCACGGTACTTCCACTTGAACGGTTACGACGAGCGGCAGGACAGGGGCGAGGCCCAGAGGCAACTGAGCAAGGAGTTCGTTCGGCAGTGGCTCATTGCTCATGACTTCATGGGCAAGGAAGGCCAGCAGGTGCCGGTGATGGATGATGGATTTGTTCAGAGCGTGACCGAACGCTACATCGAACTGCACGACCTCATCACCGGGAATGCCTTCGCACCTGCCGATACGAGCGACATCAGCGCGCGCATCCAGCGGAACGTGGAGCGCTACCTGAAGGGCTGATCACTTACCGAGCCTGCGCTCCAATTCCTCGGCGATATCCGTAAGGACCGAGGCTTTCAGTTCGTCCTTTTCGCTGGTGGACGCCAGCCGCAGGTCTTTGGCCGCGGCGCGCGCGGCTTTCTCGGGCCAGGCGCTTTGCTCCTGCACAATGGTGAGGCACTCGAGCGCCTCACTGGCGGAACCCTTCGCTGCAATACCCGCCAGCTGGAGCAGGTGCTCGCGCATGTCCATGCCCGCGTTCCAGAAACTGGCGAGCACAGTACTGCGCACCGGATGCAGTTCCGGGATGTCGAGCGCGGCAAGGAGTTGTTCCCGCGCGCCTTTGGCCTTCACCTCGAACAGAATGGTGGTGATGCGTTGCTGCACTGCATGGTCGCGGGCCTTCACCAAGGCATGCAGCATTGGCACGATGGCCATGGCATCACCGCGTTGGTCCACTTTTTCAATGGCCTCCAGCACCTTGGTGTCGTCGTCGGAAAGAAGCTGCGTGAACAGCGGGTCGAGGCTCATCGTTCTTGGCGGTGCGGTGTTGTTCGCGGGCGAAAGTAGTCCGCGCGCAAATGAAGAACGGCCCGCAAGGGCCGTTCCGGGATCCGAAGACGGAGGGTCAGATGTGCACGAAGATGCGGCGGCCCGGGCGGCGCTTGAACTTGTAGCTCACCTCAAGCATCAGCCAGCTGTAGTAGTCCGCCAAGCCCGGATTGCCGCGTTGGCTGGTCCTGATACCGGTGGTGCCATCGCTGCCAAAGCCGCTTGGATCGCTGATGTAGCGGGCCAGGAACTGCTGCGTGCTGTCGTTCGGGAATGCCTCGCCGATCTCCTCGTACGTGCTGTATCGGTCGCTCACGTCATCGAGCATGTCGCTGATGAAGAAGATGTACGAGAACTCGGCCCCCACGCTCATCTGCTTGGTCACCATGTAGCGCAGACCGGCGCCCATGGGCATGCCGAAGTGCCACGGTGAATTGCGCTTCAAGCGGTTGCCTTCGGAATCGACCCAGCCGCCTTCGGTGTGCCAACTGTAGAGATCGGTTTCGTACTTCCCGTCGCGCTCGACCACGTTGGCGTTCAAATACCCGGGTGTATACTGTTCGTGATCGCGCAAGGTGCCGTCGTCCCAATAGTGGTACTGGTTTTCCAAGGCTATATCCCCACGGAACAGGTCCGCCTTGGGACGACCGTAGTATATGCCCGCCCCGATGTAGAAGTAGGCGAAGAAGCGCTGCTGGAACAACGGCTGGTACGGTTCGCGGTAGGCGTTGAGCACCAAGTGGGCGCTGGCGCCGAAGAGGTCGGTACGGAAGTTGAGCCCGCGGTTGAAGTTCTTCAACTGCGTTCCGCTCATGCCGCCGGTGGCCTCGGTTTCGTCGTAGCCGATGCGGTGCCAGCTCAAGCGCCCTTCCAAGGTGATCGCACGTGTAACGTACCGCTTGGGATTGTTGAAGAAATCGCGGATGGTGATCGCCATTCCCGGTCGCGTGCTGTTCCACTGGATCGGGCCGTCCCAGTTGCCCAGGTCACCGTAGTAGTTGGTCATTCCGCCCGACAGTCCGACCTCGATGTTCCGCTGAGCGAGCAGGGCCATGGAGGAGCATAAGAGGATTGCAGTGAGTAGTGTGCGGGTCATGGGCAGCGCGGCTGGGACGTGAAACTACGCTGGCAAGACGGGATGGCCCGAAAGGCGTTGCCTACGGTTTATCGACAAGTCAGGGACGCGCGCCGAAGAGGGCAGTGCCTATTCGCACCATGTTGCTGCCATTGGCCAATGCCACCGGTAGATCCGACGACATGCCCATGCTCAAGGTGGCGAATTGCCCGATCGGGAACGCACCACTTGCCTTGATGCGATCGAAGAGGGCATTCACGCCCGCAAGTTCGCGCTGCACCTGCTCCATGTCTTCGGTCAACGAAGCCATGGCCATCAGGCCTTCGATGCGCAGGTTCGTCCAACGGTCCCTGAAGCCCGGAACAAGCGGTTCAAGTTCCTCAAGGGTGAAGCCGAACTTGGTTTCTTCCTGTGCCACGTGCACCTGCAGAAGCACGCTGATCGTTCTGTTGTTCGCGGCTGCGCGCTTATCGAGTTCGTCCAACAGCCGTTCGCTGTCGCCGCTGTGCACCAGATGCACGAACGGCGCGATGTACTTCACCTTGTTCGTTTGCAGGTGGCCGATGAAGTGCCACTGGACGTCGGCGGGCAACTGCGCTTGCTTGTCTTTCAGTTCTTGTGGATAGTTCTCTCCGAATGCCCGATGGCCCAGATCGTACAGCGCTTTGATCTCATCCACCGAACGGGTCTTGCTCACGGCGATGAGCTCCACGCCTTTGGGCAGGGATGCCTTCAATGCTTCGTACCGTGCGGCGAGCGAGGTCATTCCAGCGGATAGATGGTCATGCCGCTGCGCATCTTCGGTTCGATGTAGGTGCTCTTTGGCGGCATGGTGCCGTTGCTGTCGGCCACGGCCTTCAGTTCATCGAAGCTCACCGGCCGGAGGTGGAAGGCAACGGCGGCTTCCTTGCTGCTCACCATGGTTTCCAAGGCTGCCACGCCTTGTGTGCCCGGGATGAAGCGGATGTGCGGATCGGTGCGCAGGTCGTGGATGCCCAGGACGGGAGCAAGAACACACGTGCTCAGCAATGCCGGGTCCAAAGCTTCAACCGCGCTGGCCCACACCGGTGGTGACGGCATCGTGAACCGGTACCATCCGATCCGCGTGCACACGAACACCTCCCCACGCTCCGGAGCGGACGTTGGTGAGATGATCAAGGGCTCCAAGCGCCCGACTTTACCAAGCTCATCGAGGAATTCAGTCGTCTCCATGCCGTTGAGGCTCGTCACTGCGCGGTCGAAATTCCAGATGTGCAGGTGGGCGCGCGGAACAATGAACGCCAAACACCAAGCCTTCGGGTCGTCGCCATCCGCCGCGCTACTTTGCGCCAAACGGGCGCTGCTCGCGCTGCGGTGATGGCCATCGGCGATGTAGAGCGCATCAACGGAGCTGAAGCATTGCACGATCTCGCCCACATGGGCTTCATCGTTCACCGACCAAAGGCGATGGCGCACGCGGTCGGTGGTGCTGAGGTCCAACTCGGGCCGCAGCAGCGTTGCCCTGTCCATGGTGGCTTCGAGCAGCGGCATTTCAGGAGCGGCAAGCAACACGGGTTCCGCGTTGATCCCAGTGGCATCCAAGTACTTCTCGAAGAGTGCCTCACGGGCGGTAAGCGTTTGTTCGTGCACCTTGATGAGACCGTTGCGGTAATCGCGCACGCTAACGCCGCAGATGATCCCGCGCGAGCTGCGGCCGTCCTGGTCCTGCTGGTAGATGTATATGCTCGGCAACCTGTCGTGTTGCAGTATGCCCTCGTTGCAGAACGACTCGAACTTCTTGCGCACGCGGCGGAAGCGCTCGTTCTGCGTCAGGTGCTGATCGCGCCCCAGATCAGGGTGCACGATGTGCAGGAAGCTGTATGGATTGCTCCTCAGCTTGGCCGTCAACTCATCCGGTTCATACTCCACATAACTGCGGCTGGCCACCAGGTGCGCCTTATCGGGCGCCGGCCGCCATGCGCGGAACGGACGGATGCTGATCATGCCTCAGGCATCCACGCTCTGGCGGGCGTAGTGCTCGATGATGATATCGGCCAATTCTTCTCCGATGCGGCCTTGGGCCTCCAAGGTGGCCGCTCCAATGTGCGGGGTCAAGCTGATCTTCGGCTGTCCGAGGATGTCGGCACGCGGCGAGGGTTCGTTGACGAACACGTCCAGCGCGGCAGCCCGCACCTTGTTGTTCTTCAGCGCATCGAGCAGTGCATCCTCATCGATGCTTCCGCCACGCGCCGTGTTCACGATCACGGTGCCGGGTTTCACCAAAGCCAGTTCGCCACGGCCGAGAACAGGAGCGCCGTCTTTCTGGGCAGGTACGTGCAGGCTTATGGCATCGGCTTTGGCCAGCAGTTCCGGTAGCGGCACCATTTTCACGGCAACGCGCACGGTTTGTCCTCCTACCTCCATCTCGATTGCTTCGGCGGTGGCATGGTTGTCGGCGTAGACCACTTTCATGCCAGCGCCCAGCGCGTAGCGCGCGGTCCACTGGCCTATGCGGCCGAAGCCGATGATGCCGAGCGTTTTGCCGCGCAGCTCCTGGCCCTTCTCGTAGATCTTCTTCAGCTCCTTGAACTCGCCCTGGCCGCGCGTGGGCATGTGACGGTTGCTCTCGTGCAGGCCGCGCATGAGGCTGAACAAATGCGCCATCACCAGTTCGGCAACGCTGATGCTGCTGCTGGCCGGCGTGTTGAAGACCTTGATGCCGCGGTTGGTGGCGAACTCGCGGTCTATGTTGTCCATGCCCACACCGCCGCGGCCCACCATCTTCAAGCCCGGGCAGGCGGTTATGAGGTCCTTGCGCACTTTGGTGGCGCTGCGCACCAGCAGCACTTCCACCTTTTCCTTGTTGATGTATTCGGCCAAGGCATCCTGGGCAACGAAGTCGCTCGTTACCTTGAAGCCTGCGTCCGTAAGCACTTGTTTGCCGTTGGCAGAGATGCCGTCGTTGGCGTGGATCCTTGCGTTCATCCGTTCTTCTTTGCGAATTCTTCCATCACGTCCACCAAGGCTTGTACGCTCTCGATGGGCAGGGCATTGTACATGCTGGCGCGGTATCCGCCCACGCTGCGGTGCCCGCGTATGCCGCTGATGCCAGCGGCTTTCCACATCGCGTCGAATGCGGGCTCAAGTGCGGCATCGGTCATCACGAACGTTGCGTTCATCATACTGCGGTCCTCAACAGCGGTGGTGCCCTTGAACACCGGCAGCCGGTCGATGGCACCATAAAGCAGGTCGGCCTTCGCGTTGTTGCGGCGCTCCATTTCGGCCACGCCGCCTTCCTTCTTCATCCACTCCATGGTGAGCATGCTTACGTACACCGAGAACACCGGTGGCGTGTTGTACATGCTCTCCTTGTCGGCGTGGTTCTTCAAGTCCATCATGGGGCTCAGCTTGCGGCCGGTCTTGCCCAAGTAGGCCGGGTCGAAGAGATAGACCGTGGCACCGGCCGGGCCCATGTTCTTCTGCGCACCACCGTAGATCAGCGCGAAGTCGCCCACGTTCACCGGACGGCTGAAAATGTCGCTGCTCATGTCGCACAGGAGCGGTACGGGGCTCTTCGGGAACTGCTTGAACTGCGTTCCGAAGATGGTGTTGTTGCTGGTGAAGTGGAAGTAGTCGGCATCGGCCGGAATGCTGAAGCCCTTGGGGATGTAGTTGAAGTTCTTGTCCTCGCTGCTGGCCACTACGATCGTATCACCTGCCATCTTGCTTTCCTTGATAGCGCGGCCGGCCCATTCACCGGTGTTGGCGTAGGCTGCCTTGCCGCCCACCTTCATGTAGTTCTGCGGTATCATGTGGAAGCCCATGCTTGCACCACCGCCGAGGAATACCACTTGGTAGTGATCAGGTGCGCCGAGCAGTTCTTTCACCAGCGCTTGGGCCTTGGCCATCACGGCCTCGAAAGGCTTGCTGCGGTGGCTCATCTCCAGGATGCTGAGGCCGCCTTCGAACTCGATGCAGGCCTGCGCCGCCTGTTCCATTACCTCGCGTGGTAGGATGCACGGACCGGCGCTGTAGTTGTGCACCTTCACTTTGGTTGCTGTTGTCATGGTTGCTTCAACTGGTTCGGGAAGCGGGCCAAAAGTAGGAGCCCTGGGACAGGGCGCGGCGCCGACGGGTCATGGATGTGAGGCGGCACTTGTTCGCAGTGGGGTTGCCAAGTGCTGTTCTCCGTCAGTGCCAAGGGCGGTCCAGAAGAATATGTTCGCGCCGCCATGAGCGACAACCCGAAATGCCCAGAGTGCGCATCAACGATCACCTATCCCACCGGCACCTCGCAGATGTGCGCCGAGTGCGGCCATGAATGGAACCCGGAGGAGATAGCGGCGGCCGGTGCGGTGAAGGATGCCAACGGCAATGTGCTGCAGGACGGCGACGATGTGGTGGTGATCAAGGACCTTCCGGTGAAGGGCATGCCCAAGCCGGTGAAGGCCGGTACCAAGGTGAAGAACATCAAATTGGTGGATGGCGACCACGATATCGATTGCAAGATCGATGGCTTCGGGGCCATGGGGCTGAAGAGCATCTACGTGCGGAAAGCCTGAGGGCGCTCAGTCGTCGAGGCCCTTGCCTTCCAGGATGCGGTCCACGTTCTTTTCGATGCGTGCCTCCCGCGTCTTGCTCTGCTTCGCACCGGAGAAGTGGAGCAGGTAGCCGCGCTGGCGGCCGGGCGTCAGTGCGTTGAAGGCCTTCTTCAGTGCGGGCATCTCTTTCAGTGCCTTCCTGAACTCGTCAGGCATGTCGAACTCTGCCGTCTTCTTCAGCGGCACCGTGGCGCCGGCCTTTTCCAGGTCGATGGCCGCCTGCATGTAACGCGCGATCACGCGTTCCATCTTCTTGATCTGTGCCGCACTGGTGAAGCGGATCTGGCGGGCGCTCTGCACGTTGGCCGTTTGCTGCACGAGTATGCCTTCATCGTCCTTCAGCAACGCGCCCTTGTGGAAGAGCAGCGCGCAGTAGTCGTTGAAGCCGTGCATGAGGAAGACGTTCTTCCCCTTCAAGGTGTAGCAGGGGTGGCCCCACTTCAGCTCTTCGGTGAGGCCGCTGTCCAATGCAATGGCGCGCAGCTTGGCGAAGGCCTCCTTCCATCGGCCATCCTTCTCGAAGAACCAGTTGACCTCGGGGTTTGTTGATGCCATGGGTAGAGTGACGTTTCAGTGTTTCAACCAGCCGGGCAATGCAGCAGCCTGTTTGAACCAATCGATGAGCTGGTGAGCATCGATGACGTCGTTCTCGCGGATGTCGAGGTAGCGGGCGTTCTTGTCCTTACTGGGACCGGGCGGTACGGGGTTCAGCGCCTGACCATGGAAGAACGTGAGCCGAACGAAATGCGTGAAGACATGGGTGGCCAGGAACCAGCCATTGCCTTCCACGCCATAGAACGGTGAGTTCCACTTCACTGCCTTTTGCAAGTTGGGCACGTGCTGTTCGAGCAGTGCGTCAAGCTGTTCACCCACCCCTCTTTTCCAGCCCGGCATTGCCCTAATGTAGGCCTGCACCGGGGCATCGCCATCGCCCTTCGCTATCTGCGGGTTGCCGCCCGATAGGAGCTTCACCGGACCGGCTGTTCTGGTCTTGGCGGCCGCTCTTGGAGCGCTCGACTTCCGTGGGGTTGCCATGGGCCGAAGGTCGTGACGATCAGCCGATCGCGTGCCCCGGAAGATCGGTAAGCCAGGAGGCGTGCCTGGGGTTTATTTCGGCCGGATCGTCGGAGGCAAGCGCGGATGGCCGTCCTTTGCGCCATCAAGGCCCCGGTGCTTTTGCCGTGGGTCGAACAAGCCCCGCCTTTGATAGGGGCGCATTACCAAGTAGTACATGTCAAGTGGTACAGTGAAGTTCTTCAACTCGGAGAAAGGCTTCGGTTTCATCACCCCGGACGAGGGTGGTAAGGATGTGTTCGTTCACAAGACCGGAACCAAGCAAGCTCTTTACGAAGGTGACAAGGTCACCTACGAAGTTGAGCAGAGCCCCAAAGGCCCCAACGCCATCAACGTGACCAAGGCCTAAGGCCCGGTTCACGCGAAGTGTTCGAAGCCCCGGCGGAAGCCGGGGCTTCGTTTTTGGTGGCTGCCGTCCAATGTGCCGCTCAGTGATCAAAGCTGATCACCCGGCTCACCCTGTAGCTCGCGCCTTCCTTCCTCCACACCATGTTGTTCTTGAAGGTGCCGCAATCCTCCTTGCCGTTCTCCGTGTGGCAGAAGCGGTGCTGGCAGATCTCCAACAACCCGAACTCGCCGATGGGATAAACCTCTAGGGTCCCGGGCACCATCTCGCGCTGTATGTCCGCGGTTGTGGGCTGCGAGAACATGCGCCGGAAGCCTGCCATGGTGCTGTCGTAGCCCGCGAGGCCGCCCTTGTCGTGGTAGAACTCCAGGTCGGGTGTGAACCAAGTGCCCAGCGCGGCGGCATCGTGGGCGTTGAAGGCGGCGAACATGGCGCTATCCAGGACGGCGATGGTGGTGGTTAGCTCGTGTTTCACGGCAACGCTGACGGGCGGCGTGGTGGATGGGTCGGGTTGGTTGGGGCAAGCGGAGAGGAGGGCCAAGGACAGAAGGGCTAACTGGAAGTGCATGGGGCGAAGATGCAGGGTCTTCGGCCCAGCAGGATCCGGGCAGGATGTTCAGGAGCAGGTGCTGTGGATGCATATAACCCCCAAAGGTTATATTTCTCACGTATAACCCGTGGAGGTTATAATCATCGATAATAACCTCTGGAGGTTATAGTCGCTACATTCGGTGCCGATGGCAAAGAGACCGAAAGTCGTAGCGGTGATCACGGGCGATGTGGTACGGAGCACCGTAGTGAAAGAGCGTGCGGTGCTCAACAAGGTGGTGAAGCAGGCTTTGGCCGCTGTTGAGGCAGGCGGGTTCCAGGTGTTGAGGCCGTTCGAGATCTACCGGGGTGATAGCTTCCAAGGGGTGGTGGATGTGAATGATGCACTGAAGGCCGCGCTGGCCATTCGAGCCCGCATAAGGCAATGGGAGGGCGGACGACCCGTGGGCAGGACGGTAGCCAGACGAATGATCCGGGCGCGCTTGCCCATACTGATGAACGACCTGCCTGATGCCCGTATCGCGATCGGGGTCGGCACAGTGTCGTACCGCTCCGGCAAGGTGGTCGAATCCGATGGTGAAGCCTACCGCAACTCCGGTCGTGCATTGGATGAACTGGGCCGCAACTGGGGAAGACTCGCGCTCTCCACACCGTGGGAGGACGTGGACGCGGAGTTCGGGACATCGATGCGGCTGCTGGACGCGTTGGTGGGAAAGTGGTCGTCGGCATCGGCGCAGGCCATGCTCCTGTACATCACTAAGGGTGCGACGCAATCCGAACTCTCGGGCTTGCTTGGAATTTCGCAACCTGCCGTACACAAGCGGCTGGCTGGCGCTGATCAGAGCGCGGTGCAAGCCATGTTCGACAGGTACGGGACGGTCGTGGCGGCACACCTGAAGCGCTGATGCCCGACCTCGATATCCTCTTCCGACTGCTGATCGCCCACATCCTGGGCGATTTCGTCCTTCAGCCGCGATCATGGGTGAAGGCCCGCTCGGAAAAGCACCATCGTTCACGTGCATTGTATCTGCACGCCTTGGTGCACGGTGCGCTCGTCGTGGTCGCTATCGGCGATCCCGCGCAATGGATCGTCGGTTTGGTCGTGGCGCTCTCGCACCTCGGCATCGACTTGCTCAAGTCGTACAGGGACCCGAAAAGCGCCAAGTGGTTCGTGATCGACCAGTGCGCGCATCTGCTCGTGCTTGTGGCCGTGTGGGCATGGCTAACGGGTTGCACGCCGTTCGACGATCTACGTGGTGCGTGGTTCAATGAACGCACGCTCGCGGTGCTGCTTGCCTTCCTTGTGCTCACCAGGCCCACGGGATTCCTCATCGCGGTGTTCACCGGTCGCTGGTCGGAGCAACTGAAAGGGAAGGAGGACAACCTGCCCAACGCGGGGATGTGGATCGGCGTCATCGAGCGGCTATTGATCCTGGTGTTCGTGCTCGCCGACGCGCTGGAAGCTGTGGGTTATTTGCTCGCCGCCAAGAGCGTGTTCCGCTTCGGCGACCTGAAGGACGACCACGACCGCATGCGCACCGAGTACGTGCTCATCGGCACACTGCTCAGCTTCGCGATAGCGATAGGGGTGAGTTTGTGGGCGAGGAGCTTTGTTGCGTGAGGCGCATGAAGCCCGCGAGGCCGGTCAAACACAGATCCCGGCTCTTCGGCCGGGACGGTAGAATTCCAGGTCGGGGGTGAACCAGGTGCGGTGTGGCTTCCCAGGAGTTCGTGGGCGACAGATCTGCCACTATTTCTTCTTCATGCAAGGCGGATCACGCGCGACGAAGCGGTGGCTACGGCGAAGTGGTCCAACGCAGCAGGAAGGAGAATGAGGGACGGAGATGGTTCAAGAACTCCCGGGATGCCACACTTGCGCGGCGGCATCGTGGGCGTTGAAGGCGGCGAACATG
This sequence comes from Flavobacteriales bacterium, assembly GCA_016699575.1. Classification (NCBI taxonomy): domain Bacteria; kingdom Pseudomonadati; phylum Bacteroidota; class Flavobacteriia; order Flavobacteriales; species Flavobacteriales bacterium. The sequence continues at coordinate 4,392,742 of CP064979.1, read as the reverse complement.
GCGCTATCCAGGACGGCGATGGTGGCCGAAAGCTCGCCTTGAGCGGATGAACGCACTTGGGGCGATGTCGACTGGGCTTCGCTATGATGCACTGGCGCGAATGCCGCGCATGCGAGGAGCAGCAGGTGGGATCTGAGGCGCATGATCGGTGCGGCCTGGGGAGCGGCCATGCGAACCTACTTGATCCGTTTCCCTTCCATCGCGCCGCCTTGGGTGAAGGTGAGGCGGTTCACCATGCCATCGGTTTCCGGGTGGAACTCGATCGTGGCGTCCACCACCTTCAAGAAGAACTTGTGCGGTGCTTCACCGAACACCTCGATCTCTTGTTGGCGTGTGGCGGTAACGAACAGGTGATCGCCGTCGACACGGAAGGTGAGGGTGAATCCGGGCATCAGTTCGAATTCACCCGCATAGGCTTGCAGGTCGGCGTTCTTCAACGGGATCGCCTCGCGCGGCTTCGGCAACGGTTTGTCGGAACGGGTAAGTTGCTCGTCGCTGTCTCGCGAAAGGAATCGCGCGGCGGTCACCCGGCCATCGGTGCGTTGGAAGGCGAGGGTGATCACATCGCCTTCATACAGGAAGCGGTCGTTACCCAGGTGACGCAACGCGTTGGGCGAACCGCCTTGACGCATGGCGTGCAGCTTGTTCCCCTCAGCGGTGATGTAGCGCTCGACCCCTTCAGCGTTCACATACACCCCGGTGTACGCTGCTGCCATGGCTTCGGTGAGCGCTACCTCAGGGCCGCCGAAGGGCTTGCCCAGGGCGATCGCCGCGAGCTTCGGCGCCAGGCGGCTCGCATCGCCGCTCTCGCGGTTCACCAACACGGCCACGTAGATGTCCTCCGTGGGCAGGTACAGGCTTGCGCTCACGAAGCCGTCGATGCCGCCGTTGTGTTCGATCGTGGGGCTGTCCTGCACGTTCTCGAAGCCCCAGCCGAAGCCGTACGGGTGGCTCGATCCATCGGCCAGCGTCGCAGGTTGATGCGCCTGCGCGAGGCGCGCCAGCGGCACCAGCTTCCCGGCGAACACGCTCGTGTTCCACTTCCACAGGTCGCCCACCGTGCTGCGGATGTTGCCCGCGCCCAGTGGCCAGGACATGCTGATCGGCAAGGCGGGTTGCCAGCCGCTTTCCGCTTGGGCGTAGCCCTGGGCTTCGGCGGGCGACCCCTGCACGAGCGAGGCCGTGGTGTGGCTCATGCCCGCAGGCGCGAAGAGGTGCTCGTTCGCATAGTCGGACCATGGCTGGCCCGAGGCCTTCTCGATGATGGCGCTGAGCAGCAGGTAGCCGCTGTTGCTGTAGCTCCATTGCTTGCCGGGCGCGAATTCCAGCGGGAGATCGGCGAAGAGCGCGATGAGGCTCTTCAGGTCGATGTCCTTGGCATATGCTTCCGGGGTGTAGCCGGGCCCATTGGTGAAATTGGGAATGCCCGAGGTATGCGTGAGCAGATGCCGGATGGTGATCGGCTGCTCCTTCCTGGGGAAGTCCACGTACTTCTGGATCTCGTCATCCACGTTCAACTTGCCGGCTTCGGCGAGCTGAAGGATGGAAACGGCCGCGAACTGCTTCGTCACGCTGCCAATGCGGAACTGGTTCGCGGTGGTGAGCGCCTTCTTCGCGGGAACATCGGCCAAGCCAAGTGCCCGCTCGTAGAGCACCTTGCCGCCTTGCGCCACCAGCACCGCGCCGCCGGGCGCATCGGCGGTGAAGTGCGCCTGCACCTCGGCATCGTAGGCGGACGTGTTCTCTTGCGCATGCGCGATGGAGAGCAGGATGAAGGATGGAAGCAGCAGGAGGGCGCGCATCAAGCTTGGGATTTTCGATGTGGACATCTGACGCCGGTGGAACACGTTGCGTTACAAACGCGGAGCAGTCGCCAGGTCCGGCCTAGGCATCAGTGAACTTGGTGCCCAGGGCGGCGGCATCGTGGGCGCTAGCCGGCGAAGAGGGCGCTATGGTGCAGCGATGGTTTGTGTGAGGGCTGAATGCTCAGAAACGTTGGCGGGCGGTGTGGTGGAGGGAGCGGGTTGGTGGGAGCAGGCGGAGATTGGACCGAGGATGAGAAAGTCGGATGTGGAGCGCATGGGCGAAGATCGCGGCCATCCTGGAGAACTTTGACACAAGTTGTTGGCGTTCAAGTCGTGCCTTCAACCGTTTCCCAACAACATTAACAGTTCGGGGTGTTAGTTGGATGATCGAGGAACTCAAGTCAGGAATGGAGACGTCTTGCCGTCGGTCGCATTAGCGCATACGGAGCATTGTTGGAATCAGACGCTCGGAAGGAGACTGTTCAGTAAAGTGTGTCAGGCCGGAGTTGCGAACTTCAAACCCTGACCCATGGAAGACAAGACGGACAAGTTCGATTACGAAGCCTTCGAGAAGGAGGCCATGAAGCAATTGCTTCTGGGCAAGCCGCTCAGCGGCAGCGAAGGGGTGCTGACGCCCTTGGTAAAACGGCTGATGGAAGCCACCCTACGGGGAGAGCTGAGCGCGCATCTGGAAGAGGACACCGGCAAGGCCAACCGGCGCAACGGGCACGGCCGCAAGCGGGTGAAGACCGCACACGGGGAGGTGGACATCGCCACCCCGCGGGACCGGAACGGGACCTTCGACCCACTGCTGCTGCCTAAACGGGAACGGGTTCTGAACGCCGAGCTGGACCTGAAGATCATCAAGCTCTATGGACTGGGGATGAGCCAGCGCGACATCAGCGACCATGTGCGCGACCTCTACGGCATCGAAGTGAGCGAAGCCACCATCAGCGCGGTGACCGACCAGGTGGTCGCCGATGTGCAGGCATGGCGGCAGCGCCCCTTGGAAGCGCGTTACGCCATCGTATGGCTCGATGCCATCCATTTCAAGGTGAAGGAAGAGGGTCGCGTGGTGAACAAAGCCGTTTACACCGCCCTTGGCGTGGGCCCCGATGGCCACAAGGACCTGCTTGGCCTCTACGTTGGCCAGCACGAAGGCGCCAAGTTCTGGCTGAGCGTGCTGCACGACCTACGCCAGCGCGGGGTGGAGGACATGCTGATCGCGTGCATCGACAACCTCAGCGGCTTCTCCGAGGCCATCGCGCTGGTGTACCCGCAGAGCGACATCCAGCTGTGCATTGTGCATCAGGTGCGCAACACCTTGAAGTACGTGAGCTACAAGCACTACAAGGAAGTGGTCAAGGACATGCGGGCCATCTACCGGGCACCCAACGAGGAGCGTGCCCTGCAAGCACTGGAAGTGTTCAGCGACAAATGGGGCGAGCGCTATCCGCAAGCGGTGAACTCCTGGCGCATCAACTGGCCGCTTCTGGCCAGCCAATACCGGTACAGCGAGCGTATCCGGCGGCTGATCTACACCACCAACCCCATCGAGGGCTTCCATGCCCAGTTGCGCAAATACACCAAGACCAAGCGCGTCTTCGAGAACGACATGGCCCTGCTCAAACTGCTCTTCTTGGCCCAGCAGCGCATCGTGGAGAAGATGGCCGCAAAGCCCATCTTCGCCTGGCGTGAGATCGCAGCCGAGTTACGCTTGCTCTTCGGACCGCGCTTCGATCCACAACTGGCCAACACCGATCAACACGTTATCAGTCTCCCCCAGACCCCCTCGTTGAAAACCCAACTACATCAACAACATCAGTGATCAAGATCGTGACACACTTAATCTAACAGACCCCTCGGAAGACAGTGAATCGTATTCGACATCATTGTGCACGACCGTCCGGTAGAATGCATCGCGAAGCGCGTAGATCGCCCGCTCATTGTAAATGAAGAAAAGCTTGCCTACGACGTAGTTCTCGAAATAGATGTTGCCAGTACCGACCACGCGATTGGGTGCTTCCTTCTCAGTCCACTGGATCTCGAATTCTCTGTTCTTCAAGTACCGCATGGACATGAATGCTTCTATCGGCGCCTCAGCAAGCAATCCGTCCTGAATGTCCCAATGCTGCCAGTCTAGTTGACCCGGTGCACTCTGAAGATGCAGCAGCTTCTTCCTGTGTCTTCGCTCAATTATCCAAGACTGTATGGCTGCGAAGATTGCGGCACCAACAAGACCTACGACAAGTGAAACGATGATCTCGGTTGGTCTCATCCCATTCGGTGGAGGATGCTGACAACACATTCGTGAACAGTGGATTATTGAGGCGAATGTAGCCCGGGATGCACGGCGTGTTTGCTAACATGAGGAGGCTGTGATGTTACGTGCGCCGTCGTGGGCATGCGGGCATGTGGGATCAGGTTGCAAGGGATCACCCCCCGGCTGCGACCCCTTCAGGGTCGAATGCTGATGGGGCTGGGCTTGCTAAATGCTGGGACCCCTTCGGGGTCAAATGCGCAGCGGGCTTGTTGGGCATGTGTCAGCTGTTTCACTGATACGCTTCTCGTTGTGCTTCGATCATTCATGACCCCGAAGGGGGCGCAGCGTTTAGCGGGTAGCGACAGCGGTGATCACGACCCCGAAGGGATCGCAGCCGTTGTTCCACATGAGGGGGTGAAGCGGCAGCTCCCGACAAACCAGGCCTTTCCGGATGCCGCAGCGAGAAGGCGACCGGAGGAAGCCACCGCAGCGCGAGCAGCCGCTGGCCGTTTTGGCGGGACTATAGCGCAGCACCCGACGGCGCGCTCCCGAGCGGAGGCTTTGCGAAGCGAAGGACTGGCGCCGACACGCCCAAACACTCCAGGACCTCAGGCCTCAGCATTTCTCCGTGCCCTCTGTGCCTCTGTGGTGAACCTACCGCCCCGCCTACCTTCGCCGTCCTTTCGATAGATCCATGTTCGAGAACCTCAACGACAAGCTGGAGCGCGCCTTCAAGGTCCTGAAGGGCCAGGGGCAGATCACGGAGATCAACGTGGCGGAGACCACCAAGGAGATCCGCAAGGCGCTGCTGGATGCCGACGTGAACTACAAGACCGCCAAGGATTTCACCGATCGCGTGAAGGCCAAGGCGCTGGGGCAGAACGTGCTCACGAGCATCAGCCCGGGGCAGCTGCTCACGAAGATCACGCACGACGAGCTGGCCGAACTGATGGGCGGCCAGAGCGCTGGCATGAACATGAGCGGCAACCCCACGGTGGTGCTCATGAGCGGCCTGCAGGGCTCTGGTAAGACGACGTTCAGCGGCAAGCTGGCCAACTACATCCGCAAGAAGGGCAAGCGCCCGCTGCTGGTGGCTTGCGACGTGTACCGCCCTGCCGCCATCGACCAGTTGCAGACGCTCGGCAAGCAACTGGACGTTGCCGTGTACAGCGAGGTGGAAAGCAAGGATCCCGTGCGCATTGCGCAGAACGGCATCGCCTTCGCCAAGCAGCACGGCTTCACCGCCGTGATCATCGATACCGCCGGTCGCCTCGCCATCGACGAGCAGATGATGGACGAGATCGCCCGCGTGAAGAAGGCGATCCAGCCGCAGGAGACCCTCTTCGTGGTGGACGCCATGACCGGTCAGGACGCGGTGAACACGGCGAAGGCCTTCAACGAGCGCCTGAACATCGACGGCGTGGTGCTCACGAAGCTCGACGGCGATGCGCGCGGCGGTGCGGCTCTATCGATCCGCAGCGTGGTGGACAAGCCGATCAAGTTCATCGGCACGGGCGAGAAGATGGAGGCGTTGGACGAGTTCCACCCGGACCGTATGGCGGGGCGCATCCTCGGCATGGGCGACGTGGTATCGTTGGTCGAGAAGGCCCAGGAGCAGTTCGATGAGAAGGCCGCGCGCGAGCTGAACAAGAAGATCGCGAAAGACCAGTTCGGCTTCGACGATTTCCTGGAGCATATCGGCCAGATCAAGAAGATGGGGAACATGAAGGACCTCATGGGCATGATCCCCGGCGTGGGCAAGGCCATGAAGAACATCGACATCCCGGACGATGCCTTCACGGGCATCGAAGCCATCATCCAGAGCATGACGCCCGAAGAGCGCAAGAACCCCTCCGTGATCAACGGCAGCCGCCGCGCCCGCCTCGCCAAGGGCAGCGGCCGCGGCGTGGAGGAGGTGAACAAGCTGATGAAGCAGTTCGACGAGATGCGCAAGATGATGAAGATGATGGGGGACAAGAGCAAGATGCAGAACATGATGCGCCAGATGCAGGCGATGCAGGGGATGAGGAGGTGAGCATCTATAGAACGATGAAGCGTTTCGGATTGCTATGGTGGGTGTTCGTTCTGGCGAGCACACCGCTGCTGTTCGGAAGTATCGTCTTCTTCTACTGGTACTATTCCCGTGAATGGTTCGCTCGAGCGGCGCATATCGAAGCCGCGGCTGTGCTCACGATCGTGCTCTACGGTCTTTTAGCGTTTGTTGCGCTGTGTTTGCTCCTCCATCATTGCGTCCACGTGCGCAGGAAATGGGGGGGTGTGATGTTGCCTCCGTTCATCCTGGTGACAACATGGGTAGTGTTCGACCTATACTCGACTACTTACTTTGCTTTGCGCGAACGAGCATATGTGCGAGTCATAGGGCGCGAGACAGGTTCCACCCATATGGCTATCTGGTCCGCACACATAGAGCAACCACTGGATGTTGAACACGACGATCAAGAATTCATGTTGTCGTACGTTCCATCGTACACCCATGACTGGGGCGGCACGAGCAGTCTTGCGCCGTATTACGCCGTGGATTCGGTCTTCATCGAGGTCCGGGAGGATGGAAGAACTCGGTGCTGGTTAATGCCCTTCTTGGAGAAGGGGGATTGCCGGACACTGACCATGAGTGAGATAATGGGATTCCCTGAAGCGCCCAGTAGAGAGGCGCGCTACGGTGGTCCAGTTCTTGGGTACTGAAGTGCTTGCACAAGATGACTTCCTTTTGAAGTAAGCTGTACCACGCAAGTAGCCCTGCTACCTTCGGGTCGATGCGCCCCGACCTGCCCCGACTTGCCGACGTCCGGTTCGTTCTGGCCGTGGCTGTGCTGGCGCTGAACGACCACCTCCTCAAGCACGCATGGCCGTGTTGGTTCACGGGCAAGCTCAGCGATGTGGCCGGCTTGTTCGCCTTCGGATGGTTCTGGGTGGCAATGGTTCCGCATCGCAGGGACTCGGTGCTCATTGCGATCGCGGTCCTCTTTGCTTGGTGGAAGTCGCCGCTATCGCAGCCCGCTCTAGATGGATGGAACGGCATGGGGCTTTGGACCATGGGGCGCGTCGTGGACGCCACGGACCTGCTCGCCCTGCCTGTTTTGCTCTTATTGCGCTGCGCTTCCCTACCGTGCGTGGTACCGGGGCGGGCTGTGCGGTTCCTAACCGGAGTATTCGCGCTGTTCGTCTTCGGTGCCACGTCCATGCCGCGGGGCATGCTGATGCCCATGGATGTCACCACGCTGCACTATGAGGATGTGGACTACAAGTTGCGCACAACGGAAGCGGAACTATGGCGGGTCCTTGGGGCATTGGACGAGGTGCAGCCTTTGGACACCACACGCATCAGCACGGTGGGGAGCCCGGCCAAACACTATTGCCTCAACAACGTGAAGCTGCGGGAAGTGGGCGCACACTCGGTGAGATTCTCGTACTACCCACTGCGGGCCAAGCTCCGGTTCCACCTCATTGCCATCGACCCGGACCATCCCATCCGCGTTTTCAGCAGCGAGGAATTGGATGCGCACCGCGACCTGTACCGGCGCTTGTTCGAGCAAGCGGTGCTCAAGGCGGTGTCCCCATCCTCTGTTCCTCGTGGCGGCCCCGTGTACTACTGGCCGGAGGAGTAGTTGGACATGCTCGGTCCGATCCGCAAAGCTTCCGGCTATGACCGGTCACGCTGCGTGGAAGGATGAGGCGAACAAACCGCCTTTGCGGCCGTAAACCGGCCATGCCCGATCAGCTTGTATTGACAGCACGAAGCCGATGGTGGCGCGTGCTTGGCACTGTGCGCAACGCTTTCGGCCCCGGATCCTTCGTCCAACAAGGAGGGACTACCTCGTCATGGGCGATGGAACTCGAGAAGAGAGCCCAACGCATCCACACCTTGGGTGCATGGGTGGCGGCGGCGGCCAACATGGCCTTCGTGCTCAACGATATGGTGGTTGCACCCGACCATTGGCAACGGTTCGGCACCGTGCGTGCGCTGGTCGGTGCGTGCATCCTACTGGGCTTGTTCATCCGGAAGCGCTTCGGCCTGGGCCCTGCGATCCTGCTGTTCATCCCGTACACGCTCATCAGCGCGCAGAACGCCTACATGTGGAGCTACATGGACGCTGATGCGTTCCGCGACCACACCCTGGCGTACGCAACGTTGTTCCTCGGCGGGTCCATGATCGCGCTCTGGGCCGTGCGCTGGTCGGTCCTGGTGCTGCTGGCCAGCGTGGTGGCCAACGTCTGGTTCCTCTCCGTACAAAGCCAGCTAACGTTCGGCGAGATCATGGCCAATGGCGGGAACCTGATGATCACGGTGGCGCTCATCGCGACGCTGATGGTGCACAACCGCTACCGCCTGGCCAAGCGCGAGCTGATCCTGCGCGAACAGTTGCAGAAGGCCACCCAGGAGGCCCACGAACAACGTGCGCTCATCGAGGCGGCCCACAAAGACCTCACGGCCAGTATCCGTTACAGCCAGCGCATCCAGCAAGCGGTACTGCCCAAAGTGGACGGCATGGCGGGCCATGTGGCCGAGCATTTCGTGCTGCACCGACCCAAGGACATCGTCAGTGGTGACTTCCACTGGTGCGCGCATTTCGAAGGGCGTACGGTGATCGCCGCTGCCGACTGCACGGGACATGGCGTACCGGGTGCGTTGATGAGCATCCTCGGCAGCACATTGCTCAAGAAGGTGGTGGCGGATGAAAGGGAGCTGAGGCCCGCTGCGATCCTGGACCGCTTGCGTGATGAGGTGATCGAGGTGCTGAACCAGCAACAGCAGGAAGGGCCGAAGGACGGTATGGACATCGCCTTGTGCGTAGTGGACCATAAAAGCGGACGTGTGCACTACGCCGGGGCCAACAACCCGCTCTATCTGGTCCGCAACGGCGAACTGACGGAGCTGCGTGCCGATCGCATGCCCGTGGGCCAGCATTTCGTGGAGGCGACGGCATTCACCGAGCATGAGCTGGAGACCTCACCGGGGGACATGTTCTACTTGTGCTCGGATGGTTATCAGGACCAGTTCGGCGGCATTGATGGACGGAAATTCGGTCGCGCGCGGATGAGGGACTTGCTGGCCGAAGTGGCACAGCTACCGGCTGGCGAACAGCAGCGTCGTCTTACCCAGGCATTGGAGCTCTGGCAGCATGATCGCCCTGCGGTGGATGACGTGCTCGTGCTGGGGTTCCGTGTCTGACGGAACAAAGCCAAAACGAGAGCAGGCGTCAGGTCAAGGACAAGTGACGCACGGGAGGCGGAGGTTCAGGACAGCGGATCCTTCCGGCGTCTCTTCAACATCCTGAACGACAACACGCCCAAGCCGATACCCGCTGCAAGCGTTGTCAGGTAGAACACAAGACCTGGCTCAGGATGAAAGCCATTGGTTGAGGTCATCGGGAAGTAGAGGTCGAACAGCCAGGTGGTTTCGACCACTCCGTCGTGATAGTCGCATGGATCTTCAGTGGCAACGACCTCGTAGACCACATTGCCAATGAGCACCGCTGTAACGGTGGTTGCGATACCGATCAGGATGGCAAGAGGACGCTGCCAGCGCATCGCTCTCACACCCTCACCCCGTTCTTCCCTGCCAACGTCTTCTCCACCTCGCTGATCGCCCTGCGCGTCTTCAGCAGCGAGTCAGGCGTAACGCTGATGGTGTCGATACCGAGCTCCACCAGGAACTGTGCAAAGTCGGGGAAGTCGCTCGGACCCTGGCCGCAAATGCCCACCTTGGTCTTGGTCTTCTTCGCTGACGTGATGAGCATGCGCAGCATGCCCTTAACCGCATCGTTGCGCTCGTCGTAGATGTGCGCCACTAATGCGCTGTCGCGGTCCAAGCCTAGGGTGAGCTGCGTGAGGTCATTGCTGCCGATGGAGAAACCGTCGATGTACTTGCTGAACTCCTCGGCAAGGATGATGTTGCTCGGCACCTCGGCCATGAGGTAGAGTTCCAGACCTTCCTTGCCGCGCTTCAAGCCGTACTCGTCCATTACGGCTTTCACCTTTTTCAGTTCTTCCACGGTGCGGCAGAAGGGCACCATCACCACCACGTTCTTCAGGCCCATCTTCTCGCGCACTCGGCGGATGGCCTTGCACTCCAGCCCGAACGCTTCCTTGTAGGCCTCGCTGTAGTAGCGGCTTGCCCCACGCCAGCCGATCATCGGGTTCTCTTCCTCCGGTTCGAAATGTTCGCCGCCCAGGAGGTTCTTGTACTCGTTGCTCTTGAAGTCGCTGAAGCGCACGATCACCTTGTTGGGGTAGAAGGCCGCTGCGATCTTGGCGATGCCGTAGCTGAGGCGCTTCACGAAGAAGGTCTCTTCGTCCTCATAACCGTTGATGAGGTAACTGATCTTGCCGCTGAGGGCCACATCGCCGAGTTCCTTGTGCTGCAGCAGCGCGAGCGGGTGCGCCTGGATGTAGTTGTTGATGATGAACTCCTCGCGCGCCAAGCCCACACCGGCGTTCGGCAGGTGAGCGAACTTGAAGGCCAGGTCGGGGCTCGCCACGTTCAGCATGATGGGCGTCTTCGTGTCCGGCATGTCGGCCAGCAACGTTTCCTCTATGGTGTGGGGGATGATACCGCTGTAGATCACGCCGGTGTCGCCTTCGCAGCAGCTCGCCGTTACTTCCATCCCGGTATCGAGCAGGTCAGTGGCGTTGCCGCAACCCACGATGGCAGGCACACCCATCTCGCGCGCCACGATGGCGGCGTGACAGGTCCTGCCGCCTTTGTTGGTGATGATGGCGCTGGCCTTCTTCATGATCGGCTCCCAGTCGGGGTCGGTCATGTCGGTAACGAGCACATCGCCTTGCTGGAAGTCCTTGCCATCGCCACCGCCACCGCGGCCATCGAGGCTGAAGAGGATGCGCACTTTGCCTGCACCTACGCGGTCGCCGATGGCGATGCCTTTGGTGATCACTTTCACCTGTTCGGGCAGCGAGATCTTGTATTCCACCACGCGATCCGTGGCCTTGCGACTGTGGATCGTTTCGGGCCGCGCTTGAACGATGAACAACTGCTTGGTCAGTCCGTCCACGGCCCACTCCACGTCCATCGGGCACCAGTGGCCCTTCTTCTCGCTGTAGTACTTCTCAATGGCCGATACGCTGCGCGCCACTTCCAGCGCCTGCTCGTCGGTGATGCAGAAGCGGTTGCGTTGCGCGCGTTCCACGGGGATGGTGAGCGTGGGCTTACCGGGCTCCGCACCATAGACCATCTTCCGGTCCTTGTTGCCGAGCTTCTTCTCGATGATGCTGCTGAAGCCTTCGGCCAACGTGGGCTTGAAGACCAGGAACTCGTCCGGGCTCACTGCTCCTTGCACCACCATTTCACCAAGGCCATAGCTACCGTTGATGAGCACCACGTCCTTGAAGCCGCTCTCGGTATCGAGGCTGAAGGCCACACCGCTCGCACCCAGGTCGGAGCGTACCATTTTTTGTACGCCCACGCTCAGTCCCACATCGAAGTGGTCGTAGCCGAGGCTTTGGCGGTACACGATGGCGCGGTCCGTCCAGAGCGATGCGAAGCAGTTGCGCACCGCCGCGATGAGGTCCTGGTGTCCGCGGATGTTGAGGAAGGTCTCTTGTTGTCCGGCGAATGATGCATCGGGAAGGTCTTCCGCGGTGGCGCTCGATCGCACGGCCACGTCGGTGGCTTCCTGACCGTGCTGCTGGCTCAGTTCGTCGTAACGGGCCATGATGCCCTTCCAGATCTCCTCCGGGAACTTCCCGTTCTTGATGAGGGTACGCACCGCAAGACCTGTGCGACGGATGTTCTCCACGTCGTCCACGTCCAAGCCCGCCACGATGTCGCGGATCTTCTGGTCCAGCACGTTGTGAGCGATGAAGGCCTCGTAGCTCGCCACGGTGACAACGAAGCCCCCTGGTACTGTCACACCGAGCGGAGCGAGGTGCTGGATCATCTCGCCCAGGCTGGCGTTCTTGCCGCCCACCGTGGGGATGTCCTTCAACTCAACTTCGTGGAGCCACTTCAGGTAGGGGGCGGCAGAGCTCATAGGGGTCGGGTATTGTGCTGGGTAAGACGCGCGTTCAACGCAAAGTCATGGCGAAGGTTGTATTTCCGCTCCAGCGCCAACGGATCCATTGGATCGTAACAGATCGTGCCGTTGAAGGACCAGGATAGTATCGGTGCCCCAGGGGATGATGCGCTGGTAGGTGAAGGTGTCCACCGGCGCGAAGCCTTGGATGGGACCGGAGGCCACTACGTAGGCATCGTCTGCCACGAACCACCAGCTGATGCCTTCGCGCACGGTCTTGCGGCGGGGCCCCGGTCGATGCCAGCCGTTGAACTCGAAACCGCCGTCGATGTGCGATGGTGGTACGCCCATATGGCCGGTCAGATGGTCCAGAGCGGCCCATCGGGTGCGGCTCCAATTGAAGTGGTCGCGGAGCATGAGGCTGTACGGGATGGCCAGCAGCGCGAGCAACGCCCATGCTACCGGCCAGCGAACCGGGCGGTTCTTGGTGGCCGCGATGATCAGCAGGATCGCCAAGGGTGCCAGGATCAGTGTGTACCGATCGAAGAAGAGCGTGTTGAGCAGGGTGAAGCCTGCCCATGCTCCGCCGATAGCTGTGATGATGATGGCGAACCACCTGGCCGTCGGAAGGGGGGCAAGCTGGTCGTTGGACCTGCGCAGCACTGACCCGATGATGTAAAGCACACCGAGGCATACAACGGCGCGGAGCATTGCCAATGCCATGGGGTGCAGTTGACCACGAAAGTGCTCACCCCAGAAGGTGTCCTTCAGGAGCTTGGCGCCAAGGCCCAGGTCATACAGCACAAGGCCTTCGGGAAAGCGTGTCCATGTGGCGATCATGCACAAGGTCGCCAACGCCAGCACCACCCAGGCCCAGGGCGCGGGCCGCACAAGCCAACGCCGTGGTGATGCCGCACCGAGGCCGATGGCAAGCGGCAACAGCGGCAAGCCGATCAGGAACAACGACAGCCCCGTGCGTTTCACCAAGCCCAGGTCCAAGCTCTCCAGAACGGCCGCCGGGAGCGATGCAAGCGGTGCATACTGAGTGGCTGCCGGGACGAGCGTTGCTTTCCACCGCCCGAAGAGCACCAACATAACAACCGCGAGCACGAATGGCGCTATGGCCGCGAGCGCACGAGGCAAGCTCTTGGGACCGCGCAGGAAAAAGGCACATCCGAAAACCAGGGGCAGCACGATACCGTGCTGGCGGACGAACATGGCCACCATACCGATCGCACACGCGAGGACGAAGTGCAGCTTGCATTCACGGGCCATCCAACGCTGTGCACTCAGCAGCGAAAGCAGGGTGAAGAAGAGGAACGGCACTTCGGTCATGTACGTGACCACGAGCGCCAGGAACAACGGGTTCAACATCAACAGCAGGCTCGCGAACAGCGCCCTGCGGCGGTCGTTGGCCAGCAGGAACGCAAGCTGGTACATGAGCAAGGAACACCCGATGCCCAGCACCACCACTGCCCAGCGCAGTACCTCATGCGAAAACCCGAACACCTTGCAGAACGCGGCGCCCCAGAGCGTCTGCGCTATGAGCGTCATCGCGGGCCAATCGGAGAAGACGGACCGGCCGTCTTCAACAAGGTGCTTCACATCATGCGCGAAGGCCCAATCGTCGTTGAGGGGAAAATCCCCGCGCGGGTCGATGACCAGCAGCACCAGGGACCAGACCGCGAGCAGGAGGAGCGTGTGGTAGCGTGCCATGGTCGTCAACGGCGAAGGTGCACACGGGCGCCCGCATTCCTTGTTCCAGTTCAATGTGCGGTCGCACCATGGGCCAGCACTTTTGCCGCATAAACAACACACGCGATGAGCACCACTGCAGCACCCCTCACCCGCACCAAATGGACCATTGATCCCGCGCACAGCGAGATCCACTTCAAGGTGAAGCACTTGATGATCACCACCGTCACCGGCAGCTTCGGCAAGTACAAAGCGGAGATCATTGCGCCCGGCGACGACCTCAGCAAGGCCCGCGTCACCTTCCGTGCGGAGGCGGCCAGTGTCACCACCGGGAACGAGCAGCGCGATGCCCATTTGAAGAGCCCCGACTTCTTCGATACCGCGAAGCACCCGCACATTGTCTTCACGGCCACCCGCACCGAGGATGTCGATCACGACGGTTCATGGACGCTTCACGGCGATCTCACCATCAACGGCATCACCAAACCGATCGCGCTCGATGTGGAGTTCGGCGGCGTGATGAAGGACCCTTGGGGCAATACGAAGGCCGGCGTGAGCATCCACGGCAAGCTCGACCGCAAGCAGTGGGGGCTCAACTGGAACGCAGCGTTGGAAGCGGGCGGCCTGCTCGTGAGCGATGAAGTGCGCATTGCCTGCGAAGTGCAATTGGTGCAGCAGGGAGAAGCCTGAACGTCCCGTTTCGAAGAACGTGCAACGCGCGTCGTACGCCGGATCCGCGCGAACGATGCGCGTTGCTTTTGGTGCGGACCGCGCGAGGCGTGATGGCGCCGGGTATTCGCGGTTCGGTGGGTGATACGCCGTTCAGGCAGTGCGATGGGCAACCGGGAGTTTTGCCGGAAACAGTACCCCATGCTCAACCTCCACCAGCGCCTCATGCTCTTCGCCGGGGCGATCACTGCACCATGTGCTCTGATCGCGCAACCCGGTTCCCTCGATCCATCGTTCGGCGATAACGGTGTTGTGCAGAACGACCGTTGGGGTGCGCGTTCCATAGCGCTCAACAGCGCCGAGGATATCCTGGTCCTCACGGGCAGCGACGGGGTGCTGCTATGGGACAGTTCGGAGTTCCCGCCCGTGGAGTTTTTCCACACCGTTCCTTGGCTGCAGCGCTATTCCGATGATGGAACGTTGGATCTCCTGTTCGGTGCCCAGGGAACGATCGACCTGTCTCCATCCTTCCCGGGCTTCAGTGCAGAACATGTGCTCGTGCAAACCGATGACCGCATTCTATTGGTGGGCCATGCGTATTGGCCCGGCAATGTGTTGACCCCGGCCATTGCCCGCTTGCTTCCCGATGGCGAGCCCGATCCGGACTTTGGCGCGGGTGGTTTGTCGATGTTCGACCCCGCGCTCGCCGATGAAGTCCAGGTGCGCGGTGCGCTGCTTGACGGTGCGGGCCGCACGGTGGTGTTCGGCCGACGAGGCGTCGTGCATTCCGATGTGGCGCTGTTCCGTTGGTTGACCGATGGCTCGTTGGACGCCTCGTTCGGGAGCAATGGTCTTGTCCTGCTCGATCTCGGCGGTGATCCGGCAACGGGCACCGACCGCGTGGCGGATGCCGGAATATTGCCCGATGATGGCGTGCTGCTGACCGGGCAATGCCACAACGGAACAGCGCCCAAGGCCCTGTTCGTAGGCCGTTTGCTCAACGATGGTACGCCCGATCCCGGATTCGGGAACAACGGATTCGCCATGGATGGGCAGACGGCGCCACCGTGGACCGTTGCTACCAGCGTGGCCTTGCTCGACAACGGCAGTGCCCTGGTGGCCGGGGTGCGCACGGTGCCCGGACAAGTCGCGTTCCTGCGTCGGTACACGGCCAACGGTGCGTTGGACATGTCTTTCGGGCTTGCCGGTGAACTAACGGAGCCCACTGGCCCTGATGCCTCCGCCATCCTTGATCTGCTGCCGATCAACGGTGGGGGCGTATTGTGGTTGGCCGCTGATACCGGAGCGGTCGTGGGCCAATTCACTTCCAGCGGTGCACCTCAGCTCGCCTTCGGCAGTGCTGGGCGCACCAGTGTTTTCACCCAGCTATCGTGCCAACCCACCGATTTTCTGCAGTACAACGATGGACGGGTATTGGTTTCCGGCTCAGCGCTGGACAGCGATGGAGCGTTGCACTTGCAGATCTATCGCACGGCGGGCCCGGCAACGGGTTGGGAAGACCCCCGGACAACGGATCCAGTGATGGCAACGGTGCATGGGTCACCTTGGAGCGAAGGCAGTGCCGTGGTTCTGCATCTGCGGCAGCCGCTGCTATGCACCTTGGATGTGGTGGATGTACAGGGCAGGGTAGTGGCGAACATGATCAACGAAGAGCAGCTCGCACCGGGTGAGCACCGCTTCGAACTGAGCGCCATGCGTGAGCTGGCGGCGGGGCCGTACGGGCTGCGTCTGCAGATGGACGGGTTGGTCCGTCTGGTGCATGTGGTGCGATAGCCTTGGACGGGTCTGTTAGATTAAGTGTGTCACGATCTTGATCACTGATGTTGTTGATGTAGTTGGGTTTTCAACGAGGGGGTCTGGGGGAGACTGATAACGTGTTGATCGGTGTTGGCCAGTTGTGGATCGAAGCGCGGTCCGAAGAGCAAGCGTAACTCGGCTGCGATCTCACGCCAGGCGAAGATGGGCTTTGCGGCCATCTTCTCCACGATGCGCTGCTGGGCCAAGAAGAGCAGTTTGAGCAGGGCCATGTCGTTCTCGAAGACGCGCTTGGTCTTGGTGTATTTGCGCAACTGGGCATGGAAGCCCTCGATGGGGTTGGTGGTGTAGATCAGCCGCCGGATACGCTCGCTGTACCGGTATTGGCTGGCCAGAAGCGGCCAGTTGATGCGCCAGGAGTTCACCGCTTGCGGATAGCGCTCGCCCCATTTGTCGCTGAACACTTCCAGTGCTTGCAGGGCACGCTCCTCGTTGGGTGCCCGGTAGATGGCCCGCATGTCCTTGACCACTTCCTTGTAGTGCTTGTAGCTCACGTACTTCAAGGTGTTGCGCACCTGATGCACAATGCACAGCTGGATGTCGCTCTGCGGGTACACCAGCGCGATGGCCTCGGAGAAGCCGCTGAGGTTGTCGATGCACGCGATCAGCATGTCCTCCACCCCGCGCTGGCGTAGGTCGTGCAGCACGCTCAGCCAGAACTTGGCGCCTTCGTGCTGGCCAACGTAGAGGCCAAGCAGGTCCTTGTGGCCATCGGGGCCCACGCCAAGGGCGGTGTAAACGGCTTTGTTCACCACGCGACCCTCTTCCTTCACCTTGAAATGGATGGCATCGAGCCATACGATGGCGTAACGCGCTTCCAAGGGGCGCTGCCGCCATGCCTGCACATCGGCGACCACCTGGTCGGTCACCGCGCTGATGGTGGCTTCGCTCACTTCGATGCCGTAGAGGTCGCGCACATGGTCGCTGATGTCGCGCTGGCTCATCCCCAGTCCATAGAGCTTGATGATCTTCAGGTCCAGCTCGGCGTTCAGAACCCGTTCCCGTTTAGGCAGCAGCAGTGGGTCGAAGGTCCCGTTCCGGTCCCGCGGGGTGGCGATGTCCACCTCCCCGTGTGCGGTCTTCACCCGCTTGCGGCCGTGCCCGTTGCGCCGGTTGGCCTTGCCGGTGTCCTCTTCCAGATGCGCGCTCAGCTCTCCCCGTAGGGTGGCTTCCATCAGCCGTTTTACCAAGGGCGTCAGCACCCCTTCGCTGCCGCTGAGCGGCTTGCCCAGAAGCAATTGCTTCATGGCCTCCTTCTCGAAGGCTTCGTAATCGAACTTGTCCGTCTTGTCTTCCATGGGTCAGGGTTTGAAGTTCGCAACTCCGGCCTGACACACTTTACTGAACAGTCTCCCTTGGACGGTTGGCCCATGCGGTGAACTGGACTTACTCGTTCACATCGAACCGGGTCGTCGCCTGCCGCGTCTGGATCTGCGAACGGTCACCTCACCCTCATCTTCTCCAGGCCTTTCACGCCCTTCGTGATCAGTTCTTCCAACACCTTCGTATCCACATCGCTCAGGCGCTTGAAGTAGAGGCAGCCCACACCGGTGGAGTGCTTGCCCAGTTTCTTCAGCAGGGTGGCCGACTTGTCCAGACCGGTCAGGACGTACACCGATAGGTTCGCTTTGCGCGGGCTGAAGCCGGTGAGGAACCACTCGCCTTCACGGCCGCTGGCACCTTTGTAATGGTAACGACCAAAGCCAACGATGCTGGCACCCCACATGCGCGGTGGTTCGCCCGTCACCTTCTTCAGTAGTTTCATGATCGCGCGGCAGTCGGCGGCCACCTCCTCGGCTTGCTGGTCGATGAAGGCGTCAACACTGGCTTCGTTCTCCTTGGTCTTCAGTTCTGCTTTGGCCATGGTGCTGGTATTGAAGGATGTCGCGGGTCGTGCCGGATGCGCTATCCCGCGGTACTGGCCAGTTGCTCCACATAGATCCTGCTGCGCTCGCTGGCAATGCCGTCCACGGTGTGGCCCACCGCGCCGATCAGCAGCAGGCCCAGCCCGACGCCCTTCCAGATGGGTGTGCCACCAACGAAGGCCAGCACCACTCCGGCTGCGATCAGCACCGTCCATGCGATCTTGAGCGGTAACCAAGTGCGGTGCACACCCGCCATTCGCGGAACTTCTTTGGCCAGGAATGCGGCACGGTCCGTTCCGATCTCCTTGGCGAAGTCTTCAAGTCGTTGGTTATTGCTGCGCAACAGGAGCGGCCCGGCGACTGTGCCCAGGATCCCGACCACGGCCACAGGGATGAGCATGCCACGCGTGATGGTGCCCGGCTCCGCGACTTTCCAGATGGCGAAGGCGAGCAACAGGAACACAATGCCGCCCACCGTGTAGCAGATGGCGCCGAGGCGTTCTCCCTTGTAGTACTCCGTCATGTGGTGCAATAGGTCCATGGTGCTGGTGTTGGTCCCACAAATCAAATCGTCCGATGCACAAACAAAGCGATCGGGACACGGTGCACATTTGGCACAACCAACCGGTCCATGGCCACTCGCAAGGACACCGCCGCCTTCATCCTCGCCCAGCTCGGCCACCCCGGTCGCTTCAGTGTTTTCCCCATGTTCGGCGAGTTTGCCCTGTACACGGATGGCAAGGTGGTGGGCCTCATCTGCGACGATCAGCTCTACTTGAAGGTGATGCTGGAGAGCAAGGCGTTGGAACGCACCTGTGAGCTTGCGCCGCCATTCCCAGGTGCGAAGAACTACTACCTCGTGCCGGAAAATGCCATTGCAGCGCCGCGCGTGCTGGTGGAAACGTTGCTGCGCATGGCGGCAGTGCTGCCGTTCCCGAAGAAGAAGAAGAGCAAACGGGGTTGAACGCTGCGCGCCCTACTGCACGTCGGAAACCACGATGCGCAGTGAGCGCGCCACCGCGTCGGCATCCATCAGAGTGTAGAGCCCGGTGGCTGGCCGGAGCATGCTCACGGACACCGGTCCATGTGGCGAGGAGCGTTCCCACTGTACCGGCACTTGCCTACCGGTGGCATCCACCAGCAACGGATCGCCCGCTAGTCCTTCCACCAGGAACTTGCCGTTGCAGGGCATTGGCCAGGCGTGCAGTTCGCCACCACTGCCCCGTTGCACCACTGCAGTTGACGTGACCACGGCATGCCCTGCGGCATCGAATTCCTTCAAACGGTAATAGCTCCATCCCTCCAGCGGTGCGTGATCGACCAAGGCATAGTTCGACAGAACCTGGCTGTTGCCGGTGGCAGTCACACGGCCCACACGCGACCATTGCTCGCCGGTGGCGCTGCGTTCCACATCGAAGTGGTCGCTTCCGGTTTCCGTGGCGGTGGACCAGGTGGTGAGGACGGAAGGCCCATCGTTCACCGCATCGAAGGCAAGCAGTTCAACGGGCAGCACCGTTGGGCCGCACTGGATGCCGGCCGTGCCGAAGAAATCGAGGCTGACGCTCGTGTTGATGAAGCTCCAATTGCTGAAGCAGATGATGAACTGCTGCCCGGCGGTTACCGCCAAGGGTGGCGCGAAGTTGCCGGGACTTCCACCGGGCGGCGGCGGATTGGCCAAGCCCGTGCCGCCGACCGAAGTGGCGTTCCACACGCAGCGGACAGGCGGCAACGTGTTCGTGGCAATGGCGCTGCAGCTCGATGCACCGGTGAAGGGCCACATGGCCCAATCGTAGAAGCCGGCTTGCCCGCCGCCCGCGCCGAAACTGAAGGACAGCGAGCCTGAGCTGCCCACGGTGAAGAGGATCCATGTGCTGTTGAGCTCGCCCGCCAGCAGACAGCCGAACGGCGAGGTACCGCCCCAGGGTCCACCGCTGAAGAACGACGGGTTGCTCACGGAACCGGCAGGGGGTACTTCGTTCACATTGCCGAAGCCGCTGGGGGTGATGTTGAAGGTGAACGGATCACAGGCGCAACCGGCCGTGGCGCAATCGCCTCCGGGCGGAAGATTGCTGCAACCGCCGCCCGGCCCCGTACCGGGCACTGGACCCCCGCCGCCGCCGCCGGGACCACCACCGCCCGGATTGCTGCAACTGCCCCCATCGATGGGGATGTTCACTGTCAACGTGGCACCTGCGGCCAACGTGCCGGTGTACACCATGGCGCCGTTCTCGTCGGTGATGGTAATGCTGCCGCCTTGCCAGCCATTGTTGCCCGAGTCGTTCATGACCAGGACAAGGCACGTCGGGTCTAGACAAAGAGTGTCGTTCGTGTTAGACCCACCACTGCTAATGACCACGCCGTTCAAGGCCAGCGTCCATGTCATTTGCAGCGGGTTCAGCCCCGGGTCGCTGTTGATGTAATACGGGTTCTGCCCCCCGCTACAGTTGCCGCCGCCCCCCGGGTCACAATCGGCATCGTCGCCCATCTCGAATTGCTCGAAATCCTGCGATCCGTTGTTCAACGTGGTGTGGTCGTCCCAGCCACCGTCCTCCGCTTCAATGTCCCAATCGAGCCCGTCCCAGCCGTCGCCGCCGCTATCGAACATCAGCAGTGTGTAGCAGCCATCGGGCAGGCAGTAAGTCGCAGGTCCGAAAGGTGCTCCGCCGGTGACCCACGTTACCCCGTTCTGGTCAACCAGCGACCAGCTGATCTCCGTGTCGCCGGCGCCGTCGGGCATTTCGATGATGTAGTTGGTGCACTGGGCCCCTGCCACGCCCGGCAAGAGGATGGCCCCGACGAAAGCCAATACCCCTACCGACAACCGTGCGCGCAACATGGTGCGAATGTGACCTGGTGCCTCATGGCGACGAGGGTCGCCGCTGACGGAACGGGCAGGTGGGCGGACGAAGCGGCAGGCGCGCGGACCCCACGGTCAGCTCAGCATGAACGGGAAGGCCACGGGCAACCGACCTTCGCACCATGCGCATCATCACTTACGCGCCGCAGTACCAGTCGGACTGGAAACGCATCAATGTGGCTTGGATCGCCAAGAGCTTCGTGGTGGAGGATGTGGACCTGGAAGTGCTGGACCATCCGCAGGAGAACATCATCGCGCCCGGCGGATGCATCATACTGGCCATGGAAGGCGATGCGGTGGTGGGCACCTGCGCGCTGCTCTTCAGCAAACCCGGTGTGTACCAAATGGTGAAGATGGCCGTGGACGATGCGTGGAAGGGCAGGGGCTACGGCCGCGTGCTGTGCGAGGCCATCATCGAACGGGCCCGGCAGCAGGGCGGGCACACGCTCATGCTCTACAGCAACCGCGCTGGTGCAGCCACCGCCATTGCGCTTTACCGCACGCTCGGCTTCCGCGAATTGCCCTTGCCCTCGCAGGCATATGCCCGCGCAGACATCTACATGGAACTGCCGTTGGTGTGATTTCCTTCACCCCCGCACCGGCCCAACCCATGGATAACGGAAATGCGTGCGACGTGTACAGGGCTCAAGGGTGAAGCGGGCCGCATTATTTCGGACCATCACTCGCGCACCATGCCCACTGCCAAAACCAAGCAACTGAAGGACGGCGACACCTGCGTGGTGGTGGCCGGCACGCACAAGAACAAGCGCGGCGTTGTTCGCGACCTCAACGTAAGCAAGACCGGCCACCTCACCATCACCGTGGTGCAGGCCAACGGGGTGCGCTTCAAAACGTTGGCGAGGCACGTGGCAGTGGTGTGATCGGCGAGGTCGGAACGCTCCAGTCAAGAGATCCCGGGGCCGGGCGGTGCACCAGCCGGCCAGCATCGGCCATCGCGATGCGCGGGTTCTGGCCGGGTGAACGAAGTCACGCCTTCGCTTCTTCGGAGCTTCGCCCGACGAAGTACATCTCCATCTCCCCCTTGCCCTTCGCCTGCACTTTGCCGCGCGGAGTGAAGTCGAACAGGCGTCCCGCCTGTTCGCGAACCAGCGCATACGTCGCCTCGCTGATGTTCACTTGCCCCACTTCACCGCTGCTCTCCATGCGGCTCGCCGTGTTCACCGTATCGCCCCAGATGTCGTACTGGAACTTCTTCACGCCAACGATGCCTGCGACCACCGGTCCGGTATGCACACCGATGCGGATCTCGAAGTAGGGGAGGCCTGCGGCGATCTTCCTTGCCTTTCCTTCGGCGATGAAATCGCGCATCTCCAGTGCGGCGTTGATCACATCCGTGGCGTGGGTAGTGTTCGGAGTTGGTAATCCTCCAGCGGCCATGTACGCATCGCCGATGGTCTTGATCTTCTCGATGCCGTATTTGGCGGTGATGTGATCGAACGCGCTGAAACACTCGTTCAGATCGCGCACCAGTTCCTGTGGGCTCAGCGTCTCGCTCATCGCGGTGAAGCCCTTGAAGTCGGTGAAGAGCACGGTGACCTGGTCGATGTGCACGGCTTCGGCTGAGCCTTTCGCTTTCAGCTCTTCCGCGACCTCTTCCGGCAGGATGTTCAACAGCAGTTCATCGCTGCGTTTGCGCGCCGCATTGATCTTGTTGCGCTGACGCCACACCACGCCGAGGAAGAGCAGTGCGAAGGCGAGCCCGCCTCCGATGGTATTGCGCACCAGGCGTTGGCGCTGGTCCTTCTTCTCCTGCTCGGCCTGCGTGGCGGCCTCCTTCTTGTCGAAGTCGTACTGCATCTGCACCTGCACGGTCTTGCGGGTGTTCGCCTCGTTGGTGATGCTGTCCTGGTAGGCGATATGGATCTTGAATTGTTCCAGGGCCTCGGCAACGTCGCCCTGCGCATTGGCGATGTCGTACAGGCCGGCATGCGCATTGGACAGCCATTGCTTCGCGCCCACCGACCGCGCGTATTCGATGCCCTTGTTGAGGTACTCCTCCGCTTCGTCGTAGCGTTCGAGCCGGGTGAGGATCTCGCCCGTGTTGATGGAGGCCGCCGCAAGTCTGAACGGGTCGCCGAGCTGCCCGAGGAGGACCAGGATGCGCTCGTTGTAGACCAGAGCCGTATCGAACTGCTCCATGCGCTGGTAGTGGTTGGCAAGGGAGCCGAGGGTGATGGCCTCACCCATCGGATGACCCAAGGCGCGCGCCAAGGCCACCGCCCTGTTGAGGTAGGTCCGCGCTTCATCGGAGCGGCCTTCGTCGTCCAGCGTATTGCCCAGGTTGTTGCATGCCTTGGCAATGCCCAGGCTGTCCCCTGTGCGCTCATGGGCATGCAGCACCTGCTCCAGTAGGGCGATGGCTTTCGCATGCTCCCCCATATGTGAGTACACCACGCCGATGTTCATGCGCATGTCCACCACCGCCGCGCTGTCCCCCAACTGCTCCGCGAACTTCAAGCTGGTGAGGTATTGCTTGAGCGCTTCCGGGAAGTCGCTCTGTTGCTCCGCGATATGGGCCAGTGCGAAGTGGGTCCGCCGCTGCTTCTCCGCATCGCCCAAGGAGGTCCAGAGCGCCAGCGCACGTTGAAGATGGCTGGTGGCAATGCCGTACTCCTGCTGTCGCATGTGGCCGATGCCGATGATGCGCAGGGCTTCGGCAACACCGGGTTCGAATGCCAGTTGCTGGGCCAGTTCCAAGGCTTGCGTCCCATAGCTGACCGCGCTGTCCGGACGGGTATCGGTATACGTCTGCGCCAGCGTGTTCAGGACATGTACGCGCGCCGTGTCCTGACCGGTCCGTGCGAGGACCTGCCGGAGTGAGTCGGCGGATGGACCGGCTGTTGCCGCAAGCGGCAGGCATATGAGAAGGGCGTGCAGGTATGGCTTTGGCATGGCGGGAGGACGTGGGTGGTGGATGCTCGAACTTATTCAATCGCTCCGAACGAAGCACATCGCCATTTCCCCCTTGCCCTTCGCCTGCACCACGGCTCGGAGACCGGGGCAGGCCAAGCCGCGACGAGTGAATGCGAATGCGGGTGAATGGTGAATGGTGAATGGGGGTTGGTGAATGGGTGGATCCACCATCTGCTAGCCGCCATTCACCATCCACTGGTCGGACTGCCGCCTATTTTCAACCCATGAAGTATGCCGCCCTCTTCCTCGTGCTCGCGACTTTCCTTGCCTGTGGTCGTGGCCCAGCGCCGCATGCAGAACCGGTTGCGGAGCAGCGCGACACCCTCGCGCACGACACGCTCCTCCTCATCGACGCCGACACCGCCGCGGGCTTCCACTTCCCGTACTACCTCTACATACCTGAAGGCACGGTGAGCGGCCCGCAGCACCTGCTGGTGGAAACCAACAACACCGGCACCAACGACACGCTGGCCTACCACGTGCGCGCCGCCGCTGAGCAGGTCACCAACGCATCGCTGGGCAACAGCCTCAGTTGGGGGCTGAAGGTGCCCTTCCTCATGCCCGCCTTCCCGCGCCCGCAAACCGCCTGGCAGTACTATACCCACGCGCTGGACCGCGACGTGGCCCTGCTCGACACGGGTGCCATGCGGCGGCTCGACCTGCAGCTCATCGCCATGATGGAGCATGCACGGCCCCGGCTGAAGGCGCTCGGTTATGAGGTGCACGACAAGGTGCTCCTGAACGGATTCTCCGCCAGCGGCACCTTCGCCAACCGCTTCACGTTGCTGCATCCCGAACGCGTGGCGGCCATGGCCTGTGGCGGCATCAACGGTCTCGCCATCCTGCCCGTGGATTCGCTCAACGGCATTGCCTTGGACTATCCGTTGGGCACGCACGATGCTGAACAACTCTTCGGCGCTGCGCCGGATACCGCCGCCTTCAAGCGTGTGCCGCAACTGCTCTACCTGGGCGCGTTGGACGACAACGATGCCGTGCTCTTCGACGATGCCTATTCGCGGCAGGAACAGCAGGTGGTGCACTCTGCCATCGGCCGCCCCATCGCCGACCGCTGGACACAATGTCGCAACGTGTACGTACAGCACAAGGTGAACGCCAGCTTCCGCACCTATCCGGGTATCGGGCACGCCACCGATCGCATGATCTACAAGGATGTGATGATGTTCTTCCGTGCGGCGATGGCGGGGGAGTAGGGCAGTGGTTGTTGGATGATGGGGGCGTGCCGGCTCGAAGACCTGCATCGCAGGCAGGCTCCCCGTAGGGCTTTCCGCTGAGCGTGGCGTGCCGAGCGCAGTCGAGCCATCCCTCTCGCGAAATGCGGGGCCGACTTCCAGTGGTCCGTCCACCAAGCGCCGAAACCCGCGCCTCCGCGAAAAGTGCTGACCTTCGCCCACACCCATGCCATCATGCGCTACACCGTGCTCGCCACAGCCTTGATCATCGTTTCCTGCACGGCACAGGATCGTCCGGAACAACAGGTGGGTGAACAAGGCCTTCCAGGGTCG
This sequence comes from Flavobacteriales bacterium, assembly GCA_016699575.1. Taxonomy (NCBI): domain Bacteria; kingdom Pseudomonadati; phylum Bacteroidota; class Flavobacteriia; order Flavobacteriales; species Flavobacteriales bacterium. Next base: position 4,367,304 of record CP064979.1, on the reverse strand, counting down.
GATACGCCACGCACCGAAGCGGCCAAGGACATCACCTCCAAGCACGGGTTCGCGAGCGGTCTATTGGATAGGGATGGCATCCTCTGGTTCGGGACGTTCGGTTCCGGCGTGTTCCGCTACGACGGCAGCGCATTCAACCAACTGACCACGCGGGACGGCCTGTGCAACGCGAAGGTGCATGACATCGTCCAGGACCAGGACGGAGCGCTCTGGTTCGGCACCGCAAAGGGCCTGTGCCGGTACGATGGGCGCGCATTCACAGCCATCCCCTTGCCCTTCAAGGACACCACCGGTGGATGGCTCGATGAGATGTATCCGATGATCGATCCCAATGCCGTGCATGCCTTGGAAATGGATACGAACGGCGACCTCTGGATCGGGACCGCCGGAGGTGGGGCCTATCGGTACAGCGGAAAAGCGTTCGCGTCATACCTCACGGAGATCGGAACAAAACAATCGGACGGCCGCACCTACAACTGGATCCCGTGCATCGAAGCGGACCAGAACGGACACCTGTGGTTCGCCTCCATGACCCACGGTGGTGCCATGCGCTACGCCGATGGGAGCTTCACGCAGTTCCTGGTGAAGGATGGTTTGAGCGAGGATATGGTCCGTACGATATACACCGATCGGAGCGGCACCGTCTGGTTCGGGTTCAACGGCAACCGGGCCAGTGGATTGACCATGTACAAGGAGGGCGTCTTCACCACCTATTCCACCGCGGACGGCCTGTGTGACCCGAGCATCCATGCCCTGCTCCAGGACGCCACCGGGAAGTTGTGGATCGGGAGCGGTAGAGGTGGCCTCTGCGTCTTCGATGGAACCACGTTCACCGAGGTCCAGTTGGCCGATGGCGTTCCGTTCGGCCATGTGCAATTCATCGTGGAGGATCGGGCAGGGGCCATCTGGGTCGGTGGTGGTGCGGGGTTGTGGAGGATCGTCAATGGATCGGTCGAGGGCATGATCCTGGTCGAATGACCGAAGGCGCCTGTTAGGAGCCGATGGCCCCACGCGTCCGCGTTCGCAAAACGGGTGTTCCTCGCAGGTCGTTCGCAACAGCACTGCCGCCTCTCGTTACTGCGGATCCCGCTGATGCGGGACAAGTCATGCCATCCACAAGAACTCCAGACCTCCGCCCACACCCACCGCCCTCATGCGTTCACCCTCCCTGCGTTCCGCATTCTTCCTGTTCATCGGCCTGGCCACCAGCGCCAGCGCACAAACCTTCCAGCATCGCGCGCAGGCCGTGCTGGATTCTGTTTACCGCACCGACACCACCATGGTGGGGCTCATGCTGCACGTGGAAGCACCGGACCGCGGCATCGCCTGGAGCGGCGCCAGCGGCCGATCCGCGAAAGGGGGAGAAGCCCTGCATCCGGAGGCACCCTTCCTCATCGCCAGCAACATCAAGACCTACGTCTCCGCCACCATCCTGCGCCTCGTGGAAGAGGGCAAACTGACCATCGACCAGCCGGTGGGTCCGCTGCTCACCGACCGCACGCGCGCCTTCTTCGCCAGCGATGGCTACGACCTGCAGGCTATCACCCTCACGCACCTGCTCACCCATACCAGCGGCGTGGACAGTTACAACCTCTACGGCTTCATGGACAGCGTCATGACGCGCCCCTACGGGATCCGCGGAAACCGCCGGGCATCCCGCTCGGTGCGTTGGGGCAGATCGTGGCGTCGTACAAATCCGCCGTTACGCGTTTGGCCTACGGCGATGGGTTGTTACCCCAAGGCACGCCCGTGTGGCAACGGTAGGGCCGGATATATCCGGCCCCGATGCCGATATTCGGGTTGCCATGGCCGACCGTTTCCATCGCCGATCCATCCGTTTGAAGGGGTACGATTACACCCGCGCCGGGGCGTATTACGTCACGGTATGCACGCAGGGCCGGTTGCCGTTGTTCGGTGATATCGCGGACGGCGTGATGGTGCCCAATGCCATGGGCAACATCGTGGAACGGTGTTGGGATGCCATACCGGAACACATGCCGATGGTGGTGTGCGATGCATTCGTGGTGATGCCGAACCATGTGCATGGGATCATCGTGATCACGGATGTGGCGGCGGGAACGTCGGTGGATTTCGGATCATCGGGCGGGGATGGTAGGGGCCGCGAATTCGCGGCCCCTACGGATCCCGGCCGGACCGATGATCCCGGTGGAACGATAACACCCCGCCGACCACCGATCGCCATCATGGTCAAAAAATCGTTGGGCCACGTCATGCAAACGTTCAAGGCCGCCCCCGGTCCCCGAACCGGGGTCACGGCAGGCCGTGCGCGATGGTTTGATGCCACGTGGTATGCCGATATGGCAACGTGGGTATTACGAATCCATCATCCGCGACGCGGCATCGCATGATCGCATTGCGCACTATATCGCGGAGAATCCCGCCAATTGGAAAGGGGACCGGTTCAACCGGTGATGCCGATATTCGGATGCCATGTCCGAATTGCCACAACGCGCCCCCATCCGCTGGCAGGGATACGATTACGCCAACGTCGGTGCGTATTACCTGACCATTTGCACGCAGGACCGGTTGCACCTGTTCGGACGGATCGCGGATGGCGTGATGCACCGATCGCCCATTGGTGAATTGGCGCAACGGTGTTGGGATGCAATCCCCGAACACATGCCGCATGCGGATGTCGGCGAATTCGTGGTGATGCCGAACCACGTGCATGGGATCGTGGTGATATGGGAACGTCCTTCGGCGCTTTCATGCGGTCGTCCATATTCGAGCCGCTAGGTATCCAGCACACACGGGTGCACAATACATGTCGTTCGGCCGGTGAGCGGCTCGAAAACTTCGCCGTAGGTTACGCCCATTCCGAAGGTCTTGGCCGGTACCCGGAACCGGATAGCCTGAAGGAATTCGAACAAGTGATCCATCAGGATGCCATCGTCGGTGATGTGACCGTGGTCTCCAGCACACGTGCTCTTGCTGTGTAGGAGAATGAGCTTCGATCACCGCAGCTTCTTCCGCCGAGCGTGTGTGACAAAGCCGCAACCGCGCCCTTGCTGAAGGATGGAACGTCCTCCGGATACGGCCATGACTTCTTCGTTCGTGGCGATGAGGCTTCGGAATGAGTGATCTACCACACGAGCGGCTGGCGGGGCTACTTCTGCTTCATGCTGCGCTTGCCCGATCAGTGCAAGACCGTGATCGTGCTCTCGAACAACTCCAACGATGGAGTGCCGTGTGGGCGGATCGGGTCGTTTCTCTGTTACTTCGCGTGTATTGATCGCACATGTTGGATCTTCAAGCGACCGTTCAACCGACAACCTAACGATGCAGTCCATGCGCCAACCCATTACCCTACTGATCCTTCTTTTGAGCCTGCACGTTCACGCTCAATTCTGGTCCGCCCCCGTAGAGGTTCCCGACTACCGTGGGAGCGGCGGCGGCGGCGGCGAGTACAACAGCATGGCCGTGGTGAACGGCAAGCCCTGCATCGTTTCTGCGGATCAGGTCCACAAGCGCATCCTGTGGGTACGGGCCTTGGACGCGCAAGGGACCACCTGGGCCGAGCCCCAAGCCTTGTTCAATTCGGCGTTGGCCGGCACCCGGTTCTCTTTGGCCGTGGTCAATGGCTTTCCTGCGTTCACCTACCTTTCCAATATCGGCTTGAATTTGATGTACGTGCGCGCCCTCGATCCGGATGGGCTTACTTGGGGAGAGCCCGTGGTGGTGTATGACGCCGCTTTGTCCGTTGCCCAATTCTCCAGCTTGGCGGTGGTCAATGGGAAACCGGCCATCGCTTTCCGGGACGAGAGTATGAACCGGGTGCGGTACGTGCGCGCCAACGATGCGAACGGTGCGGATTGGGGCGCACCTGTTACCTGTGGCGTGGCGGGTACCGGGTACTATGCCGATCTGAAGGTGGTGAATGGATCACCGGCCATCTGCCACACGAACGCCGGTGCCCCCTTTTTCGTCCGCGCCAACGACGTGAACGGAGATACGTGGGGCACAACGTCGTTGGTAGTGAGTAACGCTGACAACGTGAATGCGGCTTCCTTGGAAGTGATCGGCGGTGTACCGTGCGTGGCGATAGCCACAACACCTTCAGGTCAAACACCCTATGTACGCTTCGTTCGTGCGAACGACGCCGATGGCACATCCTGGTCGTCAGCTGTGCTGGTGGATGCGATCTTCGGAGTGTCGTTGGGGTGGTACGCGGAACTTCGTGAAGTGGATGGGTTGCCGGCGATCGCGTACATGGATGTGACCAACTTGGATCTTCGCTATGCGCGTGCGACCAATGTGAACGGATCGGCATGGAACCCGCCACAGGTCATCACGTCCTCGTTGCAGTACGGTCAGCACATCGCCTTTGAGGTGGTGGATGGCCATCCCGCAGTGGCGCAATACGAAATGAGCGGGAACGACCTTGTGTACGTGCGTGCCCTGAATGCACAAGGCAGCGGTACATGGGACACGCCGATCACCATGGATAGCTATCCATCCGTGGGCCTGAACGTGAGCCAAGCCATTGTGGAAGGGTATCCCGCTTTGGCCTATTGGAATACAACGGATTCGACCCTGCGCTACATACGGGCACAGGACAGCACGGGTACCACCTGGTCCAGCTTTGTGGATGTGGACCCCGGGGTGCTCGGTGCCGATGCTTGCGTTCTGTTCGTAGCGAATGGCCGCCCGATGATCGCTTACCGACGGGTTGGTTCATTCGGTTTCGGTGATGTGATGTGCGTGCGTGCGAACGATGCACTAGGCGCGACTTGGGGCACACCGGTCCTCGTGGAAAACTCGCTCTCGGACTTCAGAGCCATCTGTGCAGCGGTCATCGATGGTTGGCCAGCACTCGCATACAGGGCCAGCACGTCCGTGCGGTACAAGCGAGCATTGGATGCCGATGGTTCCACCTGGCCCGTAAACCCGTTCCAACTCAATGGTGGCAACCAGAATGGCTTAGCGTTGTTGGATGTTGGCGGGATGCCTATGTTGGTGTTCAACAATCTTAGCGGGTTGAGTATCACAACGGCAATGGATGCGGCAGGTACCTCTTGGTCTTTGCTCCAGCACCCCGATGGCCTAGCGAACGGGCAGATCTCCAGTACCATAGTAAGCGGCATGCCCGCGTTGTCCTATTATCGCCTGGCTGCGGCAGACCTGATGTACATACGAGCCACGGCTGCGAATGGCACCACGTGGGGGAGTCCGGTGACGGTGCAGAGCAACGGCACTGTCGGTTTGTACTCTTCGCTGGCCGTTGTGGATGGCGCACCGGCCATTGCCTACTCCGAGAGCGCGGTGGGAGGAGCGAAGTATGTACGCGCCAACAACGCCACGGGAAGCAGTTGGGGCACGCCGGTCCGGCTCGATACGTCCGACTACGTAGGCTCGTACATCAACATGCTCCAGAACGGCACACATACCGGCGTTTCCTACTTCGTCAACACCACCAAGTATCCCAATTTCGTTAGCGGTGCGCAGTGTACAACCGCACCACCGGCTCCTGTGGATAACACACCACCGGCGAACCTATCGGTCTGTGCTGGCAGTTCCACTGCGTTGAGCGTTGTAGGAGAAGGTAGCATCCGCTGGTACAATGCCCCAACGGGTGGCACATTGCTAGGCAGCGGTAGCAGTTTCAATACGCCGGTGCTGTTCGCCGACCAGACCTACTACGCACAGGATAGCACCTGCTTGGTAAGCGCCGCCCGTACACCAGTGGCCGTGCAGGTCGTGAACATCGATGTAGCCCTGCTGACGAATGGCAACACCATCACTGTGGGTGAAGCAGGCGCACAGTACCAGTGGCTCGATTGCAATGCGGCCTTTGCGATCATCCCCAATGCGGATCAGCAGAGCTACATCGGCAATTCCGGAAGCTATGCGGTGGAGGTGATCGTCGGAACATGCATGGATACCAGCGCGTGTGAGCTTATTCTGACCACAGGGATCGCTGAGCATGAAGGGCCTGGCATCAGCATTGCTCCAAACCCGATGCACGATCACGCTTCGATATTTCTTAAAGGCATCGAACTCCCGGTAGATGTTACGATCATGGATGCTGCCGGTCGAATGGTCGGGCGCACGGAACGGTGGATGGTCGAACCGGTCATACTAACTGTTGATCACCTCGCACCGGGCACCTATCAAGTGCTCATTGAACTTGGTGACGGATCACGTTGGACACGATCGGTCATACGCATGCGTTAACGCGAGGCAGCTTTAACCTTCCCAACGGGCTACCGATCCGCAGGAACCGAGGGACATGGATCCAGGCGGTCGCCGGACCGTGGGGTGGAACACAACCGCATGGCATCCTGCGCGCGGGCGAGTAGCGCGGGCTGTGCACGGTGCTGGTACTGCCTTACCCACACCAGCGCCTCAGGCCTTTCCGAACAACATCCACATCCGCATGACGCGGGGGCGTTCGTTCACGCCAAGCTTCTGGAAGAGCCTGCCCTTGTGCTTGTCGAAGGTGCGTTTGGTCATGCCCATGGTGGTATGCAATGCATTCGTGGTGATGCCCAACCATGTGCATGGGATCATCGTGATCACGGATGTGGCGGCGGGCGGTTCGTTGGATGGTGACGGGGCGGTAGGGGCGGCGAATTCGCCGCCCCTACGAATACCCGCCACCTACGATACCGGTGAACCGCCGCCACCGGACGGTTCCGACATTCCCCGCCGACCACCGATCGCCATCATGGTCAAAAATTCGTTGGGCCACATCATGCAAACGTTCAAGGCCGCGGTATCGCGGCAGGCCGTGCGCGATGGGTTGATGCCACGCGGCACCCCGATATGGCAACGTGGGTATTTCGAACGCATCATCCGCGATGTCGGCGAACACAATCGCATCGCCAGGTACATCGCCGACAACCCCGCCAATTGGAAAGGGGACCGGTTCAACCGGTGATCCGCATTTCGCGTTAGGGACAGCAGTGGAAAGCCCGGAGGCCGCCGTACGGCGGACGAAATACATCCGCGAAAACCCGATGAATTGGCGACACGACCGGTTCGGTGGCGGGGCGGGCCGATAATGATAGGCCCCAACGCGCGACAACCCGATGAATTGGAAAGGGGACCGGTTCAACCGGTGATTCTCAGTCGCATTAAATTGGCGTCATGAGAAGAGGTCAATTCGAAGTACGGCCGGGGCAATACCCCCAAGGATTCATGGGTGTATTCGGCCAATATGCCCGTGCGGTCGATTATCTGTACAGGGCGATTGAACAGACTTCGTTTTCCGCCGACCATTGCAGCTACCCGTTGCTGTATTTGATGAGACATGCTCTCGAGGTTGGACTTAAAGCCAATATTCAGTGTATGATCCAAGAAGGTCAGAACGCTTCAGGTCAACAGATGGCGAACACACATGACCTAAGCAAGCTTCACAGAAAGTTCGTTGCATTGGTGGTCGAGCAGGGTAGGATGGACGATGACACGCTCGCCTACTTCCGAGCAGAGTGTATGTGCATGGAAAGTCTGATCAGGTTGATGCCAAGCGCATCGTCGTTTCGGTACACGGAGGACCAGAACGGTGCAAAGGTGTTTGATGCCCAAGTCCTCGATATTGCTAGTATGAAACCGATGTTCGCTCGCGCGCATGCGATCCTTTCCTACACACCGGTGGTTCTCTTCGGACCGTAGTCATTCGCGGCATATGCCAAGTAGCCAGTCAGCCTGGCGGAGGCCTCATTTATTGAAGCTGGTTTACTATGTTTGGGTAAACAGAAGGTCATGGGAGCAGAGCACTTGGGTTTCATTGGTTATTTCAAACAGCGCCGATTCGGTTCGGAGCCACCTGTCATGTCCCTGTTGAGTTTGTTGCCACCAAAGGACCGGTGTGAGATTCTCGAGGACGTTCGGGCCTATGACCCAGCCAACATCAACGTCTTCGACAAGCTCTCGATGGCATACATGAAGAGCAACCGAATGGAGTTAGGATTGAACCTGATTGCGCAGGGCCTTGCAGGAGGACATCTATCCTATGACAACGGCCAGATTCTTCGACAGAAGTTGGAGTCTATGCAAGCCAATCATCGTGGAAGCTTTGGCTCAGCTCAGAACTATGGAGATTGCCAGGCGTTATTGGCCTCCCATGTTCAACAGATGAGGACGAACGGGACGTATGCGCAACTCAAGGATTTCTGCGATGTGATGGAGACCTATCTCATCAGTCGCACGCAAACTGGTCCCGCGACTGGGAGTGGCGGTGCGATACCGGAATGGTTCGCTCGCTTCAATCAAGAGTTCTTTTCTGCCGGGAGTCTCGAAGCCCTTGGGGAAGTGCGTGGCCGTTACACAGCAGTTGCTCACCCGTATGTCCATTTCAGCCTTGGCTCGCGCTATCTGTACTTGGGCAAGTTGGACAACGCGTTCTACCACCTTCTTCAAGCATCGTCCATTGGGGTGCGGAACAAGCGCGCATACTGGGACACCCTCTTCGCGGATTCCGTAGGGTCATCCATTGCCCAACTGTTCTCACGTGAACTGATTGCGCGAATACCTAGAGACCTCAACACTTTCCACTTGTTCATCAGTGGCTACATGTTCCTGTCATCAAGTATTGGGCTCTACGGCAACAAGGCCTACGAGTCACTTGCAAATCGCGCGCGCATGATCATGTCCTGTCAGCATGGTGCGGACATTACTGCGTTTCTGACCTATGGAGGATTGCGGGAAGTGCTCGCTATTTCAGACCACTACCGGTCTTCGTTGGGTTATGCGGAGCAGGGCATGATGGACTTTGCCGTCAATCAAAAGGAGAATGCCGGAACTATCCACCAATGGCTGGAGGATATCAGCGTAAGTGGCCGAGATGCGAATGACTACCAAACGGAGGAGCTTGTCGCCATAGGGCAACAGCGCCATGACGCAATCGTGAACAAGATCAAGCCGGAGTTCTTTGACGGTTTCCCGGTGGGCTTTCCTGTAGGGTAGACTGCTCTGATTTTGCGTGACGGATTGCAGCGGAAAGCCTGTAAGCACCCCCTGAAACAGGTGCAGGTGGAAGTAGAACCACCTAAACTTGATCAGGATGAGAAAGAGCAGATTCACCGAGACGCAGATCATTGCGATGCTGCGCGAGCATGAGGCAGGCAAGAAGGTCTCGGACGTGTGCCGGGAACATGGCGTGAGCCAGCCGACGTTCTACCAGTGGAAGGCCAAGTACAGCGGCCTGGACGCCAACCAGCTCAAGGAGTTCAAGGAGCTGAAGGCCAAGTATGCGCGCCTTGAGAAGATGTACACCGAGGCCCAGATGGACCGCCAGGTGCTCAAGGAGATCATCGAGGGAAAGTTGTAGGCCCGGACGACAAACGAGAGGTCGTGCGCCGACTGGTCGAACAGCGCCAGTACAGCGAACGCCGGGCCTGCAAGCTGTTGAACTTGAGTGCGAGCGTGTATCGCTATGCGCCCAAGGAGAAGAACGATGCGGAAGTGATCGAGCACATGATGCGAGTGGTGGATCAGAACCCCACATGGGGGTTCGGTCTGACCTTCGACCAGATGGTCACTGAGGGGACCGGGGCCAACCACAAGCGGGTGCACAGGCTCTACAAGGAGGCGGACCTGCACTTGCGCAGGCGTACGAAGCGCCGGGTGCCCGAGCGGGTGAAGGACCCGATCGTGCTGCCCATCGGCCCGAACATCACTTGGAGCATGGACTTCATGAGCGATGCGCTGGTGACCGGTCGCAAGTACCGCACTTTCAACGTGATCGATGACTTCAACCGGGAAGCCTTGTGCATAGCGGTCGACACCTCTCTGCCTGCTGCACGCGTGATCCGTGAGCTGGACCAGCTGATCGCCTGGCGTGGTAAGCCCGAACGCCTTCGCATGGACAATGGCCCGGAGTTCATCGCACACGCCATGCAGGAATGGGCCACATCCAACGGGATCGCCTTCACCTACATCCAGCCGGGCATGCCCATGCAGAACGGCTTGGTCGAGCGCTTCAACAAAACGTACCGGACCGAAGTGCTCAATGCGTGATCTTCGAACGCCTGGACCAAGTACGCACCATCACGCAAGAGTGGATGTGGCGCTATAACAACCAGCGCCCGCACAGGTCGTTGCTGCGCTTATCGCCCCGTGCGTTCCTGTTGAAATGTGGACAACTCCCTGCCCACTACACAGGCTCACGCGCGGACTTCCCCACAGTTCAACAGGACATCCACAACACCACCACACTCAAAAGTACCTTTACAAACCGCTGCGCCTAAAATGGGGGTGCTTACAAGCCCGCAAGCGAGGAGGAACGACGAGTGCGGACTTGCAGCGGAAAGCCGGACCCCGCCTGCATTTGAGGCGGGGGCACGCCCAGCCACATCACGTCTGCAACACCCCCATATTAAACGCCCGCGTCGCCGGAGCCTGGCTCGCAGCCTCTATCCCCAAACTCACCCACGTCCGCGTCTCCAACGGATCGATCACCGCATCCAGCCACAGCCGGCTCGCCGCATAGTACGGGCTGATCGTCTCCTCATACTTCCCGCGTATCCTGTTCAGCAGTTCGGCTTCCTTCTCGGGAGTGATCGTTTCGCCCTTGCCTTTCAGCGCGGCCACTTCGATCTGGAGCATCACCTTGCTGGCCTGCTCGCCGCCCATCACGGCTACTTGCGCGCTGGGCCAGCCCACGATGAGGCGCGGGTCGTAGGCCTTGCCGCACATGGCGTAGTTGCCGGCGCCGTAGCTGTTGCCGATGATGATGGTGAACTTGGGCACCACGCTGTTGGCCACGGCGTTCACCAGTTTCGCGCCGTCCTTGATGATGCCGCCGTGCTCGCTGCGGCTGCCCACCATGAAGCCGGTGACGTCCTGCAAAAAGACCAGTGGGATGTTCTTCTGGTTGCAGTTTGCGATGAAGCGCGTGGCCTTGTCGGCGCTGTCGCTGTAGATGACGCCGCCGAACTGCATCTCGCCCTTCTTGCTCTTCACCACCTTGCGCTGGTTGGCCACAATGCCCACGGCCCAGCCGTCGATGCGGGCGTAGGCGGTGATGATGCTCTGGCCGTAGCCCTCCTTGTATTCGGTGTAGTCGCTGTCGTCCACCAGTCGCGCGATCACCTCGCGCATGTCGTAGGGTTTGGCGCGCTCGGAGGGGAGGATGCCGTAGATCTCCTTCGGGTCGGCCTTCGGTGCTTGTGACTTCTCGCGGCTGAAGCCCGCGTCCTTCGGGTTGCCCAGCTTGTCCATGATGGCGCGGATCTTCTTCAGGCAATCCGCATCGTCCTTGCACTTGTAGTCGGTCACACCGCTGATCTCGCTGTGCGTGGTGGCGCCGCCGAGGGTCTCGTTGTCGATGTCCTCACCGATGGCGGCTTTCACCAGGTAGCTGCCGGCGAGAAAGATGCTGCCGGTCTTCTCCACGATCAGCGCCTCGTCGCTCATGATGGGCAGGTAGGCGCCGCCCGCCACGCAGCTGCCCATGATGGCGGCGATCTGCGTGATGCCCATGCTGCTCATCACCGCGTTGTTGCGGAAGATGCGTCCGAAGTGTTCCTTGTCGGGGAAGATCTCGTCCTGCATCGGCAGGTACACGCCCGCGCTATCCACGAGGTAGATGATGGGCAGGCGGTTCTCGATAGCGATCTCCTGCGCGCGCAGGTTCTTCTTGCCCGTCATAGGGAACCAGGCGCCAGCCTTCACGGTGGCGTCGTTGGCCACCACGATGCATTGGCGCTTGCTCACGTAGCCGATCACCACCACCACACCCGCGCTGGGGGCACCTCCATGTTCCTTGTACATGCCATCGGCCGCGAAGGCACCGATCTCGATGCGCGGGCTCTTGGGGTCGAGCAGGGCGTCGATGCGCTCGCGGGCGGTGAGCTTGCCATCGGCCTTGAGCTTGGCGATGCGTTTTTCGCCGCCGCCGAGGTGGATCTTCTTCAGGCGGGAGTTGAGGTCGGAGACTTTCAGCTTGTTGAAGTCCTCGTTCTTGGAGGCTTCGATGTCGATCTTTTCTGCCATCGGAGCCGAAAGTAGGCCGCAGAGGGGTTATCCAAAGATGGCGCAGATGTCACAGATGAATGCGCTCGCAGGCTCGCCTTCTTTTTCCGCAGATGACGCAGATGTCACAGAGAATGCGGCTCGCAGGCTCGCCTTGCTTTCCACAGATGGCGCAGACGTCGCAGATAGTGCGGCTCGCAGGCTCGCCTTCTTTTTCCACAGATGTCGCAGATGTCACAGATGAAATGCCCGGACCGCTCGGCATCTGTATTTATCTGTGTCATCTGCGTCATCTGTGGAAGGTTCTTCCTGCGGATAGCTCTTCCTGTGGATAGTCCATCCCTGATATACTTGCTCTATGGACGACCGCGACCCACAGACGCATGCCATCATCGGTGCGGCGATGGAGGTGCAGTCGGAGTTGGGTGCCGGGTTCTTGGAGAGCGTGTACCAGGAGGCATTGGCCCGAGAGTTCCGTGCCCGAGGCATTCCGTTCGCTGTGGAAGTCGAACTGCCGATACACTACAAGGGTGAGCGCCTGAACACGTCCTTCCGCGCGGACTTCATCTGCTACGGTGAGGTTGTAGTGGAACTGAAGGCGTTGAGAGCGCTCAGCGGCGTGGAGGAGTCGCAGCTGCTGAACTACCTGAAGGCGACCGGCATCGAAAGAGGTCTTCTATTGAACTTCGGAAGTCCGCGGTTGGAGGTGAAGCGGATGGTGTTCACGCCGAGGTAGGGGCTCGCAAGCTCGCCCAGGCCTTTTCCACAGATGGCGCAGATGACACAGATGAAATGCCCGGACAGCTCGGCGGTTGTATTTATCCGTGACATCTGTGTCATCTGTGGACAGTCCTTTCCGTGCGGATAGTTGTACTCTGCGGATCGTTTCCCAACATGTCCCCAAGACATACGAGGATCCCCCGATCGCATCATCTTCGCCTCCATGCTCACCCGCCTTTCCATCAGCAACTACCTGCTCATCGAAGAGCTGGAGCTCGACCTGCGCAAAGGGCTCACCGCCATCACCGGCGAGACGGGCAGCGGCAAGAGCATTCTGCTGGGAGCTTTAGGGCTGGCCATGGGCGACCGCATGGACGGCAACGTGGCCCGCGACCCGCAGCGCAAGTGCGTCGTGGAAGTGGAGGTGGAGGTGGGCAAGGACCGCAAGACCTGGTTCGCGGAGAACGAACTGCCCTTCGAGCCGCGCACGCTGCTGCGCCGGCAGGTGGATGCTGGCGGCCGCTCGCGGGCCTTCATCAACGACACCCCGGTGAAGCTGGAGCAGCTGCGCGACCTCACCGCCGGGCTGGTGCACGTGCACAGCCAGCATCAAACGCTGCTGCTGCACGACCACGCTTTCCAATTGCGCCTGCTCGACCACCACGCCGGACTGAAGGACAAGGTGGCCGAATGTGCCGAGCTGCACGCGGCTTGGTGGACGCTGGACCGCGAACTGGCGCACCTGAAAGAAGAAGAGGCCAAGGCACAGGCCGAACTGGACTACGTGAAGTTCCAGAGCGACGAACTGCAAGCCGCGCAGCTCGTGGACGGCGAGCTCGCCAAAGCCGAGCAGGCCCTGGCGCGGACCGAGAACGCCGAAGGCACGCTGCGCGCACTGCTCAACGTGGAAGCCGCGCTTACGGATGAGAACGGCGCGTTGAACGCCGTGGCCGCCGCCAAGCAACAACTTCAGAAACCCGCCGCGCACGACACCGCGCTGGCGCAACTGCTCCAACGCGTGGAGAGCGCCCGCATCGAACTGCAGGACATTGCCGACGAAGCCGCCCGCCAGGCCGAGCAGGTGCAGATGGACCCCGCCGAGGCCGCCCGTTTGACGGAGCGCGTGGACACCATCAACCGTCTGCTGCGCAAGCACAGGGTGAAGGACGAAGCCGAACTGATCGCGCTGTGCGAGCAGCTCACCGCGCGTTGCGGCGAGATCGGTTCCATGGCCGATCGCATCGTTCAGCTGGAGCTCGAAGAGGTAGCCGCGCGGAAGGCGCTGCTCGTTTTCGCCGATAGCCTATCGAAAGCCCGCCGCAAAGCCATGGCGCCCTTGGCCGAGCAGGTGAGCACGTTGTTGCACGAACTGGGGATGCCGCACGCGGTTTTCGTGTTCGAGCACCAAGTTGCGGAGCCGGGCCCCACAGGTGCCGACCGCATCAAAGCCTGTTTCAGCGCCAATGCCGACCGCGCGCCCGAGCCGTTGGAGCGCGTGGCCAGCGGGGGAGAGGTGAGCCGCGTGATGCTGGCCCTGCTTACCCTCGCCGCACAGAGCACTGGCCTGCCCACCATCGTGTTCGACGAGATCGACACCGGTGTGAGCGGTGGCACGGCCGATCGTGTGGGCGAACTCATGGCCCGCATGGGCAAGCAACGTCAGGTGGTGACCATCACCCACCTGCCGCAGATCGCCAGCAAGGCCGATGAGCACTTGCTGGTCACCAAGACCTCCGATGCCAAGGGCACGCACACCAACCTGCGGTTCCTCGACGACGAAGAGCGTGTGCTGGCCGTAGCGCAGATGCTCAGCGGCCGCAAGACCACGCAGGCCGCGCTGGAGAATGCACGCGTGCTGTTGAAGGGCAAGTGACGGACCGCCCCGGAACGCGGCGGCTATATTCGGCCCGCATCCAACGAACCACCATGGCCCACGGACTGTTGAACGGAAAGCGCGGCATCATCACCGGCGCATTGAACGATCAGAGCATCGCTTGGAAAGTCGCCGAGCTGGCCCATGCCGAAGGTGGCCGTTTCGTGCTCACCAACGCTCCGGTGGCCATGCGTATGGGCGAGATCAAGAAGCTCAGCGACAGCACCGGTGCGGCTGTCATCCCCGCCGACGCCACCAACGACGCCGACCTGGAGAAGCTCTTCACCGAAGCGGTGCAGCAACTGGGCGGCAAGCTCGATTTCGTGCTGCACAGCATCGGCATGAGCCCCAACGTGCGCAAAGGCAAGACCTACACCGACCTCAATTATGAGTGGTACAAGCAGACGCTCGATGTGAGCGCCATGAGCTTCCACCGCATGCTGCAGGTCGCACACCGGCTCGATGTCCTGGCTGAAGGCGGCAGCTGTGTGGCGCTCACCTATATCGCTTCACAGCGCGTGTTCCCCGACTACGGCGACATGGCCGATGCCAAGAGCCTGCTGGAGAGCGTGACCCGCGGTTGGGGCTACCATCTGGGCCGGGCCAAGCGCGTGCGCGTGAACACCATCAGCCAAAGCCCCACGATGACCACGGCCGGTGCAGGCATCAAAGGCTTCGACGGGTTCTTCGGTTTCGCCCAAGCCATGAGCCCGCTCGGCAACGCCCCCGCCGAGGACTGTGCCCGCTATTGCCTCTCGCTCTTCAGCGACTACACCCGTTACGTCACCATGCAGAACCTCTTTCACGATGGCGGGTTCAGCACCACGGGCGTCACCCCGGAGGTGATGGCCAAGTTCTCGAAGGAAGGCTGATCAGCCACGGCGGATCAACGGTCCGCCACGCAGCCCGGGCCATGGCGCGGTGCAAATGGCAATTGTCATTTGCAGTGTGGCGCGGGGCCGCCTACATTCGATCTCCCGCCCACCAACCTCCACCTACCCCTGTTAGAGATGAAACACCTGCTGCTCTGCTCAACCTTGTTGTTGGGCCTTCCCGCGCTGCACGCACAAGACCCCGTTGCAGAACTGTTCAAGCCACGCCGCATCATCAAGACCAACCTTGCGGGTTACGCCGGTCTTGCGATCAACCTGAACTACGAGCAGAAGACCGGGGGCAAGACCTCCGTTGGTCTTTTGGCCGGCTACAAGCTGCCCAGCACCATCAAAGTCGAAGCCCTCGGTGAACTTGATGGCGAACGGCAGACGTACAGCGGCGAAGTGGAGCCCAGCGGTCCCTTCGTGAATCCGTATTTCCGCTTCTACCCGCGTGAAACTTTCCACGGCTTCTATATCGAGGTCTTCCTGCGCTACTTCAACTATGATTTCAAGCTGCCGTACGACTACGTTACCAACGATGGCCGCATCATAAAAGGGGCGATGGACGGCAACGCCAGTGCATTCGGCGGTGGCTTGGGCCTCGGTGCACAGTTCCTGCTCGCTCCGCGCCTGTACATGGACATCGGGGTTGGCGCAGGTGTGGCCAGCGGCAATGTGCACCTTGAAACCAATGACCCGGACCTGACCTTGGCGGACTACATCACCATCAAGGAGAACATCGAGAAGTACCAGGACGACGCTGATGTGCAGGTGTTCATGCTCGGCGACATCCTCACGGACCCTACCGCAGGGGCTTCTACTACGCAGGCATGGGCTGATTTCGAGGGCAAGCTCTTTCCCATCCTGCGTGGTGGTATCAGCATCGGCTACGCTTTCTGATCCGTTCCCGCTTTCGCTCCAAAGGCCCCACCACCGGGGCCTTTGGCGTTGTGGGCGGTAGGCGAGAAGCACGACTTCCACGGGTGCGAGCGGTGATCCCCGGCCCCCGTCCCAAGTCGACCGTTCGCGGTATTGCGATTGCGAGGTCTGCCATGCAGCTTTGCCACGGATGCACCCCACGCTCACCTCCCGCACCTCCTGCCTTGCCATCGCCGTGCTCACCTTGGGTCTTTTCCCGGGTCTTGCTGCTTTCGGACAAGGGGCCAAAGCCTTCATCAAGGAAGCTGAGAGCTTCGAGAAGGATGGCAACCTGAACGAGGCCATCGCGCGCTACACACTGGCCGTGCAGGTGGACCCGAAGAGCGTGAAGGCGCTCACCGGCCGGGCCGATCTGTACGAGCGCACCGGTCGTGCGAGTGATGCGGCCAACGATTACAAAGCCTTGGTGGAAGTTGACCCGAGCAACGCGGAGAACGCGAACAAAGCCGCTTGGTCGCTGTACAACCTGAAGCGCTATGACGAGGCCAAGGCCATGTGCGACCGGGCCCTCACCGTGGACCCGAAGCACATGATGGCCTTGCAGTGCCGCACGCGCACCTGCCTGGCCACCAGCGACCTCGATTGCGCGCACACCAGTGCTGAAGCAGCCATCGGTGTAAAGCGGACCACGGACACGCACTACCTGCACGGCCTTGTGGCCTTGCAGCGCCGCGACTACTCCAAGGCCGCCGAGGATTTCCAGCAGGTCATCGACTGGAACTACATGTACGAGCAGGCCTACGTGGGCTACGCCGAGACGCAGTTGAAGATGTACGAGGGCTACACGGCGAGCACCATGCAGCTACGCACGCTGGACCAGGCGGTGGGCAAGACCACCACGGCGCTCGAGCTGAACCCGCGCAGCACCGACGCGCTCTTCACCCGCAGCAAAGCGCTGGCCCTGCAGAAAGAGTATGCCCGCGCCATCGACGACATCAGCAAGTGCATTGCGCTTGGGCGCGAGGACGTGGACGTGTACCACTACCGCGCGCAGTACTACCACGGCCACGGCCAGCACCAGAACGCCGTGAACGACCTGAACAAGGCCCTGCTGTTGAAGCCGGACGAACCGCAGTTGCTGCTGTTGCGCAGCGAATGCAAGGAGAAGAACCTCGACCTGGACGGCGCGGTGAAGGACCTCGACCTTGCCAAGAAGGCCATGGGGGACAACACAGCTTTCGGGCCCGAGCAACGCCGAGACATTGAAGTGCGCCGAGCGCGCATTGCCAAGCAGGCGTTCGAGATGGGGCGCGAGAGCGATGCGCCGGTCATCAACGTGCTGGAGCCGTACCGTGCAGGCACCTCCGTGCATGTATCGAGCGCGCTGAAGCAGGTGAAGGTGAGCGGCTATGTGCGCGACAAGAGTTTGCTGGACCGCATCACCGTCAACGGCCAAGCGGTGGATTACCCGAAGGACGAACGCGACCCTCAGTTCATCGGCAGCGTGCCGTTGGCGGCAAACGCAAAGTCCATCAGCGTGCTGGCCATGGACGTTTACGGCAACATGGATTCCGTGGTGCTCGACGTGGTGCGCACCGAGGCCGTTCCTCCGGTGCTGGAACTCACTCAGCCATTGGCCAGTGCCGATGGCATCATCACCGTGGATGCCGGAAGGAAGGACCTGTTCGTGGAAGGTCGCGCCACCGACGCCAGCCATGTGCACGCCATTACTGTGGACGGCATCATGGCCAGTTTCATCCCTGACACTACGCACACCGAGTTCAGCATCAAGCTCTCCATCGAAGGCCGCGATCGCGTTACCGTGCGGGCAGAAGATCAGCACGGCAACACATCAGAACGCAGCTACGGCATCAAGCGCCGCGAACCCGTTGTGGCCGTGGTGGAACCCGTGCGCCCGGACAAACCGGCCGACAAGCCAGCGGACAAACCCGTGGAGAAACCGGTGAGCAGTTCCACCGGTGTCACCTGGGTGATCATGATCGAGAACACCGACTACAAGAACTTCCCGGCCTTGCAAGGTCCTGCGGACGACGTGGCCAAGATGCAGAAGGCCTTCGCCAAGTACAGCGTGCAGAAGACCATCACCAAGCGCAACCTCAGCAAGCAGCAGATCGAGCGCTTCTTCAACATCGAATTGCGCGACCTGGTGCGAACCAACAAGGTGAACACCGTGCTGGTGTGGTACGCCGGACACGGCCGCACCGTGAGCGGCCGCACTTACTGGGTGCCCACCGATGCCCGCAAGGACGACATCTACACCTTCTACAACTACGGCCCGCTCAAAGGGCTCATCGAGAACTACAGCGAGAGCGTAACGAACACGTTGGTGGTGAGCGACGCCGCCGGTGCCGATGCCAGCTTCTATGAACTGACGCGATGAGAGATCGTAAGCGCGTGAAGCGGATCCTGTTGCCTCTGTTCCTCCTAGTTGGCCTGACTTCCACGGCCCAGGATTTCTACTTCGAGAACATCTCCGTTGAGCAAGGGCTGCCCGCGAGCAAGGTGTATTGCATCGTGCAAGACTCCACCGGTCTGGTGTGGATGGGCACGGAAGCGGGGTTAGCTCGCTACGATGGCAATGCCGTTGTGGCGATGGGCGAACGTGAGGGTATGGCGCCCAATGGTGCGCGCAGTTTGATGATCGATAGGGAGGGGCGGCTGTGGGTGGGGCATCTGCACGGTGGTATCTCGCTCTTGGAGAACGGTTCCTTCCGGAAGCTGGCGGTGACGAACGGCGCGCTCACCGCCGATGTCACGGGCATGGCGCAAGCCGTTGATGGTTCAGTTTGGCTCGGCACGTACGGGCAGGGTCTGCACAAAGTGCTTGAAGTCGGCGCTGACGGTGCTTTGAAGACACAAGTGTTCGGAAGTGCGCAGAAATTGAGCGACAACATCAATGCGGTGCTCGCGTTGCGCGATGGTTCCATCTGCGTTATGGAAGACGGCGGCAGTGTGAAGCTTTCCGACGTCAAGGGCGGCGCTTTCACATCGTTGTCTCTTGACGGTGTTCCCGAAGGTGTGACCTCCGTCTTTGAGGATTCGAAGGGACATCTGTGGTTCGGGAGCATCCAGAGCGGTGCCTTCAAGCTCGACCGTGGAACCGAGCGGGGCAGCACCTACGACCTGTTGACCGGCCTTCCGAGCAATTTCGTGACCTGCTTCGGAGAGGATGAAGAGGGGAACATCTGGGTGGGCACATGGGACAAGGGTCTTGCCCGTGTGCAGCCGAACGGGGTGCAGCGCTTCGATACGGACAACGGGTTGCACAGCGTGGTTATCCGGGCCATCGCGCGGGATCGCGAAGGCAACATGCTCATTGCCACCAACGACCATGGATTGGACCTTTACCGCGGGGAACGTTTCCTGACCTTCAACGACCAGGACGGTTTGTTGGATCCGCAGGTCTGGGCCGTCCTTGAAGACCAGGACGGCCGCATCTGGTTCGGGACCAACGGCGGCATCAACATCCTGGATGCTGCGAACAACAGCACGGCCCGGGTGAAGACGCTCACCGCGCAGCAAGGCGATCTCACCAGCAATCGTGTGCGGTGCATGCGGCAGGATTCACGAGGTCACGTGTGGATCGGGATGGAAACCACGGGATTGATCGATCTCGCTCCCGGTTATTCGATGATCGAGCATCCTGATCTGTTGGCGGCCATCGCCGATGGTCGCGTTACGGCGTTGGAGAACGGACAGGCCAATGAATTGTGGATCGGAACGATCAATGGTTTGGTGCGCTACGTGAACGCGAACATCCCGAGCGTGTTCAATGAGAATGATGGGCTGCCATCAAGGAACGTGACAGCGCTGTTCCGTGACGACCGTGGAACCGTTTGGGCCGGTACCACCAAAGGCCTCGCCCGCGTGGACAACGGCAAACCGGCGGCCGTCTCCCTGGACCGCCAGATCACGCCCACCTGCTTCACCCAGGACAAAGAGGGTCGCTTGTGGATCGGCTCCGAAGGTCAAGGCATCGTGGTGTTGAAGGACGGCAAGCAGCAGACCACGTATGGCATGGAGAGCGGCTTGTTGAGCAACAACATCCGCTCGATCATGGCCGACGACGATGGCCATGTGTGGGTGGCCACCAACAAGGGATTGAACAAGTGGCGGCCCAAAGTGAACGACTTCCTCTCGTTCACTGCGCGCAGCGGGTTCGTGGGCATCGAAGCCAAACCCAACGCGGTGTGCAAGACGCGCAACGGCGACATCTGGTTCGGCACTGCCCGCGGTGCCACCAAGATCGCGCGCACCAAAGGAGCCGATAAGACCATCGCGCCGCTCGTGTCCATCCGCAACATCAAGGTGGACCTGGTCGACCGCCCGGTGGCATCCACCATCGAACTCGCGCACGACGACAAGGGCCTGCGCATCGTCTACGGCAGCGTGAGCCTCACCGATCCCGAGGCCGTGCGCTATCAGTACATCCTGGACGGGCTTGAAGAGGACTGGCAACCCCTCACCTTCGAAAGCGACGCCTACTATCCCAGCCTTCCGGCCGGTGAGTACACCTTCAAGGTAAAGGCGATGAACCGCGCAGGCATCTGGAGCGACCCACCGGCGGAGTTGCGCATTGATGTACTGCCGCCGTGGTACCGCACGTGGTGGTTCTATAGCGCGTTGGTGGTGGTGATGGGCATGAGCGCATGGTCGTACATCAAGGTGCGCGAACGAACACTTCGACTGCGCAACCAAGTGCTGGAGCAACGCGTGGAGGAGCGCACGGCGGAAGTCGTGGCACAGAGCCAGGAGATCAGCAAGCAGAAGGTGGAGATCGAGGACCTGTTGTTGAACATCCTGCCGAAGGAGGTGAGCGAGGAACTGAAGGAGAAGGGCAAGGCCACGGCGCGCAGGCACAACGCGGCCACGGTGGTCTTCACGGACATGAAGGGCTTCACCCGCGTGGCGGAATCCATGACACCCGAAGAGCTCGTCAGCGAATTGGACGACTGCTTCATCCACTTCGATGCCATCATCGACAAGTACGGCATCGAGAAGATCAAGACGATCGGCGACAGCTACATGTGCGCCGGCGGTGTGCCCACCAACGATCCGCACCACGCGCACCGGGCCGTGCTAGCCGCGTTGGAGATCCGCGAGCTCATGCGCGTTTGGGCCGAGGAACGGAAGGCCATCGGCAAGGAGCCCTGGGTGCTGCGCATTGGCGTGCACACGGGCCCGGTCGTTGCGGGCGTAGTGGGCAAGCGCAAGTTCGCATACGACATCTGGGGCGACACGGTGAACACCGCCAGCCGGATGGAGAGCAGCGGCGTTGCCGGGGAGGTGAACATCAGCGGTGCCACCTACGAACTGGTGAAGGACATCGTGGAGTGTGTGTACCGAGGCAAGGTGGACGCCAAGAACAAGGGCGAGATCGACATGTACTTGGTGATGCGCATCAAGGAGACGTACAGTGCCGACACCAACGGGACCAAGCCCAACAAGACCTATCGCGACAAGTTAGGTATCGCGCATCCGGAGCAGGAGCTCGCGTAGCTCCCAGAGCATCATCGCCGTTGCACCCCACACTTCGCGCCCTCCCAAGTGGAAGCAGGCCACATCGGCCTTGACCTCTACCACCTGAACATAGCGTTGCGCCGTGCCCAGCGCTGCGGGCGCAAGCAGGTCCGACAATGCAACCTCGAAAACAGCAGCCACCTCTCGCGCGTCCGGTGCATAGGACGGCGCGGAGGGCAGGTAGGCCACGTGCGGGCTCACCAGCGATCGGCTGGGTGGTATGTAGAGCTCGCTCAACCGTCCCAGCAGCCGCAGACCATCGCTCGGCACGCCGATCTCCTCGTGCATTTCGCGCTGCGCCGTAGCCCATAGGTCGACGTCTTCCGGTTCGCGCCGTCCCCCGGGGAACGCGACTTGTCCACTGTGCACGCCGTCGTACTCGGGCCGTTGGATCAGCGTGGTTTGCAGCCGGCCATCGCGATCGTGCAACAGCACCATGACGGCGCTCTCCTTCGGGGACGCATCCCGTTTGCGGGCCTCCTCAATGGCCTGCGTGCGCCAGCCGCTCAATGCCAGAAAACCTGCATGGCCGGGAAGTGGGCCGGTCAATTGCTCCTCAAGTTGATCCAGGTTAGCAGCCGATGCACGCATTGGTTCGATCGGGTAGGTCGTTCAGGAGAGCTTCGGCTTGGGCGTGGAATGTGTGCCGGGGTTTGGCGACGATCGCTTGCAGTTCGGTCCGCGCTCGGGGTACTTGGTCGCTGCACACGTGGCACAGCGCGCGGTACCAATCCACATGGTCGCGGAAGGCGTCGTGGTCGTCGCGTTCAATGAGGTCCAGTTGCAGTTCGGCGTCGTACGGCTTGCCCGTTGCCAGGTAAGAGCACGCGAGGTAGAGCCGGGGCAGCGGCTCATGGTCCGATCCTTCAACGTGGGTGGCCAGCAGTGTTGAAGCCTCCAAGAAGTCGCCTTGCGCGTAGTGCGCCATGCCATCGATGAACGCTGCATTTCTTTCCGTCCGCAGTCGGCCTGAGACAACATCCTCATAAGGAGTGAAGTGATCCTTGCATGCATCGCCGCTGCCGCAAGCGGTGCCGAGCACGATCAAGGGGAGGAGGAATTTGCGCATGCGGCCAAAGTACCGCGCGCACCGTGCTACCGGTTCAAGTACCATTGCAGCACGCGCTTGTCATCGCCCACGCTGACGAGCCATTGATCACTGAGCCATACCAACGCGTTCACCGAATGGGTATGGCCGCCGTTGCTCCGGTCGAGCTTCATGAGTGGATCCATCGATGTGGCATCCCAGACCTTGATGGTCTTGTCCCGGCTGGCGGTGGCCAAGCGCGAACCATCGGGACTGAACATGGCACTGTAGATGGAGCCTTGGTGCGCCGGGATCTCCAGCACGCGCTTCCATTGCCCGTCCATTTTCCACGCGCATAGTTTCCCATCGCGGCCGCCTGTCAACAACACGGGCTTGGTAGGGTGGAAAGCCAGGCCGTAGGCTCCGCCTTCATGTGCGTCGAGGGTGATCAGTTCGTTGAAGTCGGCGGTGTCCAGGACGTGCACTCGCCCATCGTTCGCGCTTACGGCCAACCAATGCCCGTTGGTGCTGATGGCGGCACATCGCAGCTTGGCTTCGGACAAAAGGATCTGACGTTCCAGGTCCATGGTGGGCCAGTGCCATACCGCAAGTGAGCCTTCGCCCCCAAGGCTCAGGAGACGCGCACCATTGTCCGTCCAAGCACAAGCGAACACCCCTTTGGAGTGGAGCGTCAGGTTGCGTGTTTCGGCCCGGGTCGCAGTGTCAAGCACATGGACGGAACCGTCATCCAGTCCTGCCACCATGAGGTTGTCCCGCTGCGCCAAGCTGAAGACCGGTCGCGGCAACTGGGCCACGGCGATGCCTTCGGTTGCCGATCCCGTCTGCCAGCGCACCACGGTGCCATCGCTTCCCGCGCTCAGGAAAGTCGAGCGGGTTTCCTTCACCACGGCATAGACGCCGCCGCGATGACCGGAATGTGGGATGGGCACTTGCATGATCGCAGGCGCAAAGGTGCGTTGGTGGGGCACACTGACCGCTCGTCAGGTTGAACGACGCGGAGGTTCCCCTGATCAACGGGTGCAGCTACTTTCGGCCGCAGAATTTTCCGGTGAACAACACGACCATTTGTACAGCTCGTACCGCGCTGGAACCGGCACCGCACAGCAACATGGGCCGTTCGTGCCTCAGCGGGGCAGCAGGAAGCTGGTGAACCCATGAGCTACGGGAAATGGATCGTGGGTGGGTTGGGTTTCGCAGTGGGTGGACCTATCGGAGCGTTGGTGGGTTTCACGCTCGGAGCTCTGTTCGATCGCAGTGCCGAAGCCGGCGCGAAGACCATTGGCCAAGGGCGGCCGCACCAGCAACAGCGCACGCATCAGCACGAGGGTTTTGCCACGCCCGGCGATTTCGCCATGAGCTTGGTGGTGCTTACTGCTGCGGTGATGAAAGCCGACGGCAAGGCCACGCAGCGAGAACTGGAGTTCGTGCGTCGCTTCTTCCTGCAACAATTCGGCGAAGCCAAGGCGCGTGATCTGTTGCTGGTGCTGCGCGATGTCATGGACCGCGATATTCCGGTGGGCCAGGTGTGCGAGCAGATCCGGCAGAACGTCCCGCACCCGGCGCGGTTGCAACTGGTGCACTTCCTCATCGGCATTGCAGCGGCCGATGGCTCCGTTCACGCGGCCGAGCGTGAGATGGTGCGCCGCATCGCTACCTACCTCGGCATCAGCGAGCGCGACCTGGACAGCATGAGCGCCATGTTCCGCAAGCCCAGTGCGGCCAGCGCCTACGAGATCCTGGAAGTGGAGCGGACAGCCAGCGATGATGAAGTGAAGAAGGCCTACCGCCGCATGGTGATGAAACACCATCCGGACAAGGTGGCGCAGATGGGCGAGGACGTGCAGAAGGCCGCCGCGGAGAAGTTCAAGAAAGTGCAGGACGCCTACGAGCGCATCCAGCGCGAACGGGGAATGAACTAGGGCCGGTTACATTCGGCACATGCCAGCCGCCGAACAGAGGACCTGCCTGGAATGCGGCGAAGTGCTGCACGGTCGTGCCGACAAGAAGTTCTGCAACGACGCGTGCCGCAGCCTCTTCAACTACAGCGCGAACAACACGTCCATCAACTTCGTCCGCAACGTCGTCAACATCCTGCGGCGCAATCGGCGCATCCTGGAGGAACTGGTGGTTGAAGGCAAGCCGGTGCGTGTGCACCGCGAGAAGCTCCTGTTGAAGGGATTCGACTTCCACTACCACACGCACATCAGCAAGACGACCACGGGCAACACCTACGTCTTCTGCTTCGAGTACGGCTATCTGCCCTTGGACAATGATTGGTTCACCATCGTCCTGCGCACCGAGTACTTGGAACGTTCAGGCGATCTGCCCAAGAAGCCGCAGGCTTAGGACCGGTTCTTCAGCCCCTTGAGGCTTAAAGCTTCGGACTTGGGACTTGAAGCTTGTTCAGGCTCCCCAAGCCCAGATGATCAGCACGATCATCCCTAGCGTCAGGAGCGCTACGAGCACAGGTCCGCCGATCTCGTTCTGCTCGGCCTCTTGTGGAATGAAATCGTTGTGGTGATCGTGGCTGCTCATGGCTTTCGTTTCGTGGGCCGAATATAAAAACGGCCAACGGGCAAGCATGAACAAGCCGCGGGAGTTATCCCGGAGCGGCCGTTCGCGGCGGATCAGTTCAGGCTGAACGTCGGGGTGCGCTGCACCATGCGTGCGATCACCGCGCTCTCATTGCGGCGCATCCGACCGATCATGGTGGCCACCTGTTCGTCCAACTCGCGATCGCTCAGCTTCGTAAGATCCTTGTACACCGGCAGGCTGGTGCGGCTCTTCAGGATCAGGGCTATTTTGTAAGCGCGTGACATGTGGTTCCACCTAGAAGACGTGGACCAGGGGGGGAGGGATGCCTGCCCGATGTCAACGATCGGTTAACGGTGGTTAATGGCTCAGGAACGGCACGCAATAAGCCATTGCCGTTCCTCTTTTGCTCTGGATATCAGTAGCTTATGGCTAGCGCGGAACAGGTGCATACAGCCCGTATAGCACTGGGTTGCCGGGGCGACCGCGGTACGAAAGTCCAGGTGTGCCCAACCAGCGCCCTGTCTTGTTCCGCAGGAACATCCGAACGCGCAGGTTCTGGACGAACGCATCATGCTCGCTTGCCCTGAAAGCCAGATGGAGCGTTCTGCTGCCGTCCGGGCGGGGTAGGCCGGCCCACTTGGGCGCGCCGAACCAGCCCACGAAAGCACCGCCGTCGTACAACTCCAGTTCCAGCTCAGCCGGATCAGGGGCCGAGCGAGGTAGCACGGCCCGTACCTCGAACAACGCGTTCGCATCGGTGCATACATCGCCCACCTTGGCCTCCAGGATCGCCGGGAATTCCACCACCGTGCTGTCCGACCAGGGTTTGGCAGTGGAGTAGGCCATCGAGTGGTCATCAACCCCGCTCTTCACGAAACGGTACAAACTGCCTTCGCAGAAATGCTCCACGCGCTCAACAACCGGGAACCGCTCCTGCACCACGGCAAGCAGATCAGGCGGCGAGTTGGGCGCAAACCCGATGGTGGCCGTGCGCAGTTCTTCGTTGGCGAGCAGCCGCACCACTTTCTCCAAGCTGTCGAACTGCGACACTGTGAAGGTGTTCGCACCGGCGTTCAACTTCCATTTGTCGAGGTAGTGCTCGAGCATGGCCGACTGCGCATCGATGATCACGAGGTCTTGCGGGCCAGCGCTGGCCATGGCTTCGGCATAGGCTTCGTAACGGCTGTTGTACAACAGCGTGTAGTGCTGGCGGTCACGCACCAGCGCGGACACGGACAGCCCCGCGAGCACAGCACATGCACCGATGGTGATGCCGCGTGGCAGCGCCTTCAGCCCCATGAACAACGCGATGAGCAGGAAGGGGAACGAGAAGATGAGCACACTGTACTGGAGTACAGGTGCCCGCTGTACGCTGTACGCATAACCGATAGCGAGCGGCGCCACGCCGAGCAAAAGCGAAGTCCAGAACAGCCGTTCCCCCAAGCCGTTGTGGCGAGCTAGCTGGAACAAGCTCCAAACAACCAACGCGGCAACACAAGCCATCAGTGGCACCGAATACATGACCACCCAGGCGAGGTAGTCAGGGATCCATGTTGCACTTGGTGGATGCAGCCACGACGCAAGGCCGCCCATGCCCATCTGGTGCAGGGTGATGATGACGTTGGGCGCATAAAGCAGGACTGCCAGGGTGCAGGCCAGCAGAAAGCCACGGCGATGCCCGCGCGGCACGAGCCAAAGTCCTGCGCAAGCCAAGAGAGCAGCGGTCAATAACGCGAAGTGGTGTGCGTAGGCAGAAAGGACTGCACCCGCAACGAAGCCGACAAGATGGGCGCGACGGCCATCTGCCGCGAAGCGCACCAACTGATCGGCCATCAGCCCCACCGAGAAGAAGCCGAAGGCATAAGGACGCGCGAGTTGCCCATACATGACGGTGTATTGCGCCGTGGCCAGCAGTGCCGTTATGAGCAATGCGGCTTGGACACCGGCCCATGCGCTTGCAACACGGTACCAGTAGAACAAAGCCACAACGCTCAGCAGGATGAACGGCAGTTTCACGGCCACTTCGCTTGTGCCGAAGAGGTTCGTCCAGCACCAGAGGAACACCTGCACGCCGGGCGGGTGCGTGTCGCCGATCATCACACCACCGTGGATGGTCTGACCAAGAGAAGGGTAGAGGCGGAGCAGCGCGCTCAGCTCATCGTGTGCGAAGGGCAGGTTGGGAAGGTTCCACAAGCGCAGCACCGTAGCCAACACAAGCAACCCCATGAAAACCCACCGTTCGGTGCGGTCGCCGGGCAGCCATTGCGTGCTCATTCGCCACGCGCCATGTCGCGCTTCACGTCCTTCTCCTTCAGGCTGTCGCGCTTGTCGTGCAGCTTCTTGCCCTTGGCCAAGGCCACCTCCAGCTTCGCGAAGCCCTTGGCATTGACGAACAGCCGCAACGGCACGATCGTCACACCTTGGTCGCGGAGCTTGCGCTTAAGCTTGTCCAGCTCGCGCGCGTGCAGCAGCAGCTTGCGGTCGCGCTTGGGCTCGTGCACGAAATGCACGTTGGTGCCGTAGGGGTTGATCTGCATGTTGCGCACCACCAGGTCGGCGCCTTGGAACGTGCAGAACGCCTCGTTGATGCTGGCCCCGCCGGCGCGGATGCTCTTGATCTCGCTGCCCATCAATACCATGCCCGCCTCGTACGTGTCCAGCAAGTGGTACTCGAACGATGCTTTGCGGTTCTTGGCCTCAATGGTGCTCACGCGGCGAAGATGCGGGAAAGAGTGTCCGGACTTGGTCCAGCGCGTTTTCAAGCACTGCTTTGTCGTAGGCGCACACAGAGCCACGGAGGCACGGAGTTGGGCCCACGTGTCCACCACTTCATCACGGACGCTCCGTGCCTCCGTGGCTCCGTGTGAACCTTCCAGCCTCCTGGCTACTACTTGCGTCTCACGTCCGGCGCGCCCAAGATCCGATAGAGTTCGAAGAGCCCCCAAGCAGGCCCTCACGCCTCCACCACCTTCTTCTTCCGCCCGCGTTTCTTCACCGGGGGTGCTGGTATGGTGGTGCCCTCGGCCAACGCTTCAAGCAAGGTCTGCGCGTCCATGCCGCTCTGCAGGCCGTGCAGGAAGTTGAGCAGCAGGTCCGCGCCCTTCAGCTTGTTCGTCTTCAGGTGCGCGGCCACATCGTTCACCACCTTCATGGGTGTTTGTTTGCCTTTCAGCACACCTTCGGTGATGCGCTTGTTCTTGCGTTTGCCGCTCTTGTACAATTCCTCCACCTTGTCCGTGGCCTTGTTCAAAGCCTTCAGCAACTTGGCTGGCTCGGGTATCTCCTTGGCGAACTTCACGGCGGTGCTCGCTTTGATGCGATCGGCCTTGATCAGCTCCTGCACCTCAGGCGGCAGGGCCAGCACGCTCAGCAGCAGCGTGAACTTCACCTTGCCGAAGAAGTCCTCGAGGTTCTTCACATCCTCGCCGGCGTCCAGCAGGTGCTTCACTTGGGTGGCCACGTCCACTTCGTTCATCACGTCGTGGAAGTTGTTCTCGATGATGGGCAGCATCAGCCGGCCCTTGTCGTCGCCTTTGTAGATGCGCACCGGCACACGCTCCAGGTCCACGCCATTGATCTTGGCCAGGGCCGTTAATGCCTTGTCCTCTTTCAATTGGGCTAGGGCGGCCATACGGGTGTAGCCCGCTTGCAGGTGGTAGCCATCGCCCTTCTTGTCAGCGATCAGCGGCACCAGTATGCCGTACATGGCTATGCTGCGGGCATACTCGTTGATGCGGTCTTTGCTGGGTTTGATGGTGCGCGCGTTCGTGCCCAGCACGATTTCCGCCACCGCCACCCATTCAATGCTCTCCTTCTGTGTGCTCATTGGTTCATTCGGTTTCCTGGGCGTGCAACCTTCCGGGCCCCTGCGGGGCGAATGTGAGCACCCGCGACCAACCACAGGCCGGTTCGACCCGGCTGTTGATAAATTATGTTTTTCAATTGGCCGAGCGCCTCAAGAACTGAGATGAGGGGGGCCTTGAATTGCCACGCGGGTCCCTGAGGGTCAGAACCCTAACTCCTGTACAGCCTTGTAATTCGTAGTTGTACGACGTGCCGCTGCTTTTGAGCGGCATGGCGGTCAACGGATTGGGTATTGCCGAAGGCGGCGATTTTTAGTACTGAAATTGAATAGAATTACTAATGTTTGTTTTAGCACAAATGTTCATTAGAATTCCTTCAGCCCCGCTTTTCGCAATACCTTGTTAGCGGATGGCATATTTCTTACACTATTACCGTTTAATGGTTGATTAAAGTATTTTTCCATATTGTCAATAATTTTGTTGTCTAAGTTATCGTCAAATTTTCGAGCAAATAAATTGTCGCCCTCTAATAGAAACTTTATGTCGTCTTCTGTAAATGTTTTCGGTCGTAATTTAATATCTCCATCTGGTATCCATATAATTGCTCTCTTGTCATCATTTATAAGTACTCCCTCAAATGAAGTGTTCATCAAAACTGTTTGAAAAAAAGATTCGTCAGCAATAAGTGTGTTGGTATAATAATCTTCAAATTTTTTGGCTTCTCCGCTATTGCAAATAAATTCACAACATTCTCTTGTTAAAATCATCCATTGTCCGCCAATGTATGGTATTACATCTTTCAAGTATGCTCTTTTAAATGTTATTCCACTAATACCATTTTCTGTTTCTACAAAATGGTTTTCAATTCTGTTCATTGTTTCAGGTCTTACATCCAACTGGTCAGCAATTTTTATAAAGTTGTTCCCTTTGTTTTGGGTAAGATATTCTCTAATTATTTTTTGAGATTTTAATGGATAATCTTGTCCACTCAAATTAATGAAGAAATCCCAATTAAGGTTTAATTTAAGTAAATAATTCATTCCGTTTAGTTCTGCCTGAACCATACTATAACCACCCCAAACAACATTTTCACTTTCTAAAATATAGGTACTCGGAAATTCGGTCAAAAAATCTTTAATGTCATTATAAATGTCAATACTCGTTTTCTTATCTAAATGAATCAAATAGTAGTTTTCGGGGTGATAGAGTGCCTTGAAAAGTCGCTTGAATTGTTCTGGAAACCTGTGAACCAAAATAAAGTAAGCAATTGTTACTTGGTTTGAAATTGCATTTTCTGCACTACTGTCGCTGTCTGTCATATTATTTTTTGTTTATGTTAAATGTTTTGTTGTGAGGTCGGGTTGTGTCGCAATGCTTGCCGCTAACGGGCCTGCGCTTGACGAAGGCCGCCTTTCGTGATCTTGTTCCTGGGCGAAGTTATCATGCTTCAGGGGGAGTTGGCACCGGGACAAGGGCGGCTTGTGGCAAGCGCATGTTAGGTGTAGTAGCTTCTTTTTAGTTGATTCTTATACTTATCGCTCACGTTCGTCAACCTGCCGTACACCAAATACCGCAGTACCTGATCATAATTGTCAAACGTTTCGGAACCAATTTGTTTTCCGTGGCTGTAATAAATGATTTCATATCCAGCCTGCGATTGCTTGAGTTGGACTTCTCCATAGGTATCTTCCGTCCATGAACTCGGAGGGTTATGCTTCTTTAGATGTTCCAAGTATTCATCAGGAGTAACTTCTATAAAATAGTCCAATACGAACAAGGGGATTTCTTTCTTCCCGACAATCTTTTGGATTCTTTCCCAGTTCCACTGACCGTCTAGCCATTCAAATTGTTCTTGTTTCGACAGTTTCTCCGTGTTTCTTGCCTTCAGTTCTTCCACGACCCGTCTGCTCTCTGCCGTTTCTTTCCTTCTAAGAATCCAAAACCAAAGTTGCAGCAGTCCATACAGAATGAAGGGTAACGATACAACACCTAGTATTACATATGCCCACATCGTCTGGGTTGCTATTACACCTAACGTTTTGGGGCTTTGCGTTCGGGCGGGATTTCGAAGCCGAAACGTTCAGCTAATATACAAATTTCAATAGAAGTACAAAACCTGAATTTTGCACTTCAGCCCGCCTGACGCAAAACCCTTGTTAGCTGCCGTTTTTTTTGTTTCTGTATATATTAATTTCACTACTTGTCGCAATTACAAATGTTTCTCCGTCATATGAAAAACCATATGTTCTTAATTCGTAGTCGTGAAAAATTCTAAAACATTCTTTTGCTTCATTTTCTTGATAAATACTTTTAAAATTTGGTTCAAAAATAACGTCAATAATTGGCCATTCGGTCGCCATATATAAAAGTCCGTCTCCATTTTTATTCATTAAAGGCAATCCTCCTCCGTGAAGTCCACTTACAAATATTATTTCGTTCGATAAAGTACCAATTCCTTGAGAAGTCATTTCATATGAGTTAATCCAATCCCAATTTGTGTCATTGTCTCTTTCGATTAATTCACTACTTTGACAGTCAATTAACCCTCTTCCTTGACTTGAAATTACTAATAACAAATTTGGATTGTGTTTTGAAAATCCAATTTCTGTCAAACCTCCAATTGCAAACGTACTTTTTTTCCAACCGTTCGGCTCGTCAACTACTTTAGTTTGATTGACAAGATTTTGAAGTCTTTTCTTGTTTTCGTCTTCTTTATTTTTATTGAAAAAGTTCATTTTTGGTATCTCGTTTTAAAATGGCAGCTAACTGTGGGTTAACGCATTGCGTCAATATCCGGACTTGGTTGAAGGGGGGTGTTTCGTAAAGCCAGCCATAATGGGCTACAAAGCGAAACTGTCTCAACCCAGGTCAAGGTCATCGAGGGGGCTGCGGATCTTGCCAAGGGCTTTGGTGCTTACGTGGGTGTAGATCTCGGTGGTCTTGCTACTGCTGTGTCCCAGAAGGGTTTGAATATAGCGCAGGTCGGTTCCCTTCTCCAACAAATGGGTGGCGAAGGAGTGCCGCAGGGTATGCACCGTGGCAGGTGTTGTGATGCCCGCTTTCTCCTTGGCCCGATGGAAGACCAGTTGCACGCTGCGCGGCGAGTATGCGCCGCCGTCGGCGCCCTCGAACACGAATTGTGTCGGGGCATGCGCCTTCAGGTACGCTTGCAGTGGTTCCATCACCTTCGGGCTCAGCAGGGTGATACGGTCCTTGTTGCCCTTGCCGCCGCGCACGATCAGTTGCCCACGGTCGGTGGCCAGGTCGGCGAGCCGCAGGTTGGTGAGCTCGCTCAGGCGCAGGCCTCCGCTATAGATGAGCATGAGGATGCAGCGGTGCTTCGGGTTGTCCACCGCGCGGAGCAACGCGCCCACCTCTTGCTCGCTCAGCACCGTGGGCAGCTTGCGTTCCTTCCGCGGCCGTTCGATGAATGACACGCGCGAGGCATCGCCTACCACTTGGTGGTAGTAGTACCGCACGGCGTTCACCACCTGGTTCAGGTAGCTGTTGCTGGCATTGCCACGGGCCAAGTGGTGTTGGTAGGCCTCTATTTCCTCTTTGCTGATCGCGAGCGGCGCCTTGGTGGGGTAGTGGAGGAAGAACTGCTTGGTGGCGTTCAGGTAGGTCTTGATGCTGTTCGGGCTGTATCGCGCGATCTCCAGTTTCCGCCGCATCTGCTCCAACGCTTCCAGTTGTGCGGAGCTCATGGCCGGTGCCGCTGGTTTCGCGGATGCTGCGGATGGCGTCGGCTTCGCCGATCTCAGCGATTGCTTGGTCGGGGCGAAGAGGGCAGTGGTATCCACCCAAGCAAGTCCCTTGTACGCCGCGAACACGGCCTTCATGCTCTCGCCTCCGTTGGGCACATGCCAGCAATTGTGAGTGCGGCTCCATTGTGCCTCCATGGTCTTGGCCGCAGCAATGAGTGCACTGTCGTACGGAAAGCGAAGGGCAAGGCGCCGCGTGCCGTTGTGCGCGATCGCTTCGAGGCGAATGACGCGACGATCGACGGGTTTTTCGTCTGCCATGGGCGGCAGAAGTTATCACTTGCCTTCACCCCAACGCCACGTCCAGCACCATCATCACGATGAAGCCGCCGATGAAGCCCAACGTGGCGATGTCGGTGTACTTGTCCTGCTGGGTCTCGGGGATCACTTCCTCCACCACCACGTAGATCATGGCGCCAGCAGCGAACGCCAGCGCATAGGGCAGCACGGCCTGCATGTGGATGACGGCCACCGCACCGACGACCCCAGCGACGGGTTCCACTACCGCGCTGAGCTGCCCGTACCAGAAGCTCCGGAGCTTGCTCACGCCCTGACGGCGAAGCGGCATGCTCACGGCAAAACCCTCCGGGAAATTCTGCAAACCGATGCCAATGGCCAACGCGATGGCCCCACCGATGCTGGCTTCCGGCATGCCCGCCGCCACGCCGCCGAACAGCACGCCCACCGCCAAACCTTCGGGGATGTTGTGCAGTGTGATGGCCAGCACCAGCAAGGTGGTGCGGTGCCAGTTGGTTTGCGGGCCTTCGCTCTGTTTCGGGTCGAAGTTGATGTGCAGGTGGGGAAGCACCTTGTCCAAGCCGAACAGGAAAAGCGCTCCCAGCGCAAACCCCAGTGCGGGCGCAAGCCACGGGATGTTGCCCATGCGTTCGCTCATTTCAATGCTGGGGTTGAGCAGGCTCCAGAAGCTGGCGGCCACCATCACTCCGCCGGTGAAACCGAGCATGCCATCAAGCCATTTGCGCGAGGCATTGCCGAAGAAGAACACGAGCGAAGCACCAGCGGCCGTAACCAGCCATGTGAAGGTGGTGGCCAGGAAGGCGGCCAGCACCGGGTCGATGGAGGAGAAGAAGTCTATGATGTGGTTCATCGGACAAGGATGTGTTCGGCCGTGGCATGGCCCAGTTGGATGGTGCGGCCATCGCCGGTCTTCACGCTCATGGAGCCATCGAATTCATTTCGTGCGAGCACTTGCAGTTTGGCACCCAATCCCAGTTCCTGCTCGCTGAGGAACCGGAGGAAGTCGCGGCTGTGCATGCCCACGCCGGCCACCACGGCTCTTGAACCCACGGCCACCGTAGCCAGTGCTTTGAAGGGCGCCGCCTTCAATGCCCCGCTCTTGCTGGGGATCGGGTCTCCGTGCGGGTCGAAGGCCGGATTGCCGAGGAAATCATCGAGCCGGTCAACGAGCGGGGTGCTTTGGATGTGCTCCAGTTGTTCGGCCACTTCATGCACTTCGTCCCAACCGAAGCCGAGGTGTTGCACAAGGAAGGTCTCCCAGAGCCGATGCTTGCGCACAAGCGCGATGGCGTGCTCGCGGCCCTTGCGCGTGAGCGTGACGCCCTTGTAGGGCTGGTAGTTCAACAAGCCTTTCTCGCCGAGCTTCTGCAGCATCACCGTCACGCTGCTGGCCTTGGTCTGCAGGCGTTCGGCAATGGCGTTGGTGTTGGCGATGCCCGCTTCGAGCAAGCGGTGCACGGCCTTCAAGTGGTCTTCCTCGGAGCGGGTGAGCATGCGATGTCTACTGAGGCAAACATAGAACAATATTTAGAATCAACTAAAAATGGACTACGTTTGCGCCATGTGTCCCTCAAAGCAATTGCTCTTGGCCGTTGCGCTGCCCTTGGCTTCTTGGGTGCACGCACAAGTCGGCGAGGTGCGTGGGATCGTGCGTGACGGGGACGAGGCGGTGCCGTTCGCAACAGTGGAAGTGGTGGGTGGTCAGGTCGGCACCACCACGAGCGTGAACGGCGGCTTTGCGATCGCCTCGGTCCCTGCCGGGGCAGGCCAATTGATGATCAGCGCGGTCGGTCGCACGCCAGTTAACGTTCGCATCATGGTGGAACCCGGCCGAACACTGGACCTCGGCGTAGTGCAATGGCCAGCCGAAGCCAGCGAACTCAGCGGAACGGTGGTCACCGGCACCATGCGCGAGGTGAGCCGCGCGGACAGTCCTGTGCCGGTGGAAGTCATCACCCCGGCCTTCTTCCGCAAGAACCCGAGCCCGGCATTGTTCGATGCGGTCGGCATGGTGAACGGCGTGCGGCCCCAGGTGAACTGCAGCGTGTGCAATACGGGCGACATCCACATCAACGGAATGGAAGGACCGTACACCATGGTGCTCATCGATGGTATGCCCATCGTGAGCGGCCTCAGCACCGTTTATGGATTGAGCGGGATACCGACCAGTTTGGTGGAGCGGGTTGAGGTGGTGAAGGGCCCCGGTTCGGCGCTGTACGGCAGCGAGGCAATGGGCGGCATCATCAACGTCATCACCAAGAGCCCGGCCCTGGCGCACAAGCTCAGTGCCGATGTCTTCGGCACCACCTGGCAGGAATGGAACGCGGACATCGGTGCGCGCTTCGGAACCGGTAAGGTGAGCGACCTGCTTGGCGTGAGCTACTTCCATTACGACGCGCCCGTGGACCGCAATCGCGACGGCTTCACCGACGTGACCTTGCAGGAACGGTTGTCCATCTTCAACAAGGTGAACCTGCAACGGCCTCAGCGCCGTGTGGCCAGCCTGGCCTTGCGGTACGTTACCGAAGACCGCTGGGGCGGTGAGATGGACTGGACCGCAAAGGACCGCGGGAGCAGTGCGGTGTACGGCGAGAACATCCTCACCGACCGCTGGGAATTGATCGGGCAATATCAACTTCCGATGAAGGAACGTGTGGTCCTGCAAGCTTCGTTCAACGCGCACCAGCAGGACTCGTGGTACGGCAACACGCGGTACACGGCGGATCAACGTGTGTTCTTCGCGCAGGCCATCTGGAGCAAGCGGTTCGCCGCACGGCACGATGTGTTGGCTGGCGTTGCTTTCCGGCACACCTACTACGAGGACAATACCACCGCCACCGCACGATCCCCGCAACGAACACCCCTGCCAGGGTTTTTCCTTCAAGAGGAATGGAGCGCAACGGAAGCGCACAAGATCCTGTTGGGCTATCGCTTCGACCACGATGCTGTGCACGGTCCGGTGCACTCACCGCGCTTGGCCTACAAGTGGGCGCCGAGCGGCCGTTGGGCACTGCGCGCCGGTTTCGGCACGGGCTACAGAGTGGTGAACCTGTTCACGGAGGACCACGCGGCCCTCACAGGTGCGCGTGAAGTGCTGATCACCGAGGAACTCCAACCGGAACGGTCCATCAACGGAACACTGAACCTAACGCGGCGTTGGCCGGGAGAGAAGCGGGCGCTGGTCCTGGACCTCTCGCTCTTCCACACGCGGTTCAGCAATCGCATCCTACCGGACTACTACGTGGACCCTGACCTGATCGTGTACGACAACCTCGATGGACATGGCATCTCTCAAGGCATCAGCCTGAACGTTGAGAGCCGCTTGAGCCGCCACTTGCGCGCCTTCGTGGGTGCCACATGGATGGACGTGCACACCGTGGAGCATGGCGTGAGGCAGGAGCAGCTGTTCGCGCCGGACTGGTCGGGAACGTTCACCCTCACGGCCACAGTGCTCAAGCAATGGACCGTGGACCTTACCGGCCAGTGGTACGGCCCTATGCTCTTGCCGGTGCTCCCCAACGATTACCGCGATGCCTGGTCGCCGACATACACGTTGCTGAACCTGCAAGTGCGCCGCGCCATTGGCGAACGGTTCGAGTTGTACGGGGGCGCGAAGAACCTGCTCGACTTCGTGCCCAGTGATCCGCTGATGAGACCTGAGGATCCCTTCGATCAACACGCCAATGACCCGGTGACCAATCCGAACGGCTACACGTTCGACACGGCTTACATGTACGCACCGTTGCAAGGCGCGCGCGGGTTCCTTGGTGCGCGCTTCACGTTCTGATGGTCACCTGCGGCGGGATAGCTTCGCGGCCCGATGCTGTACCCGCTTCTTCGCCCGCTGCTCTTCCTCCTTCCTCCTGAGCGGGCACACCGGCTCACCTTCAGGCTTTTGGAGTTTGCCAAGCACGTCCCTGGTGCCTTGGTTATGTTCGGCGGGAGGAAGCCGCCCGGCGGCGCTTCCATCGAAGTGATGGGACTGCGGTTCCCGGGACCGGTCGGCTTGGCTGCAGGGATGGACAAGAACGCCGAGCATGTGGATGCTCTTGGGTGCATCGGTTTCAGCCATGTGGAGATCGGTACCGTGACGCCCTTGGCCCAACCCGGCAATGACCGCCCGCGCTTGTTCCGCTTGAAGCCCGACCGCGCGCTGATCAATCGCATGGGCTTCAACAACGATGGCATGGTGGCCGCCGCTGCGCGGTTGAAGTCACGGCCTTCGGGCATCATCGTTGGCGGCAACATCGGCAAGAACAAGGTCACGGCGAACGAGCTTGCGGTGGACGACTACGTGAAGTGCTTTGATGCGCTCCATCCGGTGGTTGACTACTTCACCGTGAACGTGAGCTCGCCGAACACGCCAGGGCTGCGCGCTTTGCAGGACCGCGGCCCGCTGCTGCGCATCCTGAACGAAGTCGGCAAGCGGAACCGTGCAACGGGCAAGCCAAGGCCCATTCTTCTGAAGATCGCCCCCGACATGACCAACGAGCAGTTGGACGACGTGGTGGCCGTGGTGAAGGAGAGCGGCATACAAGGTGTGGTGGCAACCAACACGACCATCTCACGCGCCAACCTGAAGACGCCCCATGCGCAACTGGAAGCCATCGGCGCAGGCGGACTGAGCGGAGCGCCGGTGCGTTCTCGGAGCACGGAAGTCGTGCGCTATCTGCGCGAGCAGTTGCCGCGTCCGTGTGTCATCATCGGGGTCGGTGGCATCGACAGTGCTGAAGCTGCTTTGGAGAAACTGGAAGCCGGTGCTGATCTCGTGCAGGTGTACACGGGCCTGGTGTACGAAGGTCCCGCGCTACTTAAGCGCATCAATGAAGCCTACGTGACATGGAAAAGCCACAAGTGAAGCTGATCGAGTGCCCGCGCGATGCCATGCAGGGCCTGCACGATTTCATCCCAACGGATGTGAAGGTGAGGTACTTGGATGAGCTGTTGAAGGTCGGCTTCGACACCATCGACATCGGCAGCTTCGTGAGTGCGAAGGCTATCCCGCAGTTGGCGGATACTACTGAAGTGCTGGCGCGCATTGGTACGTCGGAGAGCAAGTTGCTGGTCATCGTCGCCAATGAGCGCGGCGCCGAGGATGCCTGCAAACAAGAGCGCGTCACCTACCTGGGCTACCCCTTCAGCATCAGCGAGACCTTCCAACAGCGCAACACGAACACGAGCATCGAAGGCAGTTGGCAGCGGACGGCGCGTATCGCCGAAATGGCGCAGGCCAGCGGGAAGGAACTCGTGGTGTACATCAGCATGGCGTTCGGCAATCCCTATGGTGATCCATGGAATGCGGACATCGCGTTGAAGTGGACCGACCGGTTGGTCAACGAATTGGGCGTACGCATCATCTCGTTGGCGGACACCGTGGGCGTGGCACAGCCCGAGGATGTGGGTTCGATGTTCAGCGCATTGATCCCTGCCATGCCCCATGTGGAGTTCGGCGCACACCTGCACGCGCGGTTGGACAACTGGAAGGCGAAGACCGATGCGGCTTGGAATGCAGGGTGCCGTCGTTTCGATGGGGCGCTGAAGGGCTACGGAGGCTGTCCGATGGCCGAGGATGACCTGGTCGGTAACCTGGCCATGGAACTCTTTGTCGGCGATCTTGAGCAACGCGGCACCAGGACCGGGCTCGACCTCGCCCAGTTGCAACGCTGCGTGGAGCTGGCCGCCGGGGTGTTCCCCGCTGCCCGCTAGGCGCCTCCTCGGCTGCCATTGCTTTCCTTCGCGGCCCGTTCGCCTTCGGACGGCTTTCAACGATGTTCCAAGACAGACTCCAAGCGCGGCTCCTGCCCGCTCTCCAGCAAGCGTTCCAACAGCTCTTCCAGCACGACCTGGACACCAAGGCCGTGACCTTCCAAGGCACGCGGCCGGAGTTCGAGGGTGATGTCACCATCAACGTGTTCCCGTTCCTGAAGGCCAGCAAGCTGGGGCCGGAGCAAACGGCCACGGCCTTGGGCGAGTTCCTTAAAACCAACGTTGCGGAGGTCGAGCGCTTCAATGTCATCAAGGGTTTCCTCAACCTCGTCATTACCAACAGCTATTGGTTCACGTTCCTCAGTGAGGCAACCGCACTGGACATCCTCCAGTTCGCGCCGAACGGAAAGAAGGTGATGGTTGAGTACGCGAGCCCCAACACGAACAAGCCGCTGCACCTCGGCCACCTGCGCAACATCTTCCTCGGCTATAGCGTGAGCCGCATCCTTCAATGCGCGGGCAACGAAGTGGTGAAGGTGCAGGTGATCAACGACCGCGGCATCCACATCTGCAAGAGCATGTTGGCCTGGCAGAAGTTCGGCAACGGCGAAACGCCGCAGAGCAGCGGTTTGAAAGGCGATAAGCTGGTCGGGAAGTACTACGTGGAGTTCGACAAGGCCTACAAGAAGGAGATCGATGCGTTGATCGCTGCGGGCCGATCGAAAGAGGAAGCCGAAAAGGACGCCCCGATGCTACTCGAAGCCCAGGAGATGCTGCGTAAGTGGGAAGCGAACGACCCGCAGGTCCGCGCCTTGTGGGAGAAGATGAACGGCTGGGTGTACGAAGGCTTCGAGGCCACGTACCAGCGCGCCGGTGTGGACTTCGACCGGAACTACTACGAGAGCCAGACCTACGTGCTCGGCAAGAACGACGTGCTGGAGGGCTTGAAAAAGGGTGTGTTCTACGAGAAGGACGGGGCGGTTTGGGTGGATAACACCAAGGAAGGTCTCGATGAGAAGGTGCTGCTGCGCCGCGATGGCACCAGCGTGTACATGACGCAGGACATCGGTACTGCGATCAAGCGGTTCGAGGAGTATCCCGGCTTGAGCAAGTTGATCTACACCGTGGGGAACGAGCAGGACTACCACTTCAAGGTCCTGTTCATCATCCTGAAGAAGCTCGGGTTCGAATGGGCCAGCGAGCTCTTCCACTTGAGCTACGGCATGGTGGACCTGCCCAGCGGCAAGATGAAGAGCCGCGAAGGCACCGTTGTGGATGCCGACGACCTGATGGACGAAGTGGTTACCGAAGCACGCACGGCCGGCGAGCAGTTGAGCAAGCTCGATGACTTCAGCGAGGAAGAGCGCACCAGACTTTTCGAGATGATCGGGCTGGCCGCGTTGAAGTATTTCCTGCTGAAGGTGGATCCGAAGAAGCGGATGCTCTTCGACCCCGCCGCCAGCATCGACCTTCAAGGGCACACCGGACCGTTCATCCAATACACGTACGCGCGGATCAGGTCGTTGCTGCGCAAGTCCGGAAGCATGGCCACAT
The DNA here is from genome assembly GCA_016699575.1 of Flavobacteriales bacterium. NCBI lineage: Bacteria > Pseudomonadati > Bacteroidota > Flavobacteriia > Flavobacteriales > Flavobacteriales bacterium. Next base: position 4,326,811 of record CP064979.1, on the reverse strand, counting down.
GGTCCCATGAGCACATGGGCACATGGCTCTTGTTGCCGGAAGAGCGCAACGTCCTGAAGCTCCTCCACCAGTTCCCTGCGGTACTGCATGAAGCAGCTTCGCGCCTCGACCCCTCATCGGTGGCGAACCACGCTTACGAATTGGTGAAGGCCTACAACGGCTTCTACCAAGCCGTACCTGTGCTCAAGGAAGAAGATGCGGGCAAGCGCGACTTTCGTTTGGCGCTGAGCGGCGCCGTGGCAGCAGTGACGAAGAAGGCGATGTGGTGCCTGGCCATCGAAGTGCCGGAGCGGATGTGACAATTCCGACCCCTGAGTTCTCCGCGCTCTCTGCGTCTCTGCGGTGAAAACCCATCATCAGAACTTCGGGCACGGCACCGCCCTGAACTTCTTGCTCGGGCTGCGCTTGGGCCATTCGAAGATGAGGCTCACCTCGTGCGCGCCGCCGCTCTTCACACCCAGCCAGCTGATCGTAACATCGTAGCTGTACACGATGCGCAATTGCTTCTCGGTCTCGTAGCCGAACAACACCACTATCGCGTCGTCGTTCGGATAGCCGGGTGCATAGGCTTTCAGAGCGGGCAGGCCACGGTACCAAAGGCCGCCGGTCAGGTTGCGGTGGGTGAGGTAGGCGCCCAGGTCCAATTGGTCCCACTTGCCCTGGCTTTTGTAGTGCGCGGCCAACGTGGCGAACGAGCGGCTACGGCGCATCTTCTTGCCGTCGATGGGCATGCGGTAACCAGCGTGGATACTGGTGCGCACGGGCAGGCGCACATCGCCTTGGGTGAAGAGGGTCTGCTGAGGACGGTTCAGGTGGCTCAGTGAGGTGCCGATCCAGAACTGCTCGGTGTAGTACATGCCACCAGCGCCCACATCGAAGTAGCTGGCGCGCTCCACCATACCGGCTTCGATGCTCGTGGCCGCATTGTCGCGCACGATCTGGTCAGCGAACACCACGTTTGTGGGATCGAACGCGCGGAAAGTGTAGCCTACCTTCAATCCGAAGCGCACGGAACGGCGGCGGTCGATGGGCGCTTCATAGGCGTAGTTGAGGCCCACATGGGTGAACGACAGGTTGTTGCTGCCAGCCTGGTCGCGCATGGCGAAGACGCCATAGCCGTGGTGCATGTTCTCGGTGCGATGGTCGTAGCTCATCGCGTACGTGTCGTAGCCCTTGGGCAGACCGGTCCACTGTGTGCGGTAATTGAGGATAGCGCGCTCCTGCACGGTGTTCCCGGTCAGGGCAGGGTTCAGGTACAACGGTGCCGCGTAGAACTGGCTCAGTTGGGGATCCTGCGCAACGGCCGGCAAGGTCAGAGCCATGCTGGCCAGGATGATGCTCCTGCTGGTCCTCATGACTTATCGGAACAAGGTGATGTCGCCCATGCGCTCCACTTCGCGGTCGTCCACGAACGTGACCTTCATGGTGTAGGCGTAAACGTCCTGTTGGCTAAGGGCGTCGCGGTAGAAACCGTTCCAACCGATGCGGATGTCGTTGCTCTCGAAAACGAGCTCGCCCCAGCGGTTGTAGATGCGCATATTGAAGTCCTTGACGAATTGTACGAAGGGGAAGAACACATCGTTACTGAGGTCGTTCGGATCGTAGGTGCCATCGCCACCACCGGGGTTCGGCGTGAAGCCCGTGGGGATGTCGATATCGTAGATCGGGGTGATCTGGACGTTCTGCGTGGTGCTGCCGGTACAACCGTTGTCGTCCGTCACGGTCAAGGTCACCGGGAACACACCCACCGTGCCATAGCTGTGCTGCGTGGTCGGGTCGGTGCTGTTGTTGCCATCACCGAAGTCCCAAGCGAAGTCGGTGGGCGAGCCGGGGCTCTGATCGGTGAAGGTGATGGGTTGGTTGGCGAAATCCGTGAGATAGGTACTTGCCGTGAATGCGGCCGTGGGGGAAGGGTAGGCTGTGACCAGTCCGGTGTTCACCGCGTTCGCGCTACAGCCGTTCGGGGTGGTGACGGTGAGGCTCACCGTGTACGAGCCCGCATTGTTGTACGTGTACGAGGGAGCCACATCCGTGCTGCTGTTGCCGTCGCCGAACATCCACAGGTAGCTGACGGGTTGCGTGGTGAGGCTGTCGGGCATCTGCACCGTCAGGGGAGCGCAACCCTCTGCTATCACGGGAGGCAGCGTGATGGTCGGTGGTACATCGAGGATCAGCTGCACGCTCTCGGTGAGGGTGGCACCGCACTGGTCCGTTACCACTGCTGTGATCGTCTGGTTGGTGGTCACCGGCACGTTGAAGGGACCGTTGCCCGTGGTGCCCAATTGCGGCCAATTGATGACGTAGGTCCCGGCGTAGTTGTTCAACGTGGCGCTCACCGTTGCACTTTCCCCGGGGCACGCGATCGTATCACCGTACACGTCCAGGTTGGCCAAGGACAGGTCGAGGACGATGACTTGCTCAAACACCACCGGCGAGTTGCAACCGTTGCCGTCCGTAGCGCTCACCGTTACCACTTGCGATGCGGGGAACGAGTAGGTGATGGGCGAACCCGTACCGATGCCGCCCCACGTGATGGTGTAGGCTCCGCTGCCGCCGCTGGCTTGCGCCGTCATCATCACCGGTGCGTTCACGCACACCGTGTCAGGCACCTGCACGCTCAACGTGATGGGAGCAGGTGCGGTGAGCGTAGCGCTGGCCTGCGCTGTGCAGTTGTTCGCATCGGTGATCACCACGATGTACGTACCGGTACCCAGGCCGATGGCAGAGGGACCGGTCTGGCCGCCAGCGTTGGCGCTCCATTGGTAGGTGTATCCCGGTGTACCGCCGACGGCGCTCACGCTCACCGTACCGTTCAGGGTGTTGGCGCAGGTGGGGTTCGTGAACGCCAGGTTCGCACTGGTCAAGGGTGCCGGTTGGGGTACGAAGGCGCTCAGCGTAGTGTCACAACCGTATTGGTCGGTCACCGTCACCGTCCAAGTGCCGCTGGGCAGGCCAACGGCGCTCGGGGTGGTCTGCGCTGCGGGGTCATTCCACAGGTAGGTATTGCCGGGCAGGGCAGGGGCGAAGGCAATGCTGCCCGTGCTGCCGCCATTGCAGGCCACGCCGGTGGTGGTGAGGCTGGCATTGAGGAAAGAGGTGGAGAAGGTGATGTGCACCGTGTCCACGTCCTGCGGGCAGGTGGTGTTGCCGGTGGTGCTCAAGTACAGGTACACGCCGCCGTTGGCGATGTCCGCAGCGCTGGGATCGTACTGCGGGTTGAGACCACCACCCAGGAAGTTGCCGGTACCTCCGCTCCAAGTGCCGCCCGTGGCGTTCACCACGCTGCCGGTGAGTTGCACAGGTGCGCTGCTGCCGCAAGCGATCTGGTCAGGACCCGCGTTCGCTTGGTTGGGTTGGCCAGAAGCTTGTACGGTAGCTGTTGCGGTGGCCGGTGCGCAGCCGTTCGCATCCGTCACGCTAACGCTGTACGTGCCAGCGCCCACGGTAATGGATGGCGTGGTGGCACCGTTGCTCCACAGGTATTGGTAGGGTGAAGTGCCTCCGTTCACCGTGATGCTCACGCTGCCGTTGCCTTGCCCGGCGCACGCCTCGTTCACCACTTGCACGTTGCCGATGGTGATGGCCTGTGGTGCGGTCACCGTTGCGGTCATCGTGGTGTCGCAGCCGAGCTGGTCGGTTACGGTAATGGCATAGGTGCCAGCACCAAGACCGGTCGCGGTGGCACTGTTCTGCACCGGATTGGTGTTCCACTGGTAGGTGAGGCCCGGCGCGTTGGGGGTGAAGGAGGCACTGCCGTTCGTGCCGCCGTTGCAGGTGGCGTCCACATCGCTGGTGGCCGCGTTCAGGAAGGCATTGGAGTAGTTCACATGCACGGTGTCCACATCAGGCGGGCATCCACCGTTGCCGTTCGCGGTGAAGTAGAGGTCCACGCCGCCGTTCATGATATCGGCGTTCGTGGGGATGTACTGCTGGTTGTTGCCGTTGCCGATGAAGGTGCCTGCCCCGCCGCTCCAGTCCGTGCCACTGCTGTTCTGCGCGCTGCCGGTGACTATGGTGCTTCCGCCCAAGCACACGTTGAAGTTGTTGCCGGCGTTCGCCACCGGTGGTTGTGTCGTGTTCACGGTCACCGTGGCCGGTGCGCTCACGCATCCGTTACCGTCGCTCACCACCACGGTGTAGCTCCCCGCGCCCACATTGATGCTGTCGCTGTTCTGCGGCAGGATGCCCCAGTTGTAGTTGTAGGGAGCGGTGCCTTCGGTAACGTCCACGCTCACACTGCCATCGTTCAGGCCCGCGCAGCTTTCGTTGGTGCTGCTGGCGTCGATGAAGATCCCGTCGATGACGGTCACCTCATAGACGTATATCTGGAAAGCCGGGATCGGGCATGCGCCGTCGTCCACCGTCACGATGAAGGGGTAGAAGCCGCTGGTGCCTTGCGAGCCGGTCCAACACACCGTGCAGGTGATCGGGTTGGTGCCGGTGAAGCTGAACGTTGCGCCGGGCAAGCTCTGCTGCACGTTGGTCACCGCATCCAGGATGTTGTTCGCGTTCGCGTCGCTGATCACGAAGTCAAAGCAGATGTTGCCGCTTTCGCAGACCTGGATGGCGTTCGGGCCGGTCTGCACCGCGGCACCGCTCACGCTCCCGATTGTGCCGGTGCTGGCGTCGGGCGGCACGTTGCTGCACGGGTACACCACGAACTGCATGTCGCGCATCACGCTGCCCAGCCAGTTGCCCAAGCTGTCGTAGCTGTTCACTTCCACCACGACCACCCAGTTGCCCGCCAGGGTTGGCGTGAAGCTCAGCAGGCCCGTTTGCGCATCGATGGTGAGGCCGGTGATGGGCTGCGTGGCCGAGTAAGGAGGCACATAGGCGATGGGGACACCGCCCTGGTCCATGGCATTGATGAGCGTGTAGGTGAGCGAATCACCTTCGGGGTCGTAGGCACCCAAGCTGTAGGTCACCGGGTAGTTCTGGCACACGTACGGGCTGGCGATGCTGGTGAACTGCGGACTGTCCTCGCAGACACCACTGCTGTTGTCCAGCACGGCCTGCTCGTACATCTGCGTGTTGTTCGGGTTCTGCAGGTTGGCGATGGCCGCGTTGCGGTTGGCCAGTGACCAACTGATCGTCCATGCGTTGCACGGCGGCAGCGTTACCGTGGTGGTGTAGGTGTACTGCTCGATACCGGGGAGGTTGCCCCCGTTGCATGTGCTGTTGGGCAGTTGCTGGTCGCACAGCTGGCTCAGCTCCACCCCGTTCGGGGTGTTCACCGTTTGCGTGAAGTTGCCGCACGGACTGTCGAAGTTCACATCGAAGTTGTTGTTCAGCTGCACGCCGAAACAGTCGCGGTAAACGATGAGGGTGATCTGGTACTGGTTGTTGCCCAGGCAATCCCAGTAGATCTCGCCACCGCTGATGTGCGTGGCGCGGGCGGTGCCTGCCAGGGTGCCGATCAGGAAGATGGTGGGTAGTACTCGCCTCATGTGCTCCTGCGCCGCCTCGGTGGGTCCGCGCAGGAACTCGTATCGCAAACGGAAGGGGATGGTTCGTCAGTTTCGACGATCAGAGGCCCAGCATCGACGAAGGCGCCCAAGCGCATAGAGCAGGAAAGTCAAGCCCGAAGACGGTCATTCACACCTCGCGTGGCCGAGGGCCGATCGGGGCGGTTATTCCACGCGGTCCATCTCCACCCCGTACGTCTCCGGAAGGCGCCAAGCGCTGATGATGGCAAGGCTCCACACCAGTGCACCAATAAGCATGAGCGCACCGGCCGAGCCCAGAGATGTCGTTTTCAAGAGCTGGTGCAGGGGTATCATGAGCGTCACCGAACCCCGCATGAAGTTGGTCACGGTCGCAGTAACGAGCACGCGCAAATTGGTTCCGAAGTGTTCGGCTGTGGCCGTGGCGAACACGCTCAGGTAGCCGCATCCCAGCCCCATCAGGAAGCACGCGGCATAGCTACCTGCCCCCAAGGAGAACGCACCGAAGTAGAGCGCCGTGGCTGCGATGGCGAGCAGCATACCACCCAGCATGACCCGACGCCGTGTGCGCAACCACTGGCTCAGCAATCCCGTGCCCAGGTCACCAACGCAGATGCCCACCTGGAAGAGCGTGAAGGCTCTCGGCAACGACCAAACGTCCACGCCGAACGAAGCCGCCAGCTCAGGGGAGAGCGTAATAAGCAGCCCCACGCTGTACCAGATGGGAACCCCCATGGCGATGCAAGCGAGGTAACGCCAAGCGCGAGCGCCATTGCTGAAGAGGTGGCTGAATGAACCGTGCCGCGTGCTGGCTTGCCGCGCACGCTTGAACATGCCGCTCTCCATGCTCCGTACGCGGAAGAAAAGCAGGAGCAGGCCTGCTCCTCCGGCCAGTGCGAAGGCCGTTCGCCAGTGCAGCACATCGCCAGCGAGGCCCGCGCATACGGCCCCGAAGGCACCGAGCGTGGCCACGAGGATGGTGCCGTAGCCCCGGCGTTCCTTCGTCATGCTTTCGCCCACCAGTGTGATACCCGCGCCCAGCTCACCGGCCAAGCCAAGGCCCGCGAGGAAGCGGATCACGGCGTAGGCCGCTACGCTGTCAACGAACGCGTTGGCGATGTTGGCCAACGAATACAGAACAATACTGCCGAAGAGCACGCTCACGCGGCCGCGCTTGTCCCCGAGGATCCCGGTGAGGATGCCGCCGAGCATCATGCCTGCCATCTGCATCCACAGCAGCCACTCCCCGGCGTTGCTGAGCTCGTCGCCCGTGAGGCCAAGTTCCTTCAGACTAGGGATGCGGTAGATGTTGAAGAGGAAGATGTCGAAGGCGTCAACGAAGAAGCCCAAGCCGGCGGCCAGCACAACACGGTTGAACGGACGGGAGCGGAGCACGGGCCAAAGGTGCGATCGGGCAGGACTACTTTTCGGCCCCCGGCACAGCGGGACGATGACGCATGATAGTACTGCTCTCTCCTGCAAAGGACCTCGCCCAAGAAACGCCTGTTCTCGCTAGCGCAACGCAGCCGGTGCTGCTCAAGCATGCCGTGCCATTGGTGGAGAAACTGAAGACCCTCAGCGCTAAGAAGCTCTCGGGCCTTATGGACCTCAGCGCGAAGCTGGGCGAACTCAACCGCCAACGCTACGCCGACTGGAAGCCGCCCTTCACGCTGAAGAACGCGCGCCCGGCTGCGTTCACCTTCAACGGTGAAGTGTACCGTGGCCTCGATGCCCGTTCCCTGACTTCCGCCGACCTGGACTTCGCACAGCACCACCTGCGCATCCTCAGCGGGCTGTACGGCGTGCTGCGTCCGTTGGACCTTATGCAGGACTACCGCTTGATGATGGGCACACCCTTCGGTGTGGGCAAGGCCAAGGATCTTTATGCCTATTGGGGCGTGCTTGTTACCGACGCGCTGAACGCGGACCTGAAGGCGACCAAGAGCACGGTGGTCCTCAACTGTGCGTCCAGCGAATACGCAAGCGTGGTGGACACCGAGCAACTGAACGCACGCATCATCACACCGGTGTTCAAGGACAAGACGCCGAGCGGTTACAAAGTGGTGATGGTCTTCGCCAAGCAGCAGCGCGGGGCCATGGCGCGCTATATCATCCAGCACCGCATCATGGGTCACGAGCGTGTGAAGGCGTACGACGGTGACGGCTACCGCTTCGCGCCCGATGAAAGCACCGAGGACGAATGGGTGTTCCTACGGGCTGAACGGCCGCCACTGGTGCCGAAGAAGTTGGCCGGGGGAAGGATACGGTAGGTGCCCGGCCTCGACTGGTCACGGGGCGTTGCGCTCGTCTGTGGGCCGCGCGGCTACCTTGGTTGCATGCAAAGCCGTGTTCGTCATGTTTGGATGGCATCCATACTGCTGAGTGCGCTATGCACTGCGCAGAACCCGGTGTGGAGCCCCGATGTGGCGAACATCGTCTACACGCATTGCACCGGCTGCCATCACCCCGGCACAGCGGCGCCCTTCGACCTGATGGGTTATCAGGATGCGGTCACCAACAGTATCGCCATCAGCGAGGCCGTTGTGCTCGGGCACATGCCACCTTGGCCTGCTGATCCGGACTACAGGCATTTCGCCAATGAGAACATCCTCACGCAAGGCGAGATCGATGCCGTTGCGAATTGGGTGCTGCAAGGCACGCCCTTCGGCGACCCCTTGCTGGAGCCCGATCCCCCTACGTTCCCCAGCGGAGGCTCCATGCTCACTACCGTCGATCATGTGGTGGCCATTCCGCCGTACACGTTGCAGAGCGACCTCGACGAGTACCGCTGGTTCGCCATACCGACAAACTTCCCCGACACCGTGTACGTGAACGCGATAGAGGTGCTGCCCGGTATTGACGATGTAGTGCACCACGTTGACATCTCGTTCGACATGACGGGCAACACGATGGCGAACGACATGCAGGACCCACTGCCCGGGTTCAACGGATCAACCGGCCAACCCACCTACACGTTCTACATGAACGCTTGGCAACCTGGGGGTGACATCGTGCGCTATCCGCAGGATTGGGGCATTGCGGTGCCGCCCGGTGCTGACTTCGTGCTGGAGATCCATTACGGACCCTACCACCAAGGCCAGGTGGACAGCACCGTGCTGAACCTGCAATTCGTGACGAACGCCAGCGACGTGCGCCCTGTGCGGGTGGGTTGGTTGTTGTCCCAGAACCCGCCAGGTCTTGTGGATGGTCCTTTCGTGCTACCTGCGAACACGATCAGTACGTTCCACCAAGAGTACAACGTGCCGAACAGCCGCTCGTTCATCTCCATCTGCCCACACATGCACCAATTGGGGCGGAGCTACAAAGTGTGGTATGAGCACCAGGGCGACAGCATCCCGCTCATCGATATCCCCTGGTGGCACTTCCACTGGCAGCGCTACTACACGTTCCAGTACGTGCAGCCCATCCCGGCCGGCGCGGTGATCAAGAGCGAGGGCGTGTACGACAATACGGTCGGCAATCCGCACAATCCGCACAACCCACCGCAGAACGTGTACTTGGGAAGCACCACGGAGGATGAGATGTTCCTGTGCTATTTCATCTGGGCCAGCTACCAGGCCGGTGATGAGGATGTGCTGATGGACAGTTCACTGGTAGCGGCTGTTCCTTCAGCCATGGCGCCGCTGGCCGTTTTATCCGTGTTCCCCAACCCGGCACAGCAAGAGGTGGTTGTGGAAGGTTTGGACCCGCTCGCGATCGTGTCCGTTTTGGACGCGGACGGTAGGACAGTGGCCGTGCCGCGATTCGGCAACAGGTTCGATGTGCGGCATTTGCCCAACGGCCTCTACGCCGCGCGCACCGGGCAACGGAGCTTCCGCTTCGTAGTGCAACACTGAGCCCGACGGGCTGCCGGTCACCTCCAGCCTCCGCCCAGCGCATGGTACATGCCAACCACGGCGGTCATGCGCTGCTTCTGGGTTTCCACCAATTCGAACTTGCTTTCGAGCGCATCGCGCTGGGTGAGCAGCACTTCCATGTAATCGGCGCGTGCGGAGCGGAACAGGTTGGTGGAAAGGTTGATGGAGCTGGAGAGCGCATCCACTTGTTGCTTCCGCAGGTCGTAGCTGTTGCGCAGGTTCTCGATGTTCGAGAGCTGGTTCACCACTTCCACGTAGGCGTTGAGAACGGTCTGCTCGTACTGGTACACCGCCTGCATTTGATGCGCATTGGCGCCGATGTAGGTTGCTTTGATCGCGTTCCTGTTCACCAGCGGTGCAACCAGATCCCCAGCTACGCTGTAGATGAGCGATGCAGGCGTTTCCGTCAGCAACGCAGCATCGAACGCATTGAGGCCGATGCCCGCGGTGAGCCGCACGGAAGGATAGAAGTTCGCCTTTGCGGCCTTCACATCCAGCTTGGCAGCAGCGAGCTCGAGCTCCGCCTGGCGGATGTCCGGGCGATAGGAGAGCAGCTGTGATGGAACGCCCGCGGAGATGCTGTCCAGCACGAGGCTGGCGAACGATGCGGAACCGCGCGTCACTGCCTGCGGGTAGCGGCCCACCAGGAAGTTGATGCGGTTCTCCGTCTCCGTGATGCGCTGCTGGATATCGAACAGGTTGCTGCAGTTCTTGAGCACTTCAGCCTCGAATCGCCGCACGGCCAGTTCCGTGACTTTCGCTGCCTGCTTTTCCAGCTTCACGATCTCCAACGCGTCCTGCTGGATGGCGATGTTGTTGCGCAGGATCTCCAGCTGGTTGTCCAACGCCATCAACTCGTAGTAGCTGTTGGCGATCTCCGCGACCAGGTGAGTGATCATGAAGTTCCGGCCCTCCACGGTGCCCAGGTAGCGCATCATCGCCGCCTTCTTCGCGTTTCGCAGCTTCTTCCAGATGTCGATCTCCCACGATGCGCGTGCGGCCACGATATAGTTCGGCAGCGGCTCAGGGAACCTGGTCTCCTCCTTGATGTCAAGGTTGTGCTCCACGGCCCCGTTACGCGTGAATTCGCCCACCTTGTCAACCTCCGCTGCGGCACCCGCTTCCACGAAGGGCAGGTATTCTCCTTTGCGTGCGCGCACCTCGCTCTGCGCCACGGCGATCTCCTGCAGCATGATGTTAAGCTCCTGGTTGTTGGCCAGGGCGCTATCGATGAGCATGCGGAGGTGGGGGTCGATGAAGAATGCGCGCCATGGCGTGTTCGCGGCATTCGTCGTGTCCGAATTGCTGGCGTAGGACGCGGGCGTGTCCTTCCGGACTTCGCGCACCTTCAGTGCCGGAACACAGGAAGAGAGCCCGAGCAGGGCCAGCACGCAGGCGGTTCCGAGGAAATTGATCGTTCGGCTCATGGTTCAGTCCTTCTTGCGTTTCAAGGCCTCGCGCAAGCGCACGGAGAGCGACCGGATGACCTCTTTGGAGGCAGTGTCCTCTTCGGCGTGCCGCACGAATTCCTCCGAGACCGGTTCATCGCGCTCGTCGCTGATGAGCTTGCGCCCCTTGATCATGTTGGCAAAGACGTAGTACAGGCCTGGGATCACAAGCACACCGAGCACCGTGCCCACGAGCATGCCGCCGAGGGATGACGAACCGATCGTCCGATTGCCGATCGCACCAGCACCCGAAGCCAGGACCAATGGGATCAGGCCTGCCACGAAGGCGAAAGAAGTCATGAGGATGGGGCGGAACCGTGCCTTCGAACCCTCGATCGTAGCTTCGAGCACGGAGGCTCCCGCGCGCTGCTTCTGCACGGCGAACTCGACTATCAGCACCGCGTTCTTGCCCAGCAGACCGATGAGCATGATGATGCCGATCTGCGCGTACACGTCGTTCGCCAGGCCCATCGCTTTGAGCAGTAGCAAGGAGCCGAGCACACCGACCGGAAGGGAGAGGATCACCACCAGCGGTAGAACGAAGCTCTCATACTGGGCGGCGAGTACCAGGTACACGAAAATGAGCACGACCAGGAAGATGTAGATGGCTTCGTTGCCGCGACGTGCTTCGTCGTACGAGAGCCCTTCCCACGCGATATCGTAGCCGCGCGGCAGCGTTTTCTTGGCCACCTCCTGGATCGCCTTGATCGCATCGCCGCTGGTGTAGCCCTCTACCGAAAGCCCTCGGATGGTCGCGGAATTGTAGAGGTTGTAGCGCGTGATCTCGTTCGGGCCCAAGCGCTTCTCGAAGTGCATGAAGGAGGAGTAGGGCACCATCTCACCTTCCTCGTTCTTCACGAACAGGCCAGTGAGATCGGTCGGATACCGGCGATACTCCGGCGCGGCCTGCGCATACACCTTGAAGAAACGGCCGAAGCGGATGAAGCCCTGCTCATAGGTGCTGCCGATGAGGATGTTCAGGTTCTCGACGGCCTTACCGATGCTCACGCCTTTCTGCATGGCCAGGTCGTTGTCGATGATCATCTCGTACTGCGGGAAGTTGGCCGCATAGAAGGTGAACAGGCCGGTGAGTTCCTTGCGCTTGGCCAGCGCTTCCATGAACTCGTTGTTGATGCGTTCGAACTCGTGGTAGTCCGTGCCGTTCGTCTTGTCCAGCATGCGCAGCGAGAAGCCGGCCGATGAACCGAAGCCCGGTACGGCCGGTGGTTCGAAGAACTCGATGACCGCACCGAGGTCCTTCGTCTTCTCCTCGAGCTCCTCCATCACCTCGTTCACATTCTTGTCGCGTTCGTCCCAGGGCTTCAGGTCGATGAGACACGTCCCGGCGTTCGAGCCGCGGCCCTCGGTCATGATCTCATAACCCGCCAGCGACGACACCGATTCCACTTCGGGGATCTCCTCGCAGATCTTCTGCAGGTCGCGCGCTACCTCGTTGGTGGTCTCCAGCGTGGAACCGGGCGGCGTTTGCACGATGGCGTAGATGGTGCCTTGGTCCTCGCTGGGGATGAAGCCGGCCGGCAGCACCTGGTTGGTGAGGTAGATCGCGAAGCAGAAACCGATGAGCGCACCGAACGTGAGCACGCGCAGAACGACGATCCTGTTCAGCACGGCCACATACCGACCGGTCAAGCCCTCGAACCAGCGGTTGAAGGCGTCGATGCCCTTGTCGAGAAACGTCCTCTTGCGCGTCCCATGGGCCTTCAAGAGCATCGCACAGAGCACTGGCGTAAGGGTGAGCGCCACCAGGCCCGAAATGATGATGGAGCCCGCCATCGTGATGGAGAACTGACGGTAGAACACACCGACCGGACCGGTCATGAACGAGACGGGGATGAACACGGAGACCATTACCAGCGTGATGGCGATGATGGCACCACCGATCTCGCCCATCACCTCCTTCACCGCAGCGTATGGCGTGAGGGCGTGGTTGCCCTCCATCTTGGCGTGCACGGCCTCCACCACGACGATCGCGTTGTCCACCACGATGCCGATGGCGAGCACCAAGGCGAACAGCGTGATCAGGTTGATCGACAGGTCGAACACCTGCATCACGAAGAAGGCACCGATCAACGACACCGGAACCGCGATGATCGGGATCAGCGTGGAGCGCCAGTCACCGAGGAAGATGAACACCACCAAGGCGACCAGGAGGAAGGCCTCCAACAGGGTGTGCAGCACTTGTTCGATGGACGCATCAAGAAAGGTGCTCACATCGTAGCTTACCTTGTAATCGATACCCGGCGGCATGAAGGCGGCCTGCTCCTTCAGCTTCTCCTTCACCTGGGCGATCACCTCGCTGGCATTGCTGCCCAGGGTTTGTTTCAGTACGATGGAAGCCGAGGGTTTGCCATCGAGGTTGGAATAGATGTCGAAGAACTCGCTGCCCAGTTCCACGTCGGCGATGTCGCGCAACTTGATCATCTCCCCCTCCTCGTTCGCACGGATGATGATGTTCCTGTATTGCTCGGGCTCGTTGAACTGGCCTTGGTAGATGAGCACGTACTCGAGTGCTTGCGCATTGATGCCGGAACTCTGGCCCAAGCGGCCCGGCCGTGCGATGAGGCTCTGTTCCTCCATGGCCTTCATCACCTCCTCGGCGGAGATGTTGTAGGCGCGCATGCGGTCCGGCTTCATCCACACGCGCATGGCGTACTTGCGGCTGCCAAGGATCTGCGCCTGCGCCACGCCGGGGATCCGCTGGATCTCCGGGATCAATTGCGTGAAGGCGTAGTTGTACAGGAAGAGCTCGTCCGCGTCCTCGCCGTTGCCGTATAGGTTCACGTACATGAGCATGCTGGGCTGCACCGGCGTGATGATCACACCCTCGCGCTGCACGAGCAGCGGCAGGTTGGGCATCACCTGGTCCACGCGCGTCTTCACGCGCACCACGGCTTCGTTGGGATCGGTGCCTGGCTCGAAGATCACGCGGATGGTGCCCTCGCCCGCACTGGTAGCATCGCTGGCGATGTAGCGCATGTCCTGCACGCCGTTGATCGCCGTTTCGAGCTGGATGATGGTGCTCTTGGTGAGCACGTCGGCGCTGGCGCCGGGGTACGCGATGAAGATGTTCACCGTGGTGGGCGCGATCTCCGGGAACTGCGCCGTGGGCAGTTGCTTCATGGCCAACCCCCCAACGAAGAGGATCAGCACGGAGATGACGATGGCCAGTACCGGCCGCTGGATGAAATTCCTGAACATGGATCGAAGAGGTTGGGGTCAGTTCACCACAGAGGCACAGAGGGCACGGAGGGAGTGAAACGCCTGCCTTGCTCTGTGTGCTCCGTGCTTCTGTGGTGAAGCACTCAATGGGTTCATTCAGCGTACAGGTCCAAGTGCTTCACCACGGAGTCCGGCGCGATGAACTCCACGTCGACCTTGTCGGCGTCCTTCACTTTGCGCAGGCCTTCCAGCAGGATGCGGTCCTCCTTCTTCAGGCCCGCGTTCACCACGAATAGGTGCTGCAGTTCGGGGCCTACCTCGATGCGTGCCGTGTGCAGCACGCCCCCCTTGTCGATCACGAACACGTAGCGGTGGTCGAGCACCTCGAAGGTGGCTTTCTGCGGGACCAGCAGCACGCCCTTCAGGTGCGAATCCATGAGGATGTTGCCCGTTCCGCCGTGGCGCAGGAGGCCCTTCGGATTGGGGAATGTCGCGCGGAAGGCGATGTTGCCGGTGGTGTTGTTGAAGTCGCTCTCGATGGCGGTGATCTCGCCGGGCTGATCGAAGAACTCGCCATTGGCCATCATCAACATCACCTTGGTGCCGTTGTCGGCCAGCGCATTCTTCTTGTAGGCCAGGTATTCGGCTTCGGGCACGTTGAAGTACACCCACATTGCACTGTTGTCCGACAGTTCCGTCAGCAGTTCACCCTCATCGAGCAAGCTTCCCTTCCGCACATGGAAGCGGCCCACGATGCCATCGAACGGAGCAGTGATCTCCGTGAAACCCAAATGGGCTTGGGCCATGTTCAGTTCGGCTTTGGCCTTGTCCAACCGCGCCTTGGCCAGTGCCAGCTCATTGGGCGAAACCACATTGCTATCGGCGAGGCTCTTGGTGTTCCGGTATTCGATCTCCGCGAACTCGGCTTCGGCTTGAGCCCGCTGTACTTCGGCCTGGTAGAGCACAGGCCGGATGCGGAACATGAGCTGACCTTCCTTCACCTCCTCGCCTTCGTCCACCAGCATGTCCTGGAGGTAGCCCTTCTCCAAGGCGCGCAGTTCAATGTGTTGCACGGAGTGGATCTGGCACACGTAGTCACGGGCCACCACGGTGTCGGCCAGAAGCGGACTGGTCGCGGGATAGCGGCCGTGCTCGTGGCTTTCGTGCTCCTCGTCGTGGTGCACGCTGCAGCCGGTGGCCAAGGCAGCCAAGAGGAGCAACGACGCATAGGGGAATGGGGTTGAACGGAGGTAGATCATACGGTTCTGTGCTGCTGAGCGGAAAGAGGAACGAGGCCTTGCGGGAGTTCCGATGTCTTCGGCCGGACCGGACGCGGTGCAACGGAACGACGTGCAGGGGGGGGAGGAGCGAGGCGGTGGCGATGCGCGTTCGGCGATCACCGGAAAGCGACACCTACCGCGACCATGCCCGGATCAACAACTGCTCAGGGAGCCGAAGGCTGAAGCCCGCTGGCGTGCAGGAAGGCGACCAAGGGCCGCTGCGCGTTACCGCTATGCACAATGGACCACGCTTGCCGCAACTGCACAATGCGCAGATGCTCCGGGCCAAAGGCCAAGGTCAAGTGGTCTTCATCGATCCCGGCACCGGCCCCTTCTTCTTCCTGGACCAATGGTGGTACCACGCCCTCTTCAAGCATGGCCACATGGCCCATGGCATGCAGTGCATGCGGCAACAGGAACTGGAAGCCCAACAGCATCACGCACGCCAAGAGGCCGGTGCGGAGCAATCGTTGGGCTTTGGGGAACATACCGGGTGAAAAACGGCGACGAACGTAGAACGCACCCCGACCGGACCGCAACGGGATTAACACATCATTTGAAAGGTGAAGTGTTCACTGCACCGTCATCACCACCTTGCCCGTGTGCTTCCCTTCGCCGAAGTAGCGCACCAGCCGTGGGGCTTCGCTCAGCGGGTAAGGGCCGTCCACCACGGGTTTCAATGTGCCGTTGCTCAGGAGCGGTGCCAGGGCATCTAGGTTCTTGTTCGACTTCAGCGCGACGATGTGGAAGTTCTTCCGACCGAGCACCCGTGCGAACAACACCACGATCAATCGGCCGGGATCTCCACCTACGGTAACGTAGCGGCCTCGAGGTGAAAGCGCGCGTGCGATGCTGCGCGGTCCACGTTTCGTCTTCGTGTCCACCACCAGGTCGAAGCGTTCCCCGAGGCGCGTGAAGTCCTGTTGCTTGTAGTCGATGACGTGATCGAAACCGAGGGCGGTCATCGCTTCCAGTTTTTCACCCTTGTCCACGCCCCACACCGTGCAGCCCTTGTGCTTGGCCAATTGCAAAGCGAAGGTGCCTACTCCGCCACCGGCACCATTGACCAGGACACGTTCTCCATTGGTCAGCTGGCCGACGCCCACAATTGCCTGGTAAGCCAATTCCAACGCATGCGGTATGGCCGCAGCCGTTGTGAAAGGAAGTCCAGCAGGTATGCGCCGCAATTCATCCTCAGGCACGGCCACCAGTTCGGCGAAGGTGCCCAAACCTCCGTTCGAGGTATCCCCATAGACCAGGTCACCAACGCGCCACTTGGTGGCTTTGGTCCCCAAGGCCGCCACCACGCCCGACAGTTCCATGCCCGGAACGGTCTGCCACGGCCGGAACAACCCGAAGAAGAGCCGGTAGATGTAAGGCCGACCGCGTACCATGCTCCAGTCGTAGTCGTTCACCGTGGTGGCGTGCACACGCACCAGCACATGGCGACCGCTGGGCTTGGGTACGGGCACATCCCGGAGTTCCAGGTTCTCCGGCGGGCCGAACCGGGCGCAATGATGGCTTTCATGGTGTGCCGATGGAGGTCGCGCGAACCAAGCCGATACCAACGCTCGACGAAGGCCCGAAGGGCAAGCGGTGATCCTGCGTTAGGAGAGGTGCGCGAAGGACGGTTGGTTGGGTACCTGAGCAACGGGATCGGCCCTGCTCGCGCCTCACAGCGGGAAACGACGGGCACCAGCCGCGTGTTATGTTGATCTATATTGGTCTTGTCCTCCATGGTCCGTGATCTTGTGGGCGCGTGCATGGAAAAATGCTCTTGATCAAACCAGAAAGCGGATCACAAGTCCTTGCCACATGTCCAGGTCCATCCTGTTCTTGATCGCGTTCTGGGTCGCCCGTCATGGAGCGGCGCAGCAACCCAATGTCCTGCTCATCATCGCCGATGACCTTGGGCTTGATCCTGTTCCGGGGTACATGGCCGGACCGGTTAAGGCCGCCATGCCCAACCTGGGGGCCCTCATGGCCCAAGGGCTCACGTTCGACAACGTTTGGGTGAACCCCTTGTGCTCTCCCACGCGCAGCACGATCCTTACGGGCCGCTACGGGTTCCGCACGGGCGTGCTCAATCCCGGCGATCTGTCTCTGCTGCCATCGAACGAAGTCACGCTCCACCAGTACCTCACCAACAACGGCAGCGGTTATGCCTCGTGCATCATCGGCAAATGGCATTTGGGCGGCCTTCAGCCCGATGCCACTTATCCCAACACCATGGGCGTCCCGCACTTTGCCGGGGTCCTCACCGGGGCGGTGAGCAACTACAACATGTGGCCGCTCACCATCGATGGCACCACAACCCCTTCCACCGACTATATCACCACAGCCCTCACCGATCGTGCCATTGACTGGATCGATCAGCAAACCACCCCCTGGTTGTGCTGGCTGGCCTACACCGCACCGCACACCCCGCTGCACCGGCCACCGCTCTTCATGCATGAACAAGGGCCACTGCCTACCGACCCGGACAGCATCGCAGCGAACCCCCTGCCGTACTACCTGGCCATGGTGGAAAGCGTGGACTACGAGCTGGGGAGGCTCCTGGGATCGCTTACCCCGGCAGAACTCGCCAACACACTGGTCATCTTCATCGGCGACAACGGCACCGATATGGACGTGATCCAATCACCGTACACGCCCGGTCACGCCAAAGGCACGTTGTTCGAAGGGGGCGTTCGGGCACCGTTGGTCATGGCAGGGCCGGGGATCACACGAGCCGCTGAGCGTGAAGGCGCCCTTGTGAACAGCACCGATCTGTTCGCAACGATCGTTGAAGTGACGGGTGCCGTGTTACCGGTCTACGAGGACAGCCGAAGCCTTCTACCGATGTTCACACAATCAGGTATTTCCGTGCGCTCTTGCTTGCGCGCCGATGTGTCGCAGGGTGCAGTGAGCGGTTATGCCGTCCGCGATGAACGCTGGAAGCTCATCGACCAGGACAACGGCTCGCAGCTCTTCTTCGATCTGCTGAACGATCCGTGGGAAAGCACCAACCTCTTGAGCGGTGGTCTCTCCATCGATGAACAGCTGGCCTACGACGCGCTCGCCGCTGATTGTGCTTCACCGCTGCTCATTGACGGACCTGGTCAGCAAGGCTTGTTCGTTGTTCATCCCAACCCGGCGCAGGATATGGTGTCCGTTCAGGCGCCACTACCGCTGCCCATCACCGTGCGGGTGTGTGACGCGCTTGGAAGGTCTCTGTTCTCCCGATCCATCACGAATGAGCTGGATCTGCGAGCCTTGGCGCCGGGCCTTTACTTCTTGGATCTGGTGCAAGCTGACCGGAGAACCATGGTAAGGCTGGTGAAGGAGTGAACTGACCAGAAGCCACGCTCACGCAGCAGCGCGCCACGTCGGCCATTGCAGGTCGTAGCCAAGGCCCCAGGCTGTGTGCGGCGTATCGCAGCGCCCTTTGCGCTCGAAGGTCAAGTTCTTGATGGCCGAGCGCCACCGCAGCGAAGCCCGCAGGTGACCGAACCGCCGTCGCCCGGTCACGGCATCGTAGAAGGTGCGGAAGTACACGATGGCATGGGCCTTCAGGTTCTCGCCCACCACGTAGCCGTTGTCCACCGCAGCCACATAGCTGTCCCGATCGTTCTTGTAGGTGTCCGGATGGAACACCTTGTCGTAGTTGTTCTTGTGGAACTGCCGGATCGCCCCGATGCGGCCGCCCTTCCGGTGCAGGTATCGCTTCAGGTAGCGGTCAAGCACATGCGGCTGGAAGTACTGCGCCGGACCCTCAGCGTCGATCTGCAGGGCACAGATCCCATCAGTAGTGGCCCACCACAGCAACGGGTAGAGCGTAACGCGTCCTTTTGCCGCGGTGACCACGTACACCCATTGCAGGCCCTTGTCCGATTGGAAGGCACCACCGCGCTCCGTCTCCTCCTTCCCGGAGGCCAGCGCTAGGTCAGCGTGCTTCTCCAGCACATGCTGCTTCAGCTGACCAACGTCCTTCCGGGCGGCCGAAGCCACCTGAACGGGTGTCATTCCTGAGCGGATCATGGCGCTTCATGCGTTGGCGGGGTGTTTACGTAACGCTTCAAACAGGGGTTTCCGTGCGGCCATGCGCCCTCTGCCGTGGACTTTCACCAGAAGACGTCCTCATGCTTTCCACCGAACTCACCGACCGCTTCCGCAAGCCATCAACCGACGCCACCACCTAGTCGAAGCCTACAGCTCGCTCCCCGTTAAGTTCCACTCGCGACTGCGTCTAGGTCGTATCACTCCGCTGTCGTTCAGGGTGTTATCTTTGCCGAATGAACAAAGTGTATGCAGTGGACTTGGGGGACAGCGCTTGCTCCCGAGTGCCCTTTTTCTCCCAGCCAGAGCTTGCGGACAAGTACGTGATCCTCTATGGCCTAGACCGATGCGCGCATGTCCGTGAACTGCACGTCGAGGGCCTGCCAGCCGTCGGTTTTGAAGAAAGCCCGAACTACTACTTCCTCCGTTGTCACGAGTCAAGGCAGTTGACTAGGGTCTTCCACTCCCTTAGAACTAGAGATACGGCATACCGGCCGTTTGTGAATTACTATGAGGAAGCCTCGGGTTCGTGCGACGGAATTCTGGACCTTCTAGCATCGACCGTCATCTCCGGGTTGGTAGTATGGTCAGGCATCAAGCGTATCAACGTCGAAGAGGGGACGATTGATCGCGATGGGGATATCCCATTCATGGCTCCGGTTCTTGTCGGACAAGTTGAACACACGCGATTGCCCTCGGACTCCTTCCTGTTTCGTGTCTTGGCAAAAACGAAGAGGGACGCAATGCAATTGGTGCGCGCTGCTGAGGCTCTGCATTATCAGACGCCCGCGACTATCCTCTAGTCTCCAGCGTCTTGCTTCGCACGGACAAAAAGCTGACGAGCCCGATTGCCACTATCGCAGCCCACTCAAAGAGGAGGAGGCCAAGCTCCACACGACCATACTTATCTATCCGTTCAGCGTAAGACGCCCAGCCTGCGAAACTCTCCCTCACAGGTGAGTAAACGGCCGTATCCCCGATTGTTGTCATCTCGATCGAAGCGCCGACCCAAGGTGGATAAGCCAAGGCTGCCACAAGCAAGACGACCGTAAGGAAGACGACGACAAGTTGGAGACGGTTGATTCTGTATTGCATTGCGCTCCGTTGTTGTTGTCGTTAATACCCCCCCATCCCCGGTCCAGCGCTCTCCGTCATACCCGTGTTCAGGTGCGCATGCAGCGCGGCCTCGTTCGGGATCAACCAGGCCCGAGAGCCATGAACGAGCGCTCCTCATCTTGCAGAAAGGCTTGTATGTCATCACGATGTGCATCGATCAGCTCGCGGACCACTTTGGTCGGTGCATTACCGATGCGCAACCAGATCACCTTCGGGGGTGCCCCGTGCAACAAACTGAGCTGCTCGAAGTCGGTGTCTTTGGTAAGAATGCTGAAGCCGTTATCCTTTGCGTACCGCCACAGGTCATGGTCAGGCGTACGATCAAAGCCAAGTGTTGAGGTATGAACTGAGCCAGGATAATGGTCCTTCAGGTGATGGACCAGAATAGGAGAGAGGTTGTGATCGATCAGGAACTTCACGCCGCAGGCGGAATGGTGTGCAAACGGCGTTCGCGGTCACCGGCGTAGGCTAGGCACGCGCGAATATCCTCTTCGGTGAGGTAAGGGAAATCGTTAAGGATCTCTTGGGTGGTCATGCCCCCGCCGAGGTACTCCAAGACATCGCCCACCGTGATGCGCATGCCCCTGATGCATGGTTTCCCACTGCGGATAGCGGGGTCCACCGTAATGATCTTCAAGTAGTCCATTGGACAAGTGCGTTGTTCAAATGTAGGTCATCGACCCAACGGCCGATCTTAATACCCCCCCATCCCCGGTCCAGCGCTCTCCGTCATCCCAGCATTCAGGTGCGCATGCAATGCGGCCTCGTTCGGGATCATCACCCGGCGGGCCTTACTGCCCTCGAAGGGCCCCAAGATTCCAGCGCTCTCCAATTGGTCCACAATGCGGCCAGCGCGGTTGTAACCGAGCTTCAGTTTGCGCTGGATGAGCGAGGTGCTGCCCTGCTGCGTCTGCACCACCAGTCGCGCGGCCTCCTCGAACATGCTGTCGCGATCGCCCTCGTCGATGTCGCCACCGCCCTCGCCCTCCTCGGTGGGCACCTCGGGCAGTTGCAGCGCCTCGGGGTAGCCGCGTTGCGCACCGATGAACTCGGTAATGCTCTCCACCTCGGGCGTATCCACAAAGGCGCACTGGATACGGATCAGGTCGTTGCCGGTGCTCAGCAGCATGTCGCCACGACCGATGAGCTGCTCGGCGCCGCCGCTGTCCAGGATGGTGCGGCTGTCCACCTTGCTCGTCACGCGGAAGGCGATGCGCGCCGGGAAGTTGGCCTTGATGGTACCGGTGATGATGTTGACGCTCGGGCGCTGCGTGGCGATGATCAGGTGGATGCCGATGGCGCGCGCCAACTGGGCCAGGCGGGCGATGGGCGTTTCCACCTCGCGGCCGGCCGTCATGATCAGATCGGCGAACTCGTCCACCACCAGAACGATGTAGGGGAGGAAGCGGTGGCCGTTCTCCGGGTTCAACCGGCGGCTCACGAACTTGGCGTTGTACTCCTTGATGTTGCGGACCTGCGCGTTCTTCAGCAACTCGTAACGCTCGTCCATTTCGATACAAAGGCTGTTAAGCGTGGCCACTACCTTCTTGGTGTCGGTGATGATGGCGTCGCTGTCGCCCGGCAGCTTGGCCAGGAAGTGGCGCTCGATCTTGTTGAAGAGGGTCAGTTCCACCTTCTTCGGATCCACCAGCACGAACTTGATCTGGCTCGGATGCTTTTTGTAGAGCAGGCTCACGAGGATCGCGTTCAAGCCTACTGACTTGCCCTGACCGGTCGCACCGGCCATGAGCAAGTGCGGCATCTTGGTGAGGTCGGTGACGAACGTCTCGTTGCTGATGGTCTTGCCCAGTACGATAGGCAGGTCGGCACTGCTGTTCTGGAACTTCTCGCTGGCCACCACGGCGCGCATGCCCACCACCTGCGGCTTGCTGTTGGGCACTTCAATACCAATGGTGCCCTTGCCGGGGATCGGCGCTATGATGCGGATGCCCAGTGCGGCGAGGCTCAGGGCGATGTCGTCTTCCAGGTTCTTGATCTTGCTGATGCGCACGCCCGCTTCCGGCACGATCTCGTACAGCGTCACCGTTGGTCCGATGGTCGCTTTGATCTTGGCGATGGCGATGTTGTAGTGGGAGAGGGTCTCAACGATGCGGTCCTTGTTCGCCTCCAGTTCCTCCTTGCTCACAGTGAGCTCGCCGCTGCCATGGTCCACGAGAAGGTCCAACGGCGGCAGTTCGTAGTCGCTCAGGTCCAGCGTCGGGTCGTACTCGCCGAACTCCTGCAGTTTGTTCTCGATCTCTTCATCGCTGAGGGTCTTCTCCTCGGCGTTGGCCACTACTGCCATGCCATCCACTACAATGGGCACTGCGGGGATGATCGGGTCGATGGCAAGGTCTTCTGCTTCGGTGGTTTCCAATTCCAGTTCCAAAGCTTCATCCTCTTCTTCCGCTTCCTCCTTGGCGGTCTCCACGTCCAGTTCGATCGCTTCTTCAGCAGCGACGGGTTCCACCACCGCAGGGTTCGCAGCAACCACCGGCTCCTCGTTATCCACCACTTCCATCTTCAAGGAGTTCTTGCCGGTAGCGGCCAGTATCGGTTCCTCAACAACAGGAGCTGCTTCCACCTCAACTTCTTCACCCACAGCAACAGCTTTCTTTTCGAACAACCGCATCACCCAGCCGAACGATGGGTTGAACATGTACATGCTGAAGGCACCGGCCGCCAGCAGCAGCACCGCGCCGGCGCCCACCTGGCCCAGCATGCTTTGCATGTGCGCGTTGATGGTGGCCCCGATGCCACCGCCCATGAAGCCGAGTTCACCACGGAAAGCGAAGCCCAGCAGGGCGGGCAGCCACAGCAATGCCATGAGCGAATAGCGCAGGGTCTTGCCCTTGGGCAGCAGCCAGGTGCCCAACAGGATGCGCACGCCGCCGAGGAAGCTCCACAGCACGAACGTGAACGCGGCGATGCCGAACCAACCGTGCATGAACTTGTGCGCGAGCAGTGCACCGAGCTTGCCCAGCCAGTTGTCCACCTGCACGTCCTTGCTGAAGAACTCGCTCCACGGACGTGCCATCAGGTCTTGGTCGGTCTTCCACGTGAAGAGATAGCTGGTGAAGGCCGTTAGCAACAAGCACGAAGTGACGATGAGGAAGAGCCCGAACGCCTTGTGGGTGCGCTCGTCGGCCAGGAAGGCCTTGAAGCGGGCGAACTTGCTTTCACCGGCCGGGGCGGTCTTCTTGGTGTTGCGCGCACGCTTTGGTGCGGGTGCCGGGGTGTCCTCGGTTTCGTCAGCTACGGTATCGCGGAGGGAATTCTTGGTGGCCACGGGTGCGGGGTCTGTATAGTGAACGGCAAAGCCGCGCGTGCGTGCATGCGCGGAACCGTTCAAAAGTGCAGGAGGGCCGTGGCGGCTTCCTCATCGGCGCTGGCCGATCATGAACAGGGGATCGTGGAGGGCAGGTAGGTTCATCCACGGATAATTGCGGATGAGGAGGATGTTGGAAAGCATACTGCCTGAACGGATGGGTGGTCATCCTCCCCATCCGCATTGATCCGTGGACCTGTTTCCAGCTCAGATGCTGAAGGTGCTCAGCACCTCGTTCAGCTCGTGGTGCAGCACGGCGGGCGGCACGGCATCGTGGTCTTGGCGGACCTGGAATTTGCTGGCGTCCACCTTGCCGGGGATCACCTGTACAGCGTCGAGGTGCATGCGCATGCCGTACTGTTCGATGCTGTATCGCAGCAGCACGCCGGGGATCTGGCTGTAAGGGCCGAACCAGTTGGGGTCCTTCACTTGGATACGGTCCGTGTACCAGAGCTCGGCTTCGGGCTTGTCCACCCCTCCGTAGATGGCGATGGCCTTTTTGCAGGGATAGCCCGCAATGGTGTCCGTTTCATCGGTCCAGATGAACGTCATGGCGCGCTCATCCTTGTTGAACATGGCCATGTCCTTTTCCTGCAGGTGGCTCACGAGCTTCTTGCTCATCACGCTCAGGTGATAGTCCATGTTCTTCTTCTCGTTGTTCACCATCATGCTGGTACGGAACACGCCCATACCTGCGGAAAGTTCCGCTGTCTGCTGCGTTTCAGTGAAGCTGAGCGTCGTCTTGTCGGGCAGCATGCCGGCCATCAGTCCATCAGGGTCGTAATCCGGGAAGGAGAGGGCGTACTCGATGACGCCTTCAGTGATCTTCTGCTGTAGCAGCCCGGTGCCACAACCGTTGGTGAGCAGGAGTACGGCCGCTGCGCCGAAGACCAGGGTACCGTGTCGAAGGACGATTCTGCGCATGGGAATGGGGCGATGGATCATTGTTTTGAACGGACGAACCCTTGGATAGGTTCCACGGACCGGATATCCACGGTCGATCCTTGGCAGGTCGCACCGATCCGGTGATCCGTCCAAGAGGGCACGGATACCTTCGTCACCCCAAGTGGGCCCGGTGGCCTTTGGGAAGACCTATGGAATTACGATTGATAGAGGCGGCCAGCGAGATCGGGGCAGGCAAGCGAGGCGCCAGCATGGGCATGAGCGCCCTCCGGGTGGCGGCATGGAAGAACGGCAGTGAACTTTTCGGCCACGCCGAGGAGAGCATTCTACGTGATGAGAACGACGTGCTCTACGAGGACGACCGCAGCCCCAACGCCCACCACATCGATGGGTTGATCCGCTTTGAAAGCGACTTGGCTTTCGAGGTGTACAAGTACCTTAGGAACAATGTATTTCCAATTGTGGTCGGTGGTGACCATTCCATCGCTATCGGCTCTGTGAGCGGCACCAAGATGGCCTACCCCAATGAGCGTCTCGGGGTTATCTGGGTCGACGCACACGCCGACCTGCACAGTCCCTTCACCACACCCAGCGGCAACGTGCACGGTATGCCCCTGGCCCTGCTCATGGACATCGAGAACAAGAAGCAGCGGCGGAACAAGCCCAGGGTGTACACGCTCGATGTGTGGGACCGCTTGCGGAAGATCGGTGTTAATGGACCCAAGCTGGTGCCGAGCGACCTGGTGTTCATCGCTTTGCGCGACTACGAAAAGGAAGAGGAAGCCATCATCAAGGAGTTCGGCATCAAGGTGATCACCGTGGCCGACCTACGCGCGAAGGGCGCAATGGCCATTGTGCAGGAGACGCTGGCGCACCTCACCACTTGCGAACGCATCCATGTGAGCTTCGATGTGGACAGCTTGGATCCCACGATCTCCATCGGAACGGGAACGCCGGTCCCGGACGGCCTCTTCCTCCAGGAAGCCAAGGATCTACTGGCCGGTTTGTGCGCCGATACGAAGGTAGCCACCCTCGATGTGGTGGAGATCAACCCGGCACTGGATACCGGTAACGCCATGGCTGAAGCCACGCTCAGTATCCTCGAGCCGTTGTACCACATCTTGCGCAACCGATGAGCAAGCAGCTTGCGAGCGATGTGATCCTCATCCGCCCGGTGGGTTTCGGTTACGACCCTGAGACCGCCGCCACCAATCCCTTCCAGCGCCAGCGGAACGACCCCGAGGTACGCGCTGCTGCCGAGCGGGAGTTCGATGGGTTGCTTTCTGCGCTGGACAATGCCGGCATCGGCATCACGGTGCTCGACCCCGTGGACCCAACAGCGCCGAACGCGGTTTTCCCGAACAACTGGTTCAGTACCCATGAGGATGGCACGGTGGTGCTCTACCCCATGTGCACACCGAGCCGCCGCCGCGAGCGCGACCGCATGCTCGATGAATCGCTGGAGGCGCTCGGCTTCCGTGTGCGCCGCATGATCGACCTCACCACATTGGAGGCGGACGACCGGTTCCTGGAAGGCACGGGCAGTTTGGTCATCGACCGCATGCGTGGTGTCGCCTATGCCGCCATGGGTCCACGGACCACTGAGCGCGCCATCAACTTCTGGTGCGGTGCGCTGCGCTGCGGTCCGGTGCCCTTCCTGGCCACCATGGACGGAACGCTCACCGGTACGCCCGTGTACCACACCAACGTGCTCATGAGCATCGGGGAGAAGTTCGCCGTGGTGTGCCTGGATGCGATCCCTTATCCGGTGGAACGCGACGATGTGCGCGACGAACTGGGACGTGGTGGCAAGGAGATCATCGCCATAACACGCGAGCAGATGATGGGCTACGTGGCCAACCTGCTGCAACTGAAGAACACCAAGGGCGATGCCTTCATCTTCCTCTCGCGCACGGCCTTCAACCTGCTGAAGCCCGAGCAACGCCAAGCGCTGGAGCGCCAAGGACGATTGGTGCCGGTGGATATACCAACGATCGAAGAAGTGGGCGGTGGGAGCGTGCGTTGCATGATCGCCGAGAACTTCCTGCCCAGGCGTTGATGGCATCTTTGCATGCACACCACCAACGCATGCAAAAGACGATCACCGAGCAGCAGCTCGAACAATTGAAGTACCCGACGGGCAAGTTCGTTCGAGGAACGAAGGCCGACAGCACCGAGCGGCGTATGGCGTGCATCGTGGTCGTCGAGGCATTCCCAGAGCAGCTGCGCAAAGCCCTGGAGGGCTGGACCAATGAGCATGTCGACACGCCTTACCGGCCCGGAGGGTGGACCGTCCGCCAACTGGTGCACCACGTGGCCGATAGCCATGGCCAAACCTTGCATCGCTTCAAGCTGGCACTGACCGAGGAGAAGCCGGTGATCAAACCCTACAAGGAAGCCCTGTGGGCGGAGCACAGTGATGCCCGTACAATGCCACTGGAGCCCTCGTTCAGCATCGTTGCAGGTGCGCACGCGAGGTGGGTGCACCTTATGCGGTCCATGGACGATGCGCAGTGGGCACGGTGCTTCGTCCATCCCGAGCAACAACGCGAGATCCAACTGTCCGAGGCGTTGGAACTCTACGTGTGGCACAGTGGGCATCACTTGGCCCACATCACTGGTTTGCGCGATCGGGGCTTCGACCGGTAGCCGCTTCCGGTATCTTCACCGGCCATGACATCCGAAGTGACAACCTATCAACTGCTCGATGGAAAGCGCTGTGGTGACGCGGTGAGGGCCGAGATAGCCAAGGGCGCCGCGGAAGTGACAGCGAAACGGGGCCGCGCACCGCACCTGGCAGCCGTACTAGTGGGCAACGACGGCGCCAGCCGCACCTACGTGGAAAGCAAAGTGAAGGCCTGCGAGAGCGTCGGCTTCCGCAGTTCGCTGATCGAACGGCCCGCGTCCACCACTGAAGCAGAACTCCTCGGGCTCATCGAGCAGCTGAACATGCAGCAGGACCTCGATGGGTTCATCGTGCAGTTGCCTTTGCCTGGGCACATTGACGAGGAGCGTGTGACACTGGCCATATCGCCCACCAAGGATGTGGACGGCTTTCACCCTGAGAACCTCGGTCGGATGGTGCTGGGCTTGCCGTGCTACCTGCCTGCCACACCGGCCGGTATCATGGAGCTATTGAAGCATTACGGGGTGCCCACTGCGGGCAAGCATGCGGTAGTTATCGGCCGCAGCCACATCGTGGGCACACCGATGAGCATCCTGCTCAGCCGGAACACTGAGCCAGGCAACTGCACCGTTACGCTGGCACACAGCCGCACGAGGGACCTTGCGGCCATTGCTCGCCAAGCAGACATCCTTGTGGCGGCCGTGGGCAAGCCGGAATTCGTCACCGCGGATATGGTGAAGGAGGGAGCGGTGGTCGTCGATGTCGGCATACACCGCATTGCCGATACCTCGAAGAAGAGCGGCTTCCGCTTGGTAGGCGACGTGAAGTTCGATGATGTGGCACCCAAGTGCTCATGGATCGCACCGGTGCCAGGCGGCGTTGGGCCCATGACCATTACGAGTTTGCTGTTGAACACCCTGCGGGCGGCGCAACGTTGAACAAGACCGCCCAGAAACAAAGAACCCCGGTGGTCCGGGGTTCTTGAAAGGTGTGTGATGATCTTACTGCCGCACTGCGCCTTGGCATGCAGGCAAGCGCTTACGTGTGTCGTAGATGGCCCATTCGAAATTGGGATCGCCATTGGGGACGGACCAAGTGAACGTGCTGGGCTCGTACCGCACAAGCGGTGTGGTAAAAGTGGTCGGGTCGAACGCCGACAGGAACTTGAAGCGCAAGAACTGACGGCTGGTGCTTGTACCGGGAGGAATGAGCCAGTAATACTGGTTGCGTTCGAAACAAGAACCCGCAGCACCGACCTGATTGGTGTTCGTGCAAGAACCGCCGAACATCAGTTTGCCGCTGCCATCCGTGGTGGCGAGCGGGCCGCAATGGATGGAGAACTGGTAGCCGGTAACCGGTTGGCCACCATCAACCGCATAAACGAATGGGCTGGTGGTCTTGGCCGAGCCTTCTGCTGGGTCGACAGCAGCGCTCGATCCATCGCATTCGTGCTTGGTGCAGCCGCTCCAAAGGAACACCATGGCGGTTGAGAGCAGAACAGTGGTTCTCATCGTTTTGGGCGTCCCTTCTTGTGGGGACCGTGCGAAACTAATCGTAAACGCTTACCCCCGTCATCGAATCGGAAGGGTTCCCGACCAGTCGCTGTTGATGGGGTTATTTTGCCCCGATGCTGAAGGCCATCTACTGCTTCTTCACCCTGTGCTTGGTCATGGTTGCCGGCCCATGCCCAGGTCAATCGGCCTGGACGTTCACTGGCAACACCACGCTGACATGGGAGCAGGCCATTGCCCGGTACGAGGAACTTGACCGTTCGCACGTTGGCGCGCGCCTCCTGACCATTGGCGAGGACGACGATGGCTCACCCATCCACCTGTTCGTTGTGAGTGACGGCAGTGGCTTCACCCAGGACAGTGTCCGGGCAGCGGGTAAGAACATCCTGTGGATCACCAATGGGATCCACCCCGGCGAGCCGGACGGCATCGATGCGAGCCTTCTCCTTGCGCAGGCACTATTGGAGGGAGATCAATACATGGGCCTCCTGGCCAATACGGCGGTTTGTATTGTGCCCGTGTACAATGTTTGGGGTGCGAAGCAACGTCAACGTTCTTCCCGGCCCGACCAGAACGGCCCCAAGGTGCACGGCATCAGGGCCAATGCGCGCAACCTCGATCTCAATCGCGACTTCATCAAAATGGACGCGCGGAACACGTGGGCCATGGTGGAGGCGCTCACGCGATGGGACCCCGATGTGTATCTGGAAACCCACGTAAGCGATGGCGCCGACCATCAGTACGTGATGGAACTATTGACCACGCAGAAGGACAAGCTGGACCCCACGCTCTCGGCGTTCATGCTCGGGACCATGGTGCCCGACCTCTACGCTTGGATGGACCGCAGGACGATCCCCATGTGCCCGTACTTCGAAACAGTGAAGGACACTCCGGAGGAGGGGCTGATGGCCTTCAACGACGGGCCGCGCTACAGCACTGGGTACAACGCCTTGTTCGACCGCATAGGGATATTGGCCGAGAGCCACATGCTGAAACCGTATGCCGATCGAGTGAACGCCACCCTGCAATTGATGTTCGCCACGCTCGCGAGCATGAACGAACACGGCGACGAACTGAAGACCGCCCGGGAAAAGGCCAAGGAAGCAACGCGCACATCCACCGGTGCGGCCTTCAATTGGGTGCTGGACAGCACATCGGAAATGACCCCGTGGCGCGGATACAAAGCCACCAACCGGATCAGCCCGGTAACCGGCCTGGAAGTGCTGTACTACGATCACCACCAACCCACGAACGACAGCGTTCCTTGGTACGGCTCCTACAAAAGCAGTGTGTTCATCAACAAACCAAAGGCCTACCTGGTGCCGCAGCAATGGCACGAGGTGATCGCCTGCTTGAAAGCGAACGGTGTGGCGGTGGATGTGCTCGACACCACCATGACCTTTCGTTGCGTGCGTTACGACGTGGTCCATCACGATGTCTCGAAGGCACCTTACGAAAGCCACTTCCTGTGGAAGAGCGCTTCCGTGGAACCGGTGTTCAATGACGTCGTGGCCCGACGGGGCGATGTGCTCGTTCCCATGGGCCGCACCACCGACCGGTTCGTGATGAGCGTATTGGAGCCGGAGCCGAACGACAGCTACCTCACCTGGAACTTCTTCGACGCCGTGGTCTCCCAGAAGGAATGGTTCACGCCGTACGCCTTTGATACCATTGCCCAAGGCATCCTGGAGCGCGATCCTGGGCTCCGCGCGCGCTTCAACGAGGAACGGAGATCGCCGGAGTTCGCCAGTGATCCCTGGCGGCAGTACAATTTCATCCTGCAGCACTCGCCCTACGCCGAGGGCTGGTTCCCGCGCCATCCGATCCTTCGCATTGAACATTGAAGGATCGCGTGCGACCTTCGCCCCATGGTGTTCCGCAGCAAGGCGATCAAAGCCGAGGATCCCGGTATCGGTAGTTCGTTCGAGCGGCCGCTGGACCGGCTGATGGCGAAGGACGGCAGCTTCAGGGTCTATCGTATCGGTGGCATCTCCGGCTTGCGCGAGGGCTTCATAGCGCTGGCCACCATGCCGCTGTGGCGCTTGGTGATCACGTTCGTTATCGCCTACCTGATGATGAACCTCTTTTTCGGTTCGATCTACATGACCATCGGTGTGGAGCAACTCGGCAACGCCGATCTCACCGACATGGGCACGCGCTGGTTGAGCGCCATTGGTATGAGCGTACAAACGCTCACCACCGTGGGTTACGGTTCGTTGTACCCGGCCAGCGCGGCAACATGGTTGGTAGCGGCCGTGGAGGGCGTCTTCGGCATCTTGGGGTTCTCGCTCATAAGTGCCGTCATCTATGCGCGGTTCGCAAGGCCCACCACCCAATTGGCCTATGGCGAGCAAGCGCTCGTTGCGCCCTTCCGCGATGGTTGGAGCCTGCAGGTGCGTGTGGCCAACCGGCGCAGCACGCTCCTCATGGACCTTGAAGCGCGCATGATCCTGGTGATGGCCGATGTGGATGACCAGGGCGAGCGGCTCAACTACTACAACCTGAAATTGCAACTGGAGCGCGTGAACTTCATGCCGCTCAGCTGGACCATCGTTCATCCGGTGAACGGGGATAGCCCGCTGGCCGGGCTGAGCTATGATGACTTGGTGAAGCGCAAAGCCGAAGCGCTGCTGATCCTGAAAGGCGTGGACGAAGGCTACATGCAGCAGGTGTACACCCGCCGTTCCTTCCGCTTCGATGAGATCGTGTGGGGCGGCCGCTTCACCCGTCCGTTCAGCGCACGCAACGGCATCATGCACCTCGACATCGATAAACTGAGCGACCACACCGCAGTGGAAGCCCCGGAACGATTACCTCAAGACTGACCCATCACATGGAGATCGAACACATTTCGCTCGGCGCCCGTGTAAACCACCCCACCTTCGGCGTGGGCGTTGTTTTCGCGGAGGACGCCCGCACGCTGCACATCTTCTTCAAGGACCACGGCGAGCAAACCATCGCCCGCTCGTTCGAAGGCCTGCACCTGATCGCGCAAGGCCCGGAGATCCAGGTTCCCGAAGCGCGCCTGGACATGGACGCCGTGCGCCAAGGTTTGGAGGAGGTGCTCACGGACATGATGGGCCCGCAGCGTCCCATCCCTCTGGCGCGCAAGTGGGAGAAAGGAACACTTGTGATGAAGCCGGGCACGGCCGGGTTGCAGACGAAGGAGGTGCCCATTGAGACCTTCTTCCACAAGATCACCATGGTGCGCGATCGCTTGCGCGTGATGGAACAGAAGATCAATGCGCACACCGTGCTGAGCGAGACCGACAAGGTGGAACTGCAGCAGTACATCACCCGCTGCTATGGCAGCTTCACCAGCTTCAACGTCCTGTTCGATGACAAGGACGATGAGTTCGTGGGGCAGAAGGGGGAGGGGTGAGGGGGCTATTGGCCGAAAGGTCACAAGCTCAGCGGGCCATGAGTTTTCAACCGCCAGCACCGATCCCTTGCACGTGATCTAGTTTAGCCCTCGCCTTCGTTCTTTGATGCTTCATCCCGACCCGTTCGGGAACAACAGCAAGCCCACGTGGGCCAACAGTTCATCGGAACCAACAATATCCATCAGGGACTGCATCCTCGGTGGTGTACGGCGGGCCTCGGCCCCGGCTTCGGCAGGGGTTCCTTCTTCGGAAGGACAGCGAGGATTACGGAAGCCATCATCGCGGTCCCGCCCATGTGATCCTCATGGGTTCTATGAACGTGGCCTCGTGGGCTTTTTGTGTTCTGGAGGGGAGGAACGCTAGGGATTTTTACCGCAAAGACGCAAAGGGCGCAAAGGAGGGGAAGAGGCAATGGCGAGCGGTAGGGATCGTCGGTCCAGTGATGAGATAGGATCTCACACGGAGCCACAGAGGCACGGAGTGGAGCAACGCTGACCAGGTCGGCTTTTCTCCGTGGCTCTGTGCCTCTGTGCGAGGCCCCACTTGCATGTGCGCCATCGAACTTCGGAAGTACCGTGACGATAGTTGGAAGAGTTGCCGTGCTCAGGTGAGCGGATTCCGAAGTAGCCCGTTCATTTGCTGTCGATGGCCGAGCGATTGCCCGTGATGGAGTCCTTCAGTACCGTGCAGGGCGAAGGGACCTTCGCCGGGCATGCCGCGCACTTCATCCGATTGGCCGGTTGCGACGTGGGCTGCATCTGGTGCGATGTGAAGGATAGCTGGGATGCCAGCAAGCATCCGTTGCGCAGCGTGGAGGAATTGGTGGTGGAAGCCTCGGCGTTCCCCGCGCGTATCACCGTGGTGACCGGTGGCGAACCGTTGATGCACAACCTCGATGAACTCACCAACGCCCTGCGGACTGCTGGTTTCCGTACGCACATCGAGACGAGTGGGGCGCATCCGCTCAGCGGCGCATGGCACCATATCTGCCTAAGCCCGAAGAAATTCAAGCCTGCCTTGCCGGACGTCTTTGCAGCTGCCCATGAACTGAAGGTGATCGTCTTCAACAAGCACGACCTGTCGTGGGCGGAGGAGCAAGCCGCGAACGTGACCCCAACTTGTAAACTGTCGCTCCAGCCCGAATGGGACAAACGCGAAGCGATGATGCCGCTGATCGTGGAGCATGTAAAACGGCATCCCCGGTGGAGCATCTCCCTGCAAACACACAAGTACTTGAACATACCATGAGGAGAACGACGAATGTGCAAGTGTCAAAGTCCAAGTGGCAAGTGTCAAGGATCAAAGAAGGTGGAAAACGATCGGGCACGATATTGCTGGTCCTGATGACCATCGCACTGGTCTCCGCATCGGCACACGCCCAGCCCGGGCGCTACAGCACGGAGAACAAGAAGGCCATCAAGCTGTACGAGGAGGCGCGCGCGTGCATGCCCATGCGCGACAAGGCGTGCATTGAAGAGAAGCTGAAGAAGAGCGCCGAGGCCGACCCGGATTTCATGGAGGCACGGCTGCTTTTGGGCGAGTTCTTCGAGAGCGAACAACGATTGCCCGAGGCGGAGAAGGAGTACCAATGGGCCATGGACAAGAACCCGATGTTCTTCCCGAACGCGCGCTTCCACTTGGCGGAAGTGCAGTTCGCGCAGGGCAAGTACGACGCTGCCGAAAGCAACTACCGCGCGTTCCTCGACCTGCGCGAAGCGGCGCCCACGTTGCAGGGCCGCGCGCAGTTGGGGTTGGAGAGCTGTGCCTTCGCGCGCCAGGCCACGGCCAGCCCTTGGCCCTTCGACCCGAAGAACTTGGGCACAGGCGTGAATGGAAGCGGTCCGGAGTACTATCCGTGCATCACAGCCGATGACCAGACGATCATGTTCACCCGGGTGATACAAGCCGAGAACGGGCCGCAGGAAGACTTCTATGTGAGCCGCCGCGGCGCTGACGGGGCATGGGGCAATGCCACACGCGTGCCCATCATCAACACACCGCTGAACGAGGGCGCCGGTACACTGAGCCCGGATGGCCGGTTCCTGATCTTCACCGCATGCGAGTACATGGGCGACTACGGTCCAGGCCGCAAAGGCATGGGCAGCTGCGACCTGTTCATCAGCCGGCGCATCGGTGAGAAGTGGACGGCGCCGCAGAACCTCGGCGCTCCGGTGAACAGCCGCAATTGGGAGAGCCAGCCGAGCCTGGGCAGCGATGGGCGCACCCTGTACTTCATCCGCGGGTTGAACACCGCCGAAGGCACACGCGTGCAGGACATCTACACGAGCACCCTGCAGGACGATGGCTCTTGGAGCAAACCCGAGCGTCTGCCGGACGCCGTGAACTCCACTTCCGTGGAAGAGAGCGTGCAGATCCACCCGGACGGGAGCACCTTGTACTTCAGCAGCAATGGCCACCCCGGCATGGGCGGTCTGGACATCTTCGTGAGCCGCAAGCAGCCCGATGGTTCGTGGACCAAGGCCGCCAACCTCGGGTATCCCATCAACACCAGCGGCGATGAGAACAGCCTGCTGGTGAACGCTGTGGGTGACATCGCATACTTCGGCAGCGACCGTAAGGGAGGGCACGGGGACTTGGACCTGTACAGCTTCACGTTGCCGGGCCCGCTTCGCCCCAATGCGGTGAGCTACATCCGTGGGAAAGTCACGGACAAGACCAGCAGCGCACCGGTGGAGGCCGATGTTGAACTCTATGATCTAGCCACCGGCAAACTGGTGACCGGTGCATACAGCGATCCCAAGACAGGCGAATTCCTCGTATGCCTACCAGCGGGCAAGGACTATGCGTTGAACGCGAGCGCCGAGGGTTACCTCTTCTTCTCGGAGAACTACTCTATCGCCAAGGAAGGATCCGCCACCAAGCCCATCGAACTGCCGGTGCCGCTGAGCCCGCTTGGGACCGGGCAGACCATTGCGTTGCGCAACATCTTCTTCAACACCGCCAGCGCAGCATTGTTGCCCGCCAGCAACGCCGAACTGCTGAAGCTCCAACGCCTGCTCGAAACCAACCTGACATTGAAGGTTGAAGTAGGCGGCCACACCGACAACGCCGGCGACGACGCCAGCAACCAGAAACTCAGCGATGCGCGTGCGAACGCCGTGCGCGACCACCTCATCGCAGCGGGCATCGAGGCGGCGCGCATTACCGCCAAGGGCTACGGCGAAACGAAGCCAGTGGCCGACAATACGACCGAGCAGGGTAGGGCCCAGAACAGGAGGACGGAGATCACTGTGCTGTGACTGCGTCCTTGAACTTGCGTGATGTGTACTGGAGCGCGATCCGGTCTTCGGGGCGCTTGTCCACGCTATAGAGGACAAGGAGGAAGCACCACTCCAGCGGCTTCATCAGCACGTAGGTGATGTTGCTCACGGCCTTGTGGCGGAAGATCCCGCCATTGCCGATGATGAAGTCGCCGACACGATCGTAACGCTTGCGGATGGCGCGGTGCAGCCGAGGAGTGCGTTCTTCCAAAACCTGTTCGAAGGCGTTGGCCACAAGCAATTGCCGGTTGCAGATGATCCGTCGGTCGCCACGAACACCGTAGCGCTGCGGCTTGACAAGTCCCGCGTCGCCATGGGCCGCCACGGTGCAGAGGTAGTGGCCGCCACAAACCACATTGATGCATTGGTCGTCCAGTTGTGAAAAACCGTGCTTGTAGGTTTCGGTGAAGACCCTGATCAGCGCATCGGGCTGCTGGCCGAAGAGCAGCATCAGCAAGGAGAAAAGTACCAGGAAGGGCAGGCACAGCAGTGTGAGCACAGGGTACTTTGCCAGCGCTTTCGACATCAGAACGGCCCGAAGGACGTGAAGGTGCCATGGGTCGTCATCAGAAGGCAGACGGATTTCTGCCATGTGCTTCTTGTGGTCATCGGCGAGGCGCATCAAGAAGAGCAGAATGATGGGGCCATTGCCTATCAAAGCAAGAGGTTCGCCCAGGAGATCGCCATCGGTTGCTCCCAGCAAATGGTATCCCAGGACAAGGTTCAGGAGCAACGCGGTCAAGAGGCTCAGTTGAAGGACCATCTCTGCAACGGGAGGGAACACTTGTTCACGGAAGACGGATATGCCATAGCCCATAATGCAACCTGTGGTAAGCACCATGAAGGCGGCCAAGTGATCAGGGTTCAACCCGATAGGGTTGCAGCAGGACGGTGTTGAATCGTCCAGAGGGAAGAGATAGAAGAATGGCAATACGATGAGGCAGAGGTACTCGCAAATCCGCCGTATCCATCTTGGGAACAGATGCCGACCCAGCAACAGGTAACCGATAAAATCGAGCGCCACCAGTGCCCCCGGTATTACGATGATCAGGTATGCGTACATGAAAGGCGATATGTAATTCTACAGACTGAACTCCGCACCGATCATCAATCCCGCCCCGCTCGCCGCGCCAGACACCATGCCCAGCACGTTCGGCGCGCGCAACATGAGGGCACCGCGTTGCATAAGCCACTGCGCGCCCGCACCCACGCGCAATCCACCGAAACCGCCGTACGAGACGTTCACCTCGGGCTTGAACTTCCGCGCACCAAGGAAGGACCGAGTGATGGAGACGTGCGGCACGTAGCCCGGCAGGTTGCGCTGGTCGACGCTCACCTCCCACAGGTAGCTGCCGGGGTAGAGCATCTTGTGATGTTGGGTCCGGGCGGTTCGCAGCCGCACCTGGGCAACGGTGGGCAGAAGTTGCGCGTATCGGCCTTGGTTGTAGTTCAGTCCGAGGGTGTCCTGCAAAGCAGCTTGGTCCACCACCACACCGTCCAGATCGAACACGTTCTGAACGGTGATGCCATCGTAGTTGATGACGGAGTTGTTGACGAGCCGCTCGCTATCGCCGTTCCAAACCACGAAGCCAAGGTCGGTGATGCTCAATTGCACTGTTGAGCCCGCGCCCAATCGCGGAACAGCTTTCTCCACTGCCATGCTCATGGCCAGGCCCAAACCGCTGCTGGTGCCGAAGCCGCCTTGTGAAGTATCGCTGCGCAGATAGCTGCCGTCGAAGTCGAGTTGCAGGTAACGGCCGTCGGTGGCGGTGAACAGATCGGCTTGCCGCAACGCAGCGCTGCTGCCGCGCTGGCCGTTGACGAGTTGCACCTGCAAATAGCTCGATGATCCACTGTCCTGGAAACCGAAACCGAACGTTTGGTAGGTGATCTGGCTGAAGGCCGTGCCGCCCAAGGAGGCGGTGCGGTTCTCGTAGGGCGTGTTGCCGAAGAACGTCAGGTTGTAGAGATCGTCGCTGAAGCGCAGACCAAGCACACTGTGGTGCGCAACGCTGATGACGGGCTTCAGGCCGCGGTTGCCGAACAGGGAATCGTCCCAGGAATACGTCGCCCGGAAGTCGAGCGCGTAGCCTGCCCGGTTGTTGCCCTTGAGCTGATCCTGTGTTGACCGTCGCAGGTCTTCGCTGAGCACATCGCCGCGCCAGAGACCAAGGATGAGGTCATTGCGCAAGGCGTTGGAGTCGTAAAGGCCGGAGGCTTCGACGTCGAGCTTCCCCTTCGTTTGAGCAAGACAGTTCTTGGTGCCGACCACCACGCCGAACAACGAACATCCAACAACGACCAACCAACCTCTACTCATCCCCGTTCACGATGTATGTGCCCTGCACGGTGATCTGCACATCCAGACGGTAGTGGTCGAGGATCTTCACTTGCTGAGGAGCACCAGCGGTGTTGTAGATGGAGGTGATGCGTACCAAGCCACCATTGTACAAAAGGTCCACTTGCGCTTCGGAGATGAACGCGGTGAGCTTGCTCTCCACCGCCGTCTGCACCATGTAGGCAGCATCCAGAATACCGCTGGCAATGCTGCCGCTGACAGGGATGCCGCTCAACACGTTGCCTTCAGCATCCACAATGTCCAGTTGCAACGTGGCATCGAAGGGGAAGCCGTTGCGGGCAAAGAGCATCAATTCGCCTTCACGGAGGCCATGGTTCTCCGGTGTGCCGGGGAGGTCTGGGTCGCTGGTGGTTTGCAGCTGGAGGCCGTTCACCGCGAGGCAAAGGGGCACTTCCACCTCAAGGTCGGCGCTCAGCTTGCTGTCGTAGTACAGGAAGTCATTGCCATTGCTGATGTCACCCAACGGGTTCAGCGTCAGGTCGGCTTCGAAGGCGATGGCGTTGGGAAGGTTCTCTATGAAGAGGTCGATGTTGCTGTTGTTCTCATCGAGGTGGTAGGTACTCACGGCGGGTTGGTGACCGTAGCCGAGATCGAGCGCCCGGTTGATCTGCACGGTGCCATTGGTGATCGAATGGTCGAGATCCACATCGGTACCGGCCGAACTGTTCTGGCTGGTGAGCGGATCAAGCCGAGCCTGCCCGTCCACGCCGATACCATTGGTGAGCTTCAGGCGCACATCGATGCTGGAAATGTCGAGCGAGTTCGCGGTGATGCCGAGGTCGCTCGCCAGCGCGTTGGTGTCGGGTCCGATGTGCACCTCTTGTTGCCCGAAATAGCCCTTGGCGTATTGCGGCACCATGCCGGTGTAGCTCACCAAGGCTACCACACTGTCGTTGTCGGTTACGGTTACGTTGGAACCGAACGCTGGATCGATCATGCCGCCGAACTCCGTGGCCAGGGTGTTCACATCATCGAAAGCAGGCCCACGCAGGTCGAAGCTGTAGCCGCTGATGTCGGCAGGCACTGTAACGCTCATCGTCCCGTTCGGGGCGGCAGCCGGCACCGTCGCCGTCACTTCGAGCTGTTGGCCATTGCGCGTGGCGCCCGGCAGCCCGAACGTCATGATGATGGGAGCTTCGATGGAACTGATGACGGTGACCAGCACAGTGCCTTCGCGGATGTCCAAGCGGCTTAGCTGCACATCCTCCAGATCGAAGCGGTTCACCTCATCGTTGCTCGATAACGGGTAGCCGGGAGGCAGGGACAGCGAAGAGAACGGGAACGGCTCGCCGTATTGAAAGACCGTGTCGGGGATGTCCAGCACCGTGTCCAAGCTGAGCGCGAAGAGCTGTTCGGTGAAGAGCGCAGTCACCACCCCGTCAGAGGCCACGCTGATGTTGTCTTCACCCAGGGCGTCACCCACCGTGAGCGAACTGGTGACCAGTGGCGCGGTGATGTCCACATCCCACTGGGCGGCCGGGCGTTCCTTCCGGCACCCTGCGAGCAACAAGGCGGTTGAAAAAAGGCAGGCAACCCGTGCGGTGGAAGTCACGTTCATGGAACAGGTGCGGGCAAGGTAACCGGCAAGGTTGGTCCGATACTTTTGTCCCATTCTCAGAAGCGTTCGCAGTTCATGATGCCGAGACGCCGTTTCCTGGTCTGTTGGCTGCCCAGCGCCCTGCTGATGTTCGGCCTGAGCTACGCGTGGCATGGCTGGGCTTTGCGCGACCTTGAACAATTGCGGATACCGCTTTCCTTGTATCTGGTGCTGGCCGGTGTGGTGTACCTGGTCATCGCAGCGGTGCTCACCATCGGCATCGACCGGGCCATCATTTACAAGGTCATCGAGATGAAAGCTGGATTCCCGTTCAAGTCGATGGGCCTTGCGGCCGTGGCGGGTTTCCTGGTTTATCTCATGGTGCTCATCATGGGCATGAGCTTCGCCGATCACGGCGCTGTGCACATAGCAGTTGACGTATTGTGGCAGATGTTCGAGCAGGGCATGGGCGGGTTGGCCGTGAGCCTCGGCATCATCTACGATATGCACCGCGCCTTTATCGAAGCCGAGAACTGAGCTTCAGTTGTCTTTGCGTTCGGGGCGTAAGCGGGTCAGAAAGTCGTTGAACTCGATTTCCTTGCGGTTCGCGCCGGGCACATAGAAACGCTTGTCCTTGGCGGCATCCGGCAGGAACTGTTGCCCGGCCTCGTTGTCCTTGTCGTCGTGGCTGTACACATAGCCGCTACCATATCCCAGGTCCTTCATCAACCGGGTCGGCGCGTTGCGCAGGTGCAGCGGAACAGGCAGGTCCCCGCTGCGGGCCACCTCGGCCTGTGCGGCGCCAATGGCTGCGTAGGCGCTGTTGCTCTTCGGCGAGCACGCCAGGTAAATGGTGCATTCGCTGAGCATGATGCGGCTCTCGGGCCAACCGACGAGGTTGGTGGCTTGCATGACCGCAACGGCCATGGGCAATGCCGCAGGATTGGCCAAGCCGATATCCTCGCTGGCCAGGATGACCAAACGCCGGGCTATGAACATGGGGTCCTCGCCGCCTTCCACCATCCGCGCCAGCCAGTACACCGCTGCATCGGGATCGCTGCCCCGCACGCTTTTGATGAAGGCGCTGATGATGTCGTAGTGCTGCTCGCCTTGTTTGTCGTAGCGCGCGGCAGGGCCCTGCACCACGCTCTTCACCAGTTCGTCCGTGATGGTCACGTTGTCGCTGGCAGCCGCCCGCACGCACCACTCGAAGGTGTTGAGGATGCGGCGTGCATCGCCTCCTCCGGCACGGAACAACGCCGCGGTCTCTTTCAACTGGATCTGTTTGCCCTTCAGTTGTTCGTCCTGGGCCATGGCCCGTTCCAGCAACAGCCGCAGATCGGTCTCGGTCAGCGAACAGAGCGTATAGACCTGGCAGCGGGAGAGGAGCGCGCTGATCACCTCGAAGCTGGGGTTCTCGGTGGTGGCGCCGATCAGCGTCACCGTGCCCTTTTCCACCGCGCCGAGGAGTGAATCCTGTTGCGCCTTGCTGAAGCGGTGTATCTCGTCGATGAAGAGGATGGAGCTCCGCTGGAACAATCCACCACCGCTCGCTTGCTCGATCACGTCGCGTACATCCTTCACGCCACTATTGATCGCGCTGAGCATGTGCAGGGGCCGTTTGAGCCGCTCGGCCACCAAACGCGCCATAGTGGTCTTGCCCACACCCGGCGGCCCCCACAAGATCATGCTGGGCAGCGAGCCGCTGTTGAGTGCTTTGCGCAGGATGCCGTCGGGCCCCACCAAGTGCTGCTGGCCGACTACCTCATCGAGGTCCTTCGGCCGCATGCGTTCGGCGAGCGGGGTGCTTTCCATGCAACAAAGGAACGCACGTTGCGCAACCGCGCCCATGGTCCGTCCGTAGGAGGGTCCGCGATGAAAATGCCCCACCGTTCCGTTCTGCCCTTCCTGGTCTTCGTCACCATGCTGAGCGCGCACGTTCGTGCATCGCGCGGTGAAGACAGTTTGCATGCAGCCTTGCATGGCAACTCCGGAACTGTTGAGCGGGCGAATGCGCTCCTCGAATTGGCCGATAGGTTCCGGAGCACCCGTCCACAGGAGAGCTTGGCCCACGCACGGTCGGCGTTCGAGTTCGCTGGTCAAGCCCGGGACAAAGAACTGCAGCACCGCGCGTATGGAAGCCAATGCGCTTCATTGTTCCAATTGGCCGCATACGACGACCTGCTTGCGGCTGCCATCAAGGCCTCGGCCCTTGGTCGCGATCTGGGCGATGCAAAGGCCATGGCCCAGGACCTGCGATGGATGTCCATTGCCTATGAACAGCTTGGCGACCACGGAAGTGCGCTCGAAATGAGCAAGCGCGCCTTGGTGTTCCTGAAGACCACCAACGATGATGCGGCCATTGGGGAGGGTATCATTGATGTAATGAACGCCCTCGTTGGGGCGGGCCGGTTCAATGAGGTCATTCGGTTCGGCGAGGAAGCACTTGCCCACTTTGACCGTGCCAATGACTCCGTGGGCCACTGCCGCGTACAGATCGTCAATGGCGAAGCACTGATCACCCAAGGGCGTTTTGCCGATGCGCTACCCCTGTTGCACCGATCAGCTGAGGTGCTTGCTGCTTCAGATCAAAAGGATGATGCACCTCACGTGCAAACGCTCCTCGCGGAGGCCTTTCTCGGTCTGGGGCGCTTTGCTGATGCTGCCCGCCACTTGGACAACGCGCGCGCGCTCCGTAAAGGGACGGGAACGACGGGACGCACACCGCACGATCTTCAGCTTAGGAGCAGGTTGGCGCAAGGGCAGGGCGACCCCGAAGCAGCGTTGGCGCTGCTCCGCGAAAGCACCGTCTTGAAGGACTCGTTGGTGAACGAACAGGCCAGGGAACGCATGGCCGGACTTGCCGTTCAGTACGAACTGGCCTCCAGCGAAGCACAGATCGAGGAACTCCGGAAGGTGAACCAATTGAACGAGTCGTTGATCGACAGCGCAAAGGCCCGGGGCATATGGTGGCTTGCGCTGATCGGTTTATTGCTCGTTGCGAGCGTGTTCCTGGCGCTGGGCTGGTTGCGCAACCGCAGGGCGGCGGTGAGAAGCCGCATGCGCACCCAGCTGATCCAGGCGCAAGCCCAGGAGATCCAGAAGCAGAACCTTGAACTGCAACGGCAGAACCTGCGCCTCGCTGAGACCCTTATCAGCGAGGAAGAGAAGGACGTGCTCCTCCGCGAGATCCATCACCGTGTGAAGAACAACCTGCAGATCATCTCGGCGCTGCTCCGTGCCCAGGCCTTCCACATGGGCGATCCGCGCTTGGAGCAGGCGTTGATCGAGAGCCAGGGCCGCATTGCTTCCATGGCCAGCGTGCACGAGCTGCTCTACAAAGCGAGCAATGTCGGCAAGGTGAGGTTGGCGGACCAGGTGAAGGCCATTGCAGAAGGTGTGTTCAGCACGTTCGGCAGCACGGGACGCGTTCAACTGGAGTTGAGGGCAATGTCCGCGGACATGCCCATTGATACGCTGACTCCTTTGGGCCTTATCCTGAATGAGCTGATCACCAACTCAGTCAAGCACGCCTTTGCGGCCGAAGAGCAGGGCATTGTGCGCGTGGCCATTGACCAATGCGACGACCGGTTCGAGCTGCGCTATTCGGACAGCGGCTCGCGCCCTTCAGCTGAGCGGTTCCTTGGCAACGGATCGTTCGGGTTGGAACTGGTGCGCCTGCTGGCCCAACAGCTCGATGGCCGTTTGCAGCGCTATCAAGGTGAACGGGATGAACTCGTTCTGACCTTCCATGTGGCCCAGCAACGCGTGCTCCGCAAGGCGAGCTGAGGCTGCCCGATCGCGTCCGGTTATATTCGACGGCCTTTCAAGGCACCTTTTCCTTTGGACGATTTCAACTCGCTCGGCCTGCACCACGATCTGATCGCAGGCATCGCGGACATGGGCATCCGCAAACCCACGCCCATTCAGCAGCAGGCCATTCCCGCCGCTCTTGACGGCCGCGACCTCATCGCTTGCGCGCAAACGGGCACCGGCAAAACGGCGGCGTTCCTGCTGCCGCTCATCGATGTCATCACTAGTTACGCACCGCGCGATCCGAAGAGCATCCGAGCGCTCATCGTGGTGCCCACACGTGAACTGGCTTTGCAGATCGATCAGCAGATACAGGCCATCGCCTATTATACGCCCATCACTTCGGTACCCGTGTACGGCGGAAGCGATGCAGCTTCCTTCGATCAGCAGAAACTGGCGCTCACCAGCGGCACCGAGGTCATCGTGGCCACGCCTGGCAAGCTGCTCAGCCATTTGAATCTTGGCTATGTGCCCACACAGGGCCTTGAATTCCTGGTCCTTGATGAAGCCGATCGCATGTTCGACATGGGCTTCATCGACGACATCAAGCGCATCATCGGCTTCCTGCCCAAGGAGCGCCAAACGCTCATGTTCAGCGCCACCATGGCCCCTGAGATCCGCGGGCTGGCCAAGGAGGTCCTGCACGATCCCCTGGAGATCTCGATCGCACTGAGCAAACCCGCGGAAGGTGTGAAGCAAGAGGCGTATGTTATTTACGACGCTCAGAAGGCCGATATCCTGGAGCACATCCTGAAAACGAACGAGGCTAGTTGCATCATCGTGTTCGCGGGCAAAAAAGTCGAAGTGCGGAATCTCGCAAGGCATTTGGCACGGCGGGGATTCAACGCCAAAGGGATGCACAGCGAC
Source organism: Flavobacteriales bacterium (assembly GCA_016699575.1). Classification (NCBI taxonomy): domain Bacteria; kingdom Pseudomonadati; phylum Bacteroidota; class Flavobacteriia; order Flavobacteriales; species Flavobacteriales bacterium. Next base: position 4,282,819 of record CP064979.1, on the reverse strand, counting down.
CTGGAGCAGGGCGAACGCGAAGAGGTGATGCTGGCTTTCCGGAACCGTAAACTGCGCATCCTTGTGGCTACGAACGTTGTAAGCCGCGGCATTGACATTGATGACATCGACCTGGTGGTGAACTACGATGTTCCCCGCGATCCGGAGGATTACGTGCACCGGGTCGGTCGCACTGCGCGAGCCGCTCGGAAGGGCCAGGCCATCACCTTCATCAACGAGAAGGAGATGCGCGAATTCGGCCGCATCGAGAAGTTGATCGGCTATGAAGTTGCCAAGCAGCCCATGCCTGAAGGGTTCGCACGCGGCCCGGAATACCGTCCAGAGGGCAAGCGCGAAGGTGGTGGTGCGGATCGTAGTCGTGGCCGTGGTGGCAATAACCGCCGCCGCGGTGGTCGGCCTGGCGGCGGCGCATCACGACCCGCGCACGCTCACTAACGAACAAGGCCCCCTTGCGGAGGCCTTGTTCACATTGCTCGCTCACAACTAGCGCTGCTTGAACTTGTCCTTGTAGTTGGCCAGCACTTTGGCCGCATCGAACGCCTCGGCGGCTTTGCCTTTACGCGTGATCGTCAAGGTCTCGATCTTGTCGCCTTGGCCAATGGCGTTCACCACGTCCTGCCCTTCAACTACGTGACCGAACACGGTGTGCTTGCCGTCGAGCCAGGGTGTCGGCACGTGCGTGATGAAGAACTGGCTGCCGTTGGTACCTGAGCCGGGAGGGTTGCCCGGACCAGCGTTGGCCATGCTCAGGATGCCGGGGCCCGTATGCTTCAGGTCGGCCACGATCTCATCGGGGAACATGTAGCCAGGGCCGCCCATACCCGTCCCGGTCGGGTCGCCGCATTGGATCATGAAGTTGGGGATCACGCGGTGGAACACAATGCCGTCGTAGTAAGGCTGGCCCGCACCCTTGGCGGTGTTGTTCACCGTGCCTTCTGCCAGGCCCACGAAGTTGGCCACGGTCATTGGCGTCTTCTCGAACTCGAGTTGGCAAACGATCTTGCCTTTGGTGGTGTTGAACGTTGCGAAGAGTCCGTCGCCGGTGGTCATGGGGGTGCTGGGTTGTTGGGTTTGGGTGTTGGCAGGTGCCTCGTTGGTTTGTTGTGCGGCCTCGCGCTTGCCAGCTGGGCCGGAAGCGCACATGGCGAAGATCAACGGGAGCGCTGCAACGATCGGTGCGGTACGCGCAAAGTTCATGTGCTGTGTTTTGGGGCGGCGAAGATATCCGCGGGGTTACAGTGGAAGGACTTCCTCAAGGGCGTCCAGTTTGTCGTCGCTGAAGGCGCCGGAGGTGCTGTGCACGATGCGCCCCTGCTCATCCAAGACAAAGATGTAGGGCAAGGACTTGTCCGTCATGGACAACTCGCGCACATAAAGGTCGATGTCGCCTTTGAAGAACAGGATATGATCCAGCACCTCGGGATCCTCGCTTTTTTGGAGCTTCTTCATCACGGGCCCGTAGGCCGCTTTGTCCGTGCCGGTGAACATGGGCACGAACCAGATGTTCACGTCATGGTCGCCCGCGAAGAGCCCATGTTTCGCCACGAAACGCAGATAGGCGGGTTCCATCCATTGGGTGAGCGCGTCATTGGCGCTGCGGTCATAGGCCAGGCAGAGAATGGTGTACTTGCCTTTGGCGTCCTTCGGTAGCCTTATCTGTTTCGATGTGGGCGTTTCGCCAGCCAGTTCGGGGAACACCTGTTGAGCTTGGAGGCCAATGGGGCCAAGGAGCATTGCCAGAAAGAAAAGGGTCCTCATACGGTTCAGTGTTCAGCGCGCTTAGCCATCATCGTGCCGTTCAATGCACACCGTCTTCGGGGTTGTGGCCGCGGGCATGCACATACAAGGCCTTCAGGCGCGCCACATCCCCGTCCACATCGTCCGTGAGCGGGAAAACCGGCAGGAACGACACGGTCTTGCGGCCATAGTCGAACACGCAGGGGACAATGGCCACATGGGCCTTCGACGCTATCCGGTGGAACCCGGTCTTCCATTCCGCCACGTACTTGCGGGTGCCTTCCGGGGTGATGGCGATCTTGAAGTCGGGTATGGTCCGGAACAATTCCACCACAGCATCGGTCATGTTGCTGTGCTTGCTCCGGTCCACCGGGTAGCCACCGAGCGCGCGGAACAACCAGCCGAAGGGTGCTCGGAAGAGCTCTTTCTTGGCCAGGTAGCGCACGTCGGTCATGGCCATCGCACTGCGCACCATTACACCAATCAGGAAATCCCAATTGCTGGTGTGAGGAGCGACCACCACGATGTACTGGTCCCGGTCATGCGGTCTATCACCCACGATCTTCCAGCCCAGCCAGCGCAACAGCACTTGGTTTACACGGCGCATCATCGGCGCAATGTATCCGGCCGGACTTATCGGTCTTAGAGCCTGTTCGGGATCTCTTCAAACTCGCGCTCCGGTCTCTTTTCCGCCCATGCTTCGCCGGAAAATAATCCCGTAGGCAGCGCTACGCGATGATTTTCCGGATGCGCCTGAACGAAAAATAGCCTCGGAGCCCTTCGTTCAAGAGATCCCAAACAGGCTCTTAGGAGAGGGATGCCGTGGCTGCCCGACTGGCCAACCAGCCCTTGGCATCTTCCTCAGTGGCGAACACCCTAGCCGGGAAACCCTGCGGGAAATAGGCGAAGAACAAGCCGGCCATACGTTCGTTGATGGGGCTCGCTGCCGCAATGGCCAGGGCACGCGTACAGTTGTCCAGCCCGAGGCCGTCGTAGTGGTTGGTGGTCACCACGTCCAGGTCGAAGTCGGGGTCACCGGGGATGACGGCAAGAATGTCCCGGGGACCTTCCGGGCAAAGGCGTTGCCTTTCGCTGAGGATCTCGCAGATCCCTTCGCGGGTAACATGTTCGTTCAGTTTGAAGCGGACTTCCAACCGTTCGGAGCCGACCTTTTCAATGGTGGCCAGCTTGGTTTCAATGAGCATCTTCTAAGGAGTGGGTTCGGAGCTTTATACGTTATGCATGCATAAGGTCACAAAGGACACCATAGAAATGCTCTCCTTGGAGAGTACTGCCCCAAAAAACGTTCACATACCGCCTTTCAGGGACAGAACCTTGCGACCGGTCGAGCGTAGGAGGGGGCCGAATGGCTTTTGTACAGCGCTATGCCGTGGTGGACGTGGAGACAACGTTCGGTGATCCCGAGCGGGCGGCCATCATGGAGGTAGCCGTTGTGCTCTTGGACGGGCGGGGTGAAGTGACAAGGTGGAGTTCGCTGGTGAGATCGGGTTCGGCCCCGGATCCTTTCGTTGGTATGCTCACTGGTATCAATAAGAACATGCTCGACGGGGCACCGACATTCAGGGATGTTGCAGGTCACGTGGACCGGATGACGGAAGGTGCGGTCGTAGTGGCCCACAACGCTCGTTTCGACATGGTGGCCCTTGGTTCCGCGTTCCGGCGGTTGGAACTGGGGTTCGAGCGGCAAGCTCTATGCACCGAGCAGTTGAGCCGACGCTTCTTCCCGCACCTCAGGTTCCACAATCTGAACAGCCTTTGCGGTCATTTGAGGGTTGAGCGGAAGGCCCGACATAGGGCTTTGGAAGATGCCCTGGCCTGCGCCGATGCCTTCACGCAGTTGGTCGATCGCTTCGGAGAAGAAGCAGTACTGGGCAGCACAACAGTGCACGGTGCATTGCTGCGCGCTTGATCAGCCCAACAGGATGTTGCTGGCCCATAGCCACCACATCACTGCACTGCAAGCAAGGCCTACCAAGCCCGCGCGAAGTCCCCAACGCGAACGTTTGAGGCTCATCTGCGAATAGCTGCGGCCTTTCGCCCTGAAGCGACCCCAAAAACCGAAAGCCACTGCCATTAGCGCAAGCACCACGGCCAAGGAAACCAGATGCACCGCAAAAGCCAGCAGCACTGACAACACGCCGAAGATCAGTGTGACCATCGACAACGGCAGGTGCTTCTCCGCGTTCATCGTCCTTTCAAAAGTGCTTGGTGCAGTTCAAGGACCTGAGGGATCACCAGCACAGCCCCGCTGTTGTCGATCACGGTTCCGGCAAGCGATGCGAGTTCCGCATCACCGGCCTGTCGGGCCATCCGGGCACGCACCTGGGCTTCATCCGAGCCGTCGCGCATCATCACGCGTCGTAGCCGCAGTTCGTAAGGGGCCTGCACAACCACCAAATGATCCATGAGCTTCGCTGAACCGCTGCGCGGCATCAAGGCTGATTCCATCACCACGTAGGGGGCCTGTTGTTCATCGCACCAGGTGGTAAAGGCTGCGATCACGCGCGGATGCACCATGGCGTTCAATTCAGCCAGCGCTGATGCATCATTGAAGACGATCTCCGCCAAAGCCTTGCGGTCCAGGCTCCCGGTCCGGTAAAGCCCATCACCGAAACGCTTAGCCACAGCGGCCCTTAGTACGGGGTCGGTATCAAGCAATTCTCTTCCGCACAGATCGGCACTGAAGATCGGTGCACCCAGCACCTCCAGCACCCGGCAAACGGTGGTTTTGCCGCTGCCCATGCCCCCGGTCACACCCAGCTTGAGCGGTCGGGTGGCCATGGCAACTAAGCTTGCTTCTTCGTCTCCTCGGTGAGCTGCGTGCTGCTGTCCATGCTCACGGCGCTCTTCTCGAACCGCAGCTTCACGTTGCTATCAACTTCCAGCAGCACGGTCTTGTCGTCCACCTCCACCACCTTGCCGTGGATGCCCCCGATGGTCACCACTCGGGTGCCTTTCTGCAGTGCTTCGCGGAACTTCTTGGCGTCCTTCATCTTCTTCTGTTGCGGGCGCATCATGAAGAAGTAGAACACGAGAAAGATGGCGCCCATCATCAGGATAGTGCGCAGCATGCTGGGTTCTTGGCCAGGGGCGGCTTGGAGGAGAATGTTCATGTCAGGTCTTGCAGGTTACTGGCCAGGTGCGATCACCTCGGCTTTCAGGATGAGTGAATACGTGCTTGGTACCGCGTTGGAAACGATGGTGATGCTCTTGGTCTGCGCGCCGTTGCGGCCTTCGCTATCGAACGATACGGTGATGGTGCCCTTCTCGCCGGGTTTCATCGGATGCTTCGGCCAGTCCTTCCCTACGGTGCAACCGCAGGTGCTGCGCACGTCAGCGATGACAAGTTCGCTGCCACCGGTGTTGGTGAATTCATAGGTGCGCTCCGCAATGCTGCCTTGAGCCAGCTTGCCTACGTCAATGGTGTCCTCTACGAACTCCATCCGGGGCAGCTTGGCCGGGTCGGTCTCCGCATATCCACTTGCGGCCACATGGATGTCGGCAGGGGAGATGGTGCCTTCACCTTCCTGGTCAGTGATGCGGCAGCCCCCCATGGCCGCGGCCAGCAACACGAAGAAGGACAGGAGCGGTGTGATGCGCGTCATCTTCAGTTCTCGATGAGGCCACGGCCCACCTTCACGATGCGGCCGTCCTTGCGCATTTCGGTGAAGAGCGAGTCGAGGATGCCGTTGATGAAGTTCTTGCTCTTGGGTGTGCTGTAAGCCTTGGCGATCTCGATGTACTCGTTCAGTGTCACTTTCACGGGGATCTGGTCCAGCTCACGGGCCTCGGTAAGCGCCATCTTCATCAGCAGCATGTCGGCCACCGCAATGCGCTCGCTTTCCCAGTTGCTCGCGCGCTGACCGATCAGCGCTTCGTTCTCATCGTTCAATTCGATGCTGCGACGGAAGAGCACCTGCACGAACTCGATCTCGTCCGGGTCCATCTTTTCCATCTCGGCCACGCGGTCGCCCTCCAGATCGGCAGGCCTCAGTTGGTCGAGTTTGCGCTTCAGCATGCTACAGGCCATGTCCAGGTCTTCCATCCAATGGATGGTGCGACCCTCGAGCATATCGTGCAAGCCTTCGCCGTTCGCGATGTACTCCTCGAAGATGGCCGCCAGAAAGGCGCGCTCCTCGTTGAACCCGACCGTCGGACTCGTCATGTGGGCCTTGTACAGTTCGCTCTGTTCAATGGTGCGGAAGAGCCCCTGCAACCACTCGCCGTGTCCCACCCAGTTCACTTTGCGCGCCTCGGCTTCCTTCTGAAGCCGCGGACTGTTGGCCAGTGCTGTAAGGATGGGGCCGTCCACGAAGCGGCGGTCGGGGTTGAGGTCCGAAGCCGTTGGAAGCCGTTTCAGTTTGCGCTCGGCCATGTGGCGCTCGGCCTGCTCGCGCAGTTCACCGAAGAGCAGCAGCAGCGACACATAGAGATCGAAGGTGCGGTCGATGCTGACGAACAGTTCCTTCTCCAGTTTGGCACCACTGGCGCCTTCGCTCTGATGGAACGAGTACAACGCGTTGAAGACCTTGATGCGCAGGTAGCGGCGGTTCACCATGATGGGTCAGAACCGCTTGCCGGCCGCGCGCGCATCGCGGATCCGTTGTTCGGCCCTTTCATTGGCCGCCTTGTAGGTGGGGATGTTCTCCGTCGCACTGCGTTTGAAGCAGGCCAGGGCCGTGTCGTAGATACCACGCGTCTGGGCCAGCGCCTTGTCGCGGTCGTAACCGTGCAGTTCGCTGAAGCAGTTGATGATCCCACCGGCATTGATGAGGAAGTCAGGCGCGTAGAGTATGCCCTTCTCCATGACGGCCTTGCCGTGCACTTGTTCGTTGGCCAGTTGGTTGTTTGCCGCCCCGGCGATCACTGAACATTTCAAGCGCTTCAGGGTGTCGTCGTTCACCGTGGCACCGAGCGCGCACGGACTGTAGATGTCCATGTCCACGTCGTAGATGGCATCGGGTGCGATCAGCTCAACCCCGTTGTGCTGCGACTTGATCGCTTGAAGTTTGTCGTCGTGGATGTCGGTGAGCATCACCCGGGCACCTTCTTTCACGAGCAAGGCCACCAAGTGCGCTCCAACATGGCCCGCGCCCTGCACTGCAACCTTGCGCCCGTTCAGGTCGTCCGTTCCATAAGCATGTTTGGCGGCAGCCTTCATGCCCATGTAAACACCATAGGCTGTCACCGGGCTCGGGTCGCCGCTTCCACCGTCGGCCTCGGGAAGGCCTGCAGCGTGCTTTGTCCTGGAGCGCACGGTTTTGATGTCCTGCGTGTTGATGCCCACATCCTCAGCGGTGATGTACCGTCCGTTGAGGCTGTCGACGAACTGGCCGAAGCGTTCGAAGAGCGCTGTGCTCTTGTCCGTGCGTGAGTTGCCGATGATGACAGCCTTACCGCCACCAAGGTCCAAACCAGCGAGCGCGCTCTTGTAGGTCATGCCACGGCTCAAGCGGAGCACGTCCGTGAGTGCTTCCTGCTCGCTTGCGTACTGCCACATCCGTGTGCCGCCCAAGGCGGGTCCCAGCGTGGTGTCATGCACGGCGATGATGGCCCGCAAGCCCGTGGCGCGGTCGAAACAGAAGAGGACTTCCTCGTGGTCGTGTTCTTCCATACGGCCGATGACGGCCATGCCGGTGCTTGCTGAGGTGCTGGTCAAGGACATGCGTTTCGTGGTCTGACGTCGGCTGACGTGTTGCGCGTTGCGGTTCAGTACGGTGGCTCGTTGAGCGGGCTCTACCTTCGGCGCCCCGTGCGACTGATGAGTTGCAACGCGGAGAGGCTTCCGGAAAGCGGGGGCGAAAGTAGAAAGGATCCCCAGCGGAAATGCGCGCGTTGATGACCTTGAACCGGTACTTGCTCAAGTACCGTTGGCGCCTGCTGGCCGGGGTGGGGTTCATCGTCCTCAGCAACCTCTTCGCCGTGCTCAGCCCCGAGGTGGTGAAGAAGGCTTTTGATGCGGTGATGGCCGGTTTGGAAGTTGCCCGCACCGGGAACCCCCAACCCGTGGGTACCATCGACACGTTGGACCGGGTGCTTGGGTGGGTCGGGTTCAATAATGCTGCGGCAGCTCAGGTTCCCCCGTCGGAGATCTCCGGCTTCGTGCTGAAGCTGGGCGGGATGCTCGCGTTGCTCTACATCGTACTGGCATTGCTGAAGGGCCTCTTCATGTTCTACATGCGGCAGACCATCATTGTGGTGAGCCGGCTCATCGAGCGCGACATGAAGAACGAAGTGTTCGAGCATTACCAGAGGCTCGACCGGGCCTTCTACAAACGCAACAGTACCGGGGACCTGATGAACAGGATCAGCGAGGATGTCGGGAAGGTCCGCATGTACCTGGGGCCCGCCATCATGTACACCCTGGGCCTCGTCGTGCTGTTCGTGTTGTGCATTGCGATCATGTTCAACAAGAACGCCGAGCTGGCGCTCTATTCCTTGGCCCCGTTGCCGGTGATGAGCGTCATCATCTACTACGTGAGCGATGTGATGAACCGGCGCGGCATGGCGGTGCAGGAACAGCAGAGCCGGCTGAGCACCCTCGCCCAAGAGAGTTTCAGCGGCATCCGGGTGCTGAAGGCCTACGTGAAAGAGGGCATGGTCGCGGACCAATTCGGAAAGGCAGCGCGCGAATACAGGCGCCGTAGCTTGGCACAGGCACGGGTCGATGCCCTCTTCATGCCGGCCATCGGCTTGCTCATCGGCCTCAGTACGGTGGTGGTCATCTACATCGGCGGGCGTATGCTGGTGAACGGCGACCCGGGGGTCACCGTGGGGACCATAGCCCAATTCGTGCTCTACGTGAACATGCTCACCTGGCCTTTCGCCAGCGTGGGTTGGGTAACATCACTGGTGCAACAAGCGGCCGTGAGCCAGGAACGGATCAATGAATTCCTGGCCACCGAACCGTCCATTACCTCTCCGCACGGCGCAAGCAGCATCGAGGTGCGCGGTGAGATCGAATTCCGCAACGTCAGTTTCAGATACCCCGACACAGGCATTCTCGCGCTGGACAACGTGTCGTTCCATGTACCTGCGGGCGGCACCATCGCTTTCGTGGGCCATACGGGTAGTGGTAAGAGCACCATCGCTGATCTTATCGGTCGGCAGTATGATGCAACGAGCGGTGAAGTGCTCATCGACGGTAGCCCTATCCGCGATATCCCGCTCCACGACCTGCGCAGCCAGCTCGGTTTCGTTCCGCAGGATGTGTTCCTGTTCAGCGATACCGTGGGCAACAACATCGCATTCGGCGCGCAAGGCCCAACTGGGAACGGAGCCGTTGAAGGTGCAGCGAGGCGGGCGCAGGTGCACGAGAACATCATCGCCTTTCCGGAAGGCTATGCGACCCAGCTCGGAGAACGCGGGATCACCCTCAGTGGCGGCCAAAAGCAGCGCGTGTCCATTGCCCGTGCCATCATCCGCTCGCCGAGGATCCTCGTCTTCGACGACCCGTTGAGCGCTGTTGACACGGCCACGGAGGAGGCCATCTTAACAGGGCTCAAGGAAGTGATGGTGGGCCGGACCGCGGTCATCATCAGCCATCGCATCAGCGCGGTGAAAGGGGCGGACCGGATCGTGGTCCTGGAACACGGAACCGTGGCCCAGACCGGCACTCATGCACAGTTGATGGCGCAAGAGGGCATCTACGCAGCTCTTTATCACGAGCAATTGCTCCAGGAGGAAGTCGCACCGGAATGACGCCGCCCGCATTAGGGGCTTGTGTATCCAAGGGACGCCGATATATTTGGTTGGCCAACCTAACGGACCCTGACCATGGCGGACGATCGCGAGGATGTGTACAGCAAGCCGGTGCGCGCGGGAAAGAGGACGTACTTCTTCGACGTGAAGAGCACGCGTGGCAAGGATCTCTACCTCACGATAACGGAGAGCAAGAAGCACACGCACGAGGACGGTTCGGCCAGCTACGAGAAGCACAAGATCTTCCTCTACAAAGAGGACTTCGAGAAGTTCGCGGACGGCTTGCACGATGTTTTCGCGGAGATCGACCGGTTGAAAGCCACCGGCCAATACATGCAGCACGACAACCAACGGCACGACCGCCCCGCGCAGCCTGAGCAACCCTCGAACGCGCCGCATGATGCGCCGTTCACGGATGTGAATTTCGAGGACCTGGACCGCAAGGACGTCTGAACGGCAGTGCCTGCGCCGCTACATTCGCGGCCCTTTCGTCCACCGTTCGTAGGGTGGCGGAAGCGAACCTATGAAGACCAATGTGACCCTGCCGGACGGAAGTGTCCGCAGCTATGATGGCCAAGTGACGGCCATGGACGTGGCCAAGAGCATCAGCGAAGGCTTGGCCCGCAACGTCCTTAGTGCGAAGGTGAACGGGGAAGTGCGCGATGCGAACCGCGTGTTGCCGGAAACGTGCACCCTCGCATTGCTGACCTGGAACGACACCGAGGGAAAGTCCACAATGTGGCACAGCAGCGCGCACGTGATGGCCGAAGCATTGGAAGCACTGTTCCCCGGAACCAAATTCGGCATTGGACCGCCCATCGAGAACGGCTTCTACTACGATGTGGATTTCGGCGACCGGAGCGTGGGCGAAGGCGACTTTGCCGCCATCGAGGCCAAGTTCAAGGAGCTGGTGGCCAAGAAGCTGGTCTTCGATCGGAAAGAGGTTTCCAAGGCCGACGCGGTGAAGTACTTCACCGAAAAGGGCGACGAGTACAAACTGGAACTCATCGAAGGTCTGCAGGACGGCCAGATCACCTTCTACACGCAAGGCAATTTCACTGACCTCTGCCGTGGGCCGCACATCCCCGACACGTCGTTCATCAAGGCCTTCAAGGTGTTGAACGTGGCCGGGGCCTACTGGCGCGGAGATGAGAAGCGCAAGCAGCTCACCCGCCTCTACGCCATCACCTTCCCCAAACAGAAGGAACTGGACGAGTACTTGGTGATGCTGGAGGAGGCCAAGAAGCGCGACCACCGGAAAGTGGGCAAAGAACTCGACCTGTTCACCTTCAGCGAGAGAGTGGGAGCGGGGTTACCCCTTTGGTTGCCGAAGGGAGCCGCCCTCCGTGAACGGCTCATCAACTTCATGAAAACGGCCCAGGAAAAGGCCGGTTATGTGCAAGTGGCCACGCCGCACATCGGGAGCAAGGCGCTTTACGAGACCAGCGGCCACTGGGAGAAATACGGCAAGGACAGCTTCCAGCCGATCAGCACCCCGCAGGAGGGCGAGCTCTTCATGCTGAAGCCCATGAACTGCCCGCACCACTGCGAGATCTTCGCCAGCCGTCCGCGCAGCTACAAGGATCTGCCTCTTCGCTTGGCAGAATTCGGGACTGTTTACCGCTATGAACAGAGCGGCGAGCTGCATGGTCTTGCCCGGGTCCGCGGCTTCACCCAGGACGATGCTCACCTGTTTTGCCGACCCGACCAGGTGAAGGAAGAATTCCTTAAGGTCATCGACCTTGTCCTTCTGGTCCTCAGGGCCTTGAACTTCGAGAAGTTCGAGGCGCAGGTCAGCCTGAGGGACAAAGAAGACCGCAGCAAATACATCGGTAGCGAGGAGAACTGGGCAAAGGCTGAGCAGGCGATCATCGATGCGGCGGCCGAGTGCGGCATGAAAACCACGGTGGAATACGGGGAGGCGGCCTTCTATGGCCCCAAGCTCGACTTCATGGTGAAGGATGCCTTGGGTCGTAAGTGGCAGTTGGGCACCATCCAAGTGGACTACAACCTGCCAGAGCGGTTCGAACTGGAATACGTTGGCAGCGACAACGGTCGGCACCGCCCGGTGATGATCCACCGTGCCCCGTTCGGCAGCCTCGAACGGTTCATCGCGGTCATCATAGAACACACGGCCGGGAAGTTCCCCCTGTGGCTCACGCCCGAACAGGCCATCCTGCTGCCCATTTCGGACAAGTACATCGACCAGTGCAAGGCCATCGCCGCGAGCCTGAAAGATTCTGATATTCGCGCCCTCGTTGACGAGCGGAACGAAAAGATCGGGAAGAAGATCCGCGATGCGGAGCTCAGCAAGATCCCGTTCATGCTCATCATCGGAGAGAAAGAGGCCGGCGACGGCACCGTGAGCGTAAGGGAACAGGGCCAGGGCGACCTGGGCAGCATGTCCCCGCAAGCCTTCACCGCACTGGTGCAGGAACGCATCGCGGCGCAGCTCGGCAGCCTCTGAGGCAGTAGCAGGAACCAACAACCCTTCAGTGGCAGGACCCCCGTTCAATAAACCCCGGCCGCCGTTCAGCGGCCCTCGCCCAGGTGGTGGCAGGCCCCCGTTCAGGGGCCGTGTGCGCAAGGAAGACCCGCACCGCACGAACGACCGCATTTATGGTGTGAACCAGGTGCGCGTGGTTGGCGAGAACGTTGAACAAGGCGTTTTCCCATTTGCCGATGCCCTGCGGATGGCGCAGGAACTGGGTTTGGACCTGGTGGAGATCAGCCCCACGGCCGATCCACCGGTCTGCCGCATCGTGGATTACAAGAAGTTCCTGTACGACCTCAAGAAGAAGCAGAAGGAGATCAAGAGCAAGCAGAGCGTTGTTGAACTGAAGGAGATCCGCTTCGGGCCCAACACCGACGAGCACGACCTGAACTTCAAGCTGGCGCACGCCAAGAAGTTCCTGGCCGAAGGGCACAAGGTGAAGGCCTTCGTGTTCTTCCGCGGCCGCAGCATCGTGTTCAAGGAGCGGGGCGAGATCCTTCTGCTCAAGTTCGCACAGGACCTGGAGGAGCACGGCGTGGTGGAGAGCATGCCCAAGCTGGAGGGCAAACGCATGATGATGTTCATCATCCCCAAGAAGAAAAAGTAAGGGCGCGATCCCGGGTCAAGCCGGGATGACAAGCACCCCACAAGGCACACACTGACGACGACAACACGAGAGGCCATGCCAAAACAAAAGAGCAACAGCGGCGCGAAGAAGCGTTTCAAGCTCACCGGCACCGGTGAGATCAAACGCAAGCACGCATTCAAGAACCACATCCTCACCAAGAAGGAGAAGAAGCGGAAGCGCGGTCTGCGCAAGTTCGCCACGGTGCACCCCACCGAGAAGAAGAACATCCTGGCCCTCATCGCCTGAGGCCGGGACGGTAACGTTAAACCAGGGCCTGCCAGCACAAAAGTCTCCTCACCGCAGGGGCGCTCAGGACCGAAAACCAACGAAAGATGCCAAGAGCAACCAACAGCCCGGCCAGCCGGGCCCGAAAGAAGAAAGTCCTCAAACTGGCCAAAGGCAGCTTCGGCAAACGCAAGAACGTTTGGACCGTTGCGAAGAACAGCGTGGAGAAAGGCCTCACGCACGCCTTCGATGGCCGCCGCCTGAAGAAGCGCGATTTCCGTGCGCTGTGGATCCAGCGCATCAACGCCGCCACACGCATCAATGGCATGAGCTACAGCGTGTTCATGAACGGCTTGAAGAAGAACAACATCAACCTGGACCGCAAGGCGCTCGCCGAGATCGCCTACACGGACATGGCGGCCTTCAAGGCCATCGTGGACAAGGTGAAGTAACCATCCAAGTCAGTGTGTGGAAAGGCCCGCGATGAGCGGGCCTTTTCGTTTTGTGCTGCCCCACCAGCATTACAGGGGTGGGAAACCAGTGCCTGACCCCTCCGTGCGTTGGACAATGCCAACCGCTCATGAGCGTTAGGCAACCATTGCTCGTCTTGAGCATTGAAACCTTGGGATATTCGACGAGTGCCTTATTTTCCACGGCGAGTTCCTTCTAAACCCTGACCCCATGAGCGAAGGAGAACGGACGGAGATGATCGCGATCGGTCATCCCTCCTTGAGGCATTGGACCGATCGCAATGGCATTGTGCTGAACGAGGCCGTCCTGGCGCTAACACGACTTTCCCAACAAGTATATAGCGACCGGCCGGCCCTGCTCGATCGCCAACTGAAGTGGAATTACCTGATGCTGCAAGGACTCATCAACACGCTGCGCATGCTTGAACCATTGCAGGACCGGGATGTCTTTGCGTTGGGCCAGCGTTGCCCGGACCGGCTCCGTTCGCAGACCGAGGCCCTTCGGTTTTCGATCGAGCTCGCCGAAGCGCGCTACACTGACCTTGAGGTGCTCAACTACGTGAACCGGGTGGAAGCCATGCACCGCGAAGTGGTCGACTCGGTCAACGCTTGGTACTTGCGGTCTTCTTGACGGCCGCCACCTCGCGCTCCAAGCTCTTCACGCGTTCCGCCAAGGCGGAAACGCTCTCTTCTTCTATCGTGCTCCGTTCCAGTTGGGCGTGCAGCGAACGTTTGAACAGGTCTTCCAGACTGGTCAGACGGTCATACACTTTCGTGAGCATCTCATCCGGCACAGGTTGGCCTTTGCGCGGCAGCGGTTGGGTCCGCATCATCTCCCCACGGCCGAACAGCAGCCAATCCGGGTTCAGGTCCAAATGCCGGTCCAGCAGGTCGCGCACGAGCAGGATATTGGGCGGATTCTTGCGGTTGCGTATGTTGCTGATCACTGCTTCCGAGGTCCCCAGTTCCTTGCTCAGGCTATAGCCCGTATAGCCCAAGCCTTCCATGGCCCGTATGAACCTGTCGTTCAGGGCCTCGACATTCTTTTCCAGTGCAGCGGTCGACACGATAACCAAGGCCTTTACAACGGATAGGCCGGACAAAACTAGGCCCAGGCAAAGGCGATGGGCGACCGGGCATCTACAACGCTCCACCAAGGGTTGTTAACACCCTTGTCTGCCAAGAATGACGGTCCTAATCCGCCAACACGAAACGGCACGTGCGCGACCTGCCTTCAGGATCGGCAACCGAAGCCACATAGACGCCGGCCGCCAACGCCCTTGGGAGCGGCGCTGCGCAGGGCGTGCAATTGCCTGACGCGGTGAAAGTGGCCCCAGAGGTATTGACGGACCGCCCGCTCATATCCGAAACGGCAACGGAATAGCCCTGGGCATCCGGAAACATCGGGCCGAAGACCAACAGATCACCTTGCGCGGCTGAACAGCGCAATGATCCAACTTGCATGGAAAGTGTCTCTTGAATACCGATAGGGGTACCGGTCAAGCGTACCAACACGATATCCGCGTCGTTGTTCAAGACAGTGGTCCTGCCAAAGACACAAACCACTTTCCCATCAGACAGCGCAGCTATGTCATTGGCGTGGTGTTGCGCAGGTGAAAAGTTCAAATAGGCATATCCGTTCGTGCCAAAGGAAGGATCGGGACTGCCATCCGATAGGAACCGCACCACCATATGCGACCATGCATTGCCCGAGTAGTGCCTTCCTCCAACAATGAAACGCCCGTCCGGCAATGCGACCATGGTCCGGGATGCCTGAATGTTCGGCACGATCTCGTTAACAACACCGCCCGTGCCATAATTCGCGTCCAACGTACCATCTGGTAGCAATCTTACCGAACGAAGGTCGTTCCCGCTTTGCCCACTGATCAGGACCTTGCCACTGGGCAGTAGGGCATGCTCTCCTTCCGGCAAGGAAACACTCTCCATGAAAACCCCATTGGTACCGAATGCGGGATCCAACGTGCCATCGGCGGATAGCTTGAAGATCCTTAGTTCGTTAACTTGATGATTGCCAGAAGCGACCAGCGATCCGCCAGGTCCGGAACTCACATGGATCAGTTGCGTGCCAGCTTCGCTAGTGGTCGTTGCGCCCCCTGTACCGAATGACGTGTCCAACTCCCCGGCGGCGTCGAGCTTAACGATCAATGGATAGTAGTAGTTGGACGAGTCCATCACAGACCCTGCTCCGACCAACGAACCATCCGAAAGCAATACAATGCTGCCCAAACCGGAACCGAACGGGTGTTGGGCAACGAAAAGCCCCCCTTGGCCGAAGCCAGGGTCAAGAGTGCCGTTCCCATCAAGCTGCAAGACAAAGCCTTGATAGTTCGAGCCGCTCAATGCGGTGCCAACCACCACAAGACGACCATCGGGCCTCACAGTGATCGACCAGGCTACATCGGATCCGCCCGCATGGTCGTACTCGAACCAGCCATTGCTCGCAAAATCGGTGTCCAGCGAACCATCACTATTGAACCGCGCAACGAAGAGGTCCTCTTCAGCCGGATAGTCGCGCTTGCTGCCGCACACAACCACTTTCCCATCCGGCTGCAGTGCCATGCCCAAGGCCACATCGGCCTTGCCATCCAAGTCGTGTTGCACCACACCGTTGTTGCCGAAGGTGGGGTCGGGCAGGCCGTCCTGGGCGAACATGGCGGTGTGCAACAACGTGGCAAAGGCCAAGCAACCGATGGTGTGGAGCGTCAGCTTCATGGGTACGGATGTGATGATGGAAAAATAGGAGGTTGTCCGACATAGGGTCACTAACCGCTAGGGTTGATTGCGTTTGACCCGGGCTGTGGGTCGCATGCCGGCAACCGTTGTACGTTCTGCAGATGCCGCTCGCCCGACGGTCGCCTTGACTTGGAACGAACGAACTAAGTTTGGGGGACTCCGGCCAGCGTGTCCCGGGGCAATACCACTGATCAACCGTAGCTACTATGTGCAGGAAATTGATGATCGTTTTGATCGCAGTGCTTCTCCCTTGCAGTTTGATGCAGGGTCAACCAGGTCCGGCCATCGAATGGCAGAAATGCCTGGGTGGAAGCAACGATGATCTGTTGCGGAGCGTGAAGCCCACCACGGATGGTGGTTTCATCCTCGCGGGCCACACGTTGTCCAACGATGGAGATGTTTCCGGCAACCACGGCGACGAGGACTATTGGGTCGTGAAGCTGGACGGCCTCGGGGCGCTTCAATGGCAAGTGGCGTTGGGTGGATCGGATGAGGACAAGGCCTCGGGTGTGGTGCAGACCACCGATGGCGGCTATCTCATCTGCGGCAACACGAAAAGCGATGACGGCGATGTCACCGGCTTCCACGGTGGTGACGATGTGTGGGTGGTGAAACTCTCCGCCGCTGGTTCTTTGCTCTGGCAAAAGACATTCGGCGGGGGCTACAGCGACTGGTCCTCGGACCTGCACATCACGGCTGATGGGGGCTGTGTCGTGGTTGGGCGCTCCAACTCCATCGATGGCGATGTCGTTGGCGGCCATGGTGGGTTCGATCTGTGGTTGATCAAGCTCGATGCCAGTGGCACGCTGCAATGGCAGAAGCCCTTGGGCGGTAGTGGCTCAGATCTAGGTACCGCCGTGGACGTTGCAAGCGATGGAGGATTTGTCGCAGTGGGTACGACCAACTCGGCCGATGGCGATGTGGTCGGGTTTCTGGGCGTAAGGGATCAATGGGTGGTCCGCACGGATCCCAATGGCAATGTGCTTTGGGCCAATACGTATGGGGGGAGCGACGAGGACCATGCTGCTGGTGTGACATTCACAGACAACGGTGGATGCACCGTGGCTGGTTATTCACGATCGAACGACTTTGATGTCAGTGGGAACCAAGGTGGTTGGGATGCATGGGTGGTACATCTTGACGCGGTAGGCGACCTGCAGTGGCAAACGGCAATTGGCGGTGCTTATACTGACCTGGGGTTGGCCCTTGCGCCTTGTCCTGATGGTCAGGTGGTCGTGGTGGGTACCACGGCGTCCTTCGGCATCAATGGGTTGGAGGATATGTGGGCGATGAAACTCGATGCAGCTGGTGTATCGCCATGGCAGCAACCGCTCGGCGGACAGGATTATGAGGACGGCTACGCGGTCGCCGTAACCGCCGATAACGGATTCATCCTCGGCGGAAGCACTGCGAGCAACGACGGTGATGTGAGCGGCAACCACGGGCAGGATGACTTCTGGGTGGTGAAGTTGGCCGCCGATGGCACCGGGCTTACTGAGACGGGAATACCGCAATTCACCTGCGCGCCGAACCCCACGAGCGGTTGGACCATGCTGACCCTTGAGGCTGCAATAACCGGCCATGTTGAGGTCAGCGATGCACTGGGTTCGATCGTGCATCGGCAAGCACTGGTGGGCACAACCTGCGCACTGGACCTGAGCAACCTGCGAGCTGGTGTTTACATGCTTACCGTTCAAGCACCGAAGGGCGTGGTTGTGCAGCGCTTGGTGAAGGAGTGAACACGATCCGTGTTTGAACATTGTGCGCGCACGAGCGCAGGCTTCCGTACGGTGCTGCCGCCTGTGTTGAAGACTATTCCCGAAGCAGCGCGTAGTTGAAAGGGATTGTTTTGGAGGGCCAAAGGCCCGCGACCGATGGACACTCGCCGAAGGCAAGCGTCATCTCGGTGTTACCACGCGAACTGGTGTAGGGGTGGTGCTAGGGCTGATGCTGGGACTCCTTCTTCCAAACAGTGATCTGGGTGGGGTGCAGCCCGTGGCGTTGTGCCGACTCGCTCAACGTCTCGCGCTCCTTGAGCGCTTCCAGCACCACTTTCGTCTTGGAGGCGGGGCTATGCTTCGGTAGGTCTTCTTCATGGTGTCGTTCAGAAATGTACTGACAGCCCACCTGTCGTGATTTACCCTACCACCTCACAGTGCCATCCTCTCAGTTCACAGAAATCGGGTGGAGCTTTGTCATGAATCCTTCATGTTCCTTGCGAACGATTACTAAGTACAGTTCTTCCGAGTGACGTTGTATTTTCCAGTACAGAATATCAAGTGGAATCATAAGAGCTATGCTATCCACCTTCATGACATATGTTATTGATTCATAATTCACGTAGGAACTGTCCACGTATCCAATCAGTACATCTTCGCAAACTCCAATGGAATCACCGGCAGCATTTGAGAATTGCACCTGACCCGATCGAAAGTGCTTCATGGATAGACTGATCCCGCGCAAGGACCTATCCGAATTCAGGGTTCTGCACTTAATCCATTTGTAGGTGGAACAAGTTGGCATTGTGGCGCTAGAAGAATCTGGACTTGACCCACAGGAAATAAGCACGATGCAACTTAGAAATGAAAGTAGCAGAGAGCCCCTGATCATCGATTAGATGCCTTGTAGGTTGTGAACACGTCTAGTGGCAAGGTAACCTGTATGCCTTTGTTGTTGTATTTGTAAACCGTGTTGTTTCGGACTGCCAGGACGTAGTGAGCTCGGTCGGTTCGGGCGTTTCGGATGTCAACATCGCTCGGTTCTGGGTCGGAAACGAACTGCCTGTAGAAAACATCGGGGTGCGTGTGGAAGTCTCCTGCAACAAGGAAGTCATCCGGAACCAATTCTGGATTCGCGTGCTTACCAACATCTATCGAGGGAATTTCAGGCGGTACAAAAGCCTTGCCGGGAGCTGCTGGAACAACAAGGTCCAAACCTCCTGTGGTACCATACTGCCCTCCCTCTTCGTGATAGCCGCCACGTCGATCCCCAGCATCTGCGCTTGGGCTTTGTGACGCAGTGACAGCCTTTCCCATCTTACTCCTTACATAGTATGACGGTAGCTCTACTGCGGACTTCGCATCATCCCGTGTGAGGTTCTCGCCTGAGAGCCACCGCTTGTTGAGTGCATCTGCCTCCTTGTTATCGGCAAGCACATAGACCCTGCCATCATTCTGTCCATCTGTGTAGG
Source organism: Flavobacteriales bacterium (assembly GCA_016699575.1). Lineage (NCBI taxonomy): Bacteria > Pseudomonadati > Bacteroidota > Flavobacteriia > Flavobacteriales > Flavobacteriales bacterium. The sequence goes on along the minus strand of CP064979.1, from coordinate 4,263,599 downwards.
CGAGCGTTCCATCTTGTCGGAGGAAGTCACCCGCACTGCGTCCATCAGGGTCGAGCAAACTAATGGGGTTTCCAAGGACGTAGTTGTACGCCGACCAGTTGGCGAACTCATCCGCCAGTGGATCCAAGTTCAAGAATCTGGCCGCGTCGCTGTCGTAGTAGCGCGCGCCGCGGTAATCGAGCCCGGTCTCCTGGTCGCGCTCATGGTGGGTGCTGAGGTACTTCTCAGGTGCGCCGTCGTATTCGCGCAGGATCTTCCCGTATGGATAATAATCCGCAACGTGCTCCAAGGTGTAATCGATGCTCGGTGGTCCGCCCACACCCCCGCAATCCGTTACCACGGGCGTGTAGGTAACGCGGGTGTTGCCCAAGTGGTCGTGCTCGTAATAGGTCACGGGGGGCAGGGTGAGATCGGCCATGAAGGTATAGGTCCAAATGGTACTTCCACCACGGGTATTGGGCGGGCCCAGGTTGAGGATCTCCTCCACGCTGATCAGCAGATCGCTCTTGAGGCCCACGCGGGGCACGCTGAACTGGTAGGCCGTGCTTGGGATCAGGATGTCCAACGTGTTGTGCTCGGCATCGATATCGGGGTACTCAAGGCGTGCGGCGTTGTATCCGGCTTCGGTCATGTACCACTGGCCGTTGTAGGGCGGGTCGAAGTAGTAAATGGTGACATCTGCAGGGAATCCGTTCTGCGGGTGGTTGAGGGAGAGCAGCACGTTGCGCAGGTTGGCGAAGCGCAGTTCTTGGGCGGCCTGTTCGTTGCGGGCCAGGTCGCTGGTGTAGAGGGCGGCTTGCTGGGTGCAGAGGGGCTTGATGCGGGCGAAGCGGGTGGTGCCGAAGACGTACCACTGCCAATCGGCCACGGTAAGGTCTTCGAGCTCCTCGCACTTCACGCCGTTGAGGTTGAGCACGCCCAGTTCGCGGCCTAGGACATCACGCAAATAGAACTCATTGATATCGCCGGGGTCTTCCATCTTATGGATGCGCATGTCGGCGGCGTTATAGAGGTAGTGGTCCTTGGGGTTGCCGGGCAGGTTGCGGGCAATGTGGAAGGGCAGGTTGGCGCGGCCATAGGTGGTGTGGTCGAGCCCACGGAAGTCGTCGCTGAGCAGGTTGCCCAGGTGGTCGTAGGTGTACACGCGGTCGGGGGCCTGTGTGCCGGGCTGTGCCAGCACACGCAGCAGGCGGTTGTTGGCCGTGGCGTAGTCGTAGTCCCAGGCATGTTTCTCCACATCGCCGTTGTCGTTGAGCAAGCTGCGCTGCAGCCACTGGAAGTTGCCGATGCGGTCAAAGGCGTAGCGCTCGTCGTCGTTGGGCTGGTGGCCGAAGACGGCGTCGCCTTGTATGCCGTCCGCGTAGAGCAGGCGGCCAAGGCGGTCGTAGGTGTAGCCGTAGGTGGTGAATGTTATTAGTTGGGCCAAAGGCCCGCGACCGATGGACGCTCGCCGAAGGCAAGCGTCAACCCTGTGTTCTCACGCGAGCTGCTGCTGGGTGTTTATCGCTAGGGAACATTTTCGCTTGGGAGGGCGTTTCTCCAAAACTCTCCCTTGGGGTAACGCGAAGATTTCAAGACGATACCCTTTGGACTGTACACGATATCCTGTCTGATCGACTGGTCCGGATAAAAAATGTGTTCACGTGAAAGTCGGCCATGGATGTAAATTCGCTCACTCCTCAGACTTCCTTTCTGAAGATTCCAGCAACCACCATGGAGCTTTCCACTATTGAAGCGCAACACCTCGGATAGTCGACCATCAATAAAATTCTCCACCGTCACGATGCTGTCGTTCACGTACTCACACCGTCGAAATAAGCGTCCATCGGTATCCCAGAAAGTGCCAGGCCCATTGCGGTAGCCATGTTCGTAAAGCACTTCGTATCGAATACGATCGGTACTATCGGTGATGAAATACTCACCAACGAGTGTGTCATTCGAGTATGTGCATTCCACCATCCAGCCAGAGGAGAATTCACTGGGCCAGGATTCATCAATGACCCCATACGGGAATATCCACTTGCCCTGTCGAAGTCCTAACGAGTCGGTTTCGTTCAATGTCATCACCTGGCCTTTGCAGACAGCGTAATGGCACAATACAAGAAGCGCTGGACATATCCATTTGATCGTTTTGAGCAGGTAACTATGGCACAGCATTATAGTCCGTAATTGACTGTTGACCATCAGCTGGGTTAACTCGAAGGGCATATCTAAAGTTGGTAATGACCCCAGCTGGGGCGACACCACCGTTAATGAGGACCTGCACCTGAGTATTACCTTGACCGAGGTTGAAATTGATACGAGTACCTGATCCATCACGTCTTAGTACAGCTCCGTTTGCGTCGGATCGTGTGTTCGTCGCAGTATCAAAGAGGGTGTTACCGCTCGCAACGTCGACGATCTGCATTCTGTCCGGTATCCCATACATGTTGTAGCGCACAGTAAGGGTACCCTGGCTGGTACCCAAATTTTGAACAATGTTCAGCGATCCCACGCCTGTTCCTCCTTGACCACGGAGAACCTGAGTGCGATTCGATGTGGTAATATCCCAGTTCGTGGCGTCGCTATTTTGTGTCTGGGCCTCATGGCTGCGGAACCAGTTCTTGTCTCCACGACGTTGCCCCAGAATATTCCGAGAATTTCTGAATGTTTCATATATCTGTTGCTGATCCATCCCCACTAAATTAGTAGAATTTCTCTCCTTCCATTTATCGAATTTTCGTTCGAACTTACTTCTGTTATCGTTACCGGGACCGACATCCTCACTCTCCGCGCCTGTAGGATCGATCAAGCTGATAGGGTTACCTAATACGTAGCAGTATGGTGACCAGTTCACGTATTTTGCCGCCAACGGATCCAAGCTCACGAACCGGGCCACATCGCTGTCATAGTACCTCGCCCCCCGGTAGTCCAACCCTGTCTCGGCATCGCGCTCATGGTGGGTGCTCAGGTATTTCTCGGGCACGCCGTCGTATTCGCGCAGGATCTTCCCGTATGGATAATAATCCGCAACGTGCTCCAAGGTGTAATCGATGCTCGGTGGTCCGCCCACACCCCCGCAATCCGTTACCACGGGCGTGTAGGTAACGCGGGTGTTGCCCAAGTGGTCGTGCTCGTAATAGGTCACGGGGGGCAGGGTGGGATCGGCCATGAAGGTATAGGTCCAAATGGTACTCCCGCCACGGGTGTTGGGCGGGCCCATATCAATGATCTCGTGCACGCTGATCACCAGGTTCTCTTTCAGACCTGCACGAGGCACGCTGAACTGGAAGTTCTTGCCGCTGATAGTGATATCCTGTGGGTGGTGCTCGTCTTCGAAGTGCGGAACGGTTTCAACTGCTGTGCGGTAGGTGCCATCGGTCATGTACCACTGACCATTGTACGGCGGATCAAGCGCGTATATGGTAACATTGTTCGGAAACGTTCCAGTAGCCGGGTCGTAAAGGGATATCAGCACGCTGCGCAGGCTAGCGAAGCTCAACTCTTGCGCGGCCTGTTCGTTGCGGGCAAGGTCGCTGGTGTACAGCGCAGGTTGCTGGGTGCATGATGGTCTTATGCGGGCAAAGCGGGTGGTGCCGAACACATACCACTGCCAATGAGACTGTTCAGTAAAGTGTGTCAGGCCGGAGTTGCGAACTTCAAACCCTGACCCATGGAAGACAAGACGGACAAGTTCGATTACGAAGCCTTCGAGAAGGAGGCCATGAAGCAATTGCTTCTGGGCAAGCCGCTCAGCGGCAGCGAAGGGGTGCTGACGCCCTTGGTAAAACGGCTGATGGAAGCCACCCTACGGGGAGAGCTGAGCGCGCATCTGGAAGAGGACACCGGCAAGGCCAACCGGCGCAACGGGCACGGCCGCAAGCGGGTGAAGACCGCACACGGGGAGGTGGACATCGCCACCCCGCGGGACCGGAACGGGACCTTCGACCCACTGCTGCTGCCTAAACGGGAACGGGTTCTGAACGCCGAGCTGGACCTGAAGATCATCAAGCTCTATGGACTGGGGATGAGCCAGCGCGACATCAGCGACCATGTGCGCGACCTCTACGGCATCGAAGTGAGCGAAGCCACCATCAGCGCGGTGACCGACCAGGTGGTCGCCGATGTGCAGGCATGGCGGCAGCGCCCCTTGGAAGCGCGTTACGCCATCGTATGGCTCGATGCCATCCATTTCAAGGTGAAGGAAGAGGGTCGCGTGGTGAACAAAGCCGTTTACACCGCCCTTGGCGTGGGCCCCGATGGCCACAAGGACCTGCTTGGCCTCTACGTTGGCCAGCACGAAGGCGCCAAGTTCTGGCTGAGCGTGCTGCACGACCTACGCCAGCGCGGGGTGGAGGACATGCTGATCGCGTGCATCGACAACCTCAGCGGCTTCTCCGAGGCCATCGCGCTGGTGTACCCGCAGAGCGACATCCAGCTGTGCATTGTGCATCAGGTGCGCAACACCTTGAAGTACGTGAGCTACAAGCACTACAAGGAAGTGGTCAAGGACATGCGGGCCATCTACCGGGCACCCAACGAGGAGCGTGCCCTGCAAGCACTGGAAGTGTTCAGCGACAAATGGGGCGAGCGCTATCCGCAAGCGGTGAACTCCTGGCGCATCAACTGGCCGCTTCTGGCCAGCCAATACCGGTACAGCGAGCGTATCCGGCGGCTGATCTACACCACCAACCCCATCGAGGGCTTCCATGCCCAGTTGCGCAAATACACCAAGACCAAGCGCGTCTTCGAGAACGACATGGCCCTGCTCAAACTGCTCTTCTTGGCCCAGCAGCGCATCGTGGAGAAGATGGCCGCAAAGCCCATCTTCGCCTGGCGTGAGATCGCAGCCGAGTTACGCTTGCTCTTCGGACCGCGCTTCGATCCACAACTGGCCAACACCGATCAACACGTTATCAGTCTCCCCCAGACCCCCTCGTTGAAAACCCAACTACATCAACAACATCAGTGATCAAGATCGTGACACACTTAATCTAACAGACCCGGGCCTTCGTTCTTGTCTTTCCGTTTCTTCTCCTTGGCCGGTTTGTCTTTCGGTTGTTCCTTCTTCTTCTCCTTCTCCTTCTCCTTCTCCAGGTCGCGTTCGTGCACATCCTCGCTCTTCACCCGCTTGCCCTTTTTCACGCGCTTCACGCCCTTGGGTTTGTCGGCCTCCTTCTTCTCCCGTTCAGCCTCGCGCGAAGCCCGATCCGTTTTGCGCTGCTCCTTGCGCATCCGGCGTTCCATCTTCTTCTCCGTTATGCCATCCCCGCCCATGGCAAGCTGCTTCGAATGGACCCGGCCGCTGCGCCACACCGTGATGTCGCGCAATTTGCCCTGTGCGTCCCAGCTACGCCACTCGCCATGGCGCAGCCCCTTGCGCATTTCCCCTTGCGTGATCAGCTGGCCGGTGGTGGCGTACTCGGCATAGGGCCCATCGAGCAGCGCACCGGCCAATCCGCCCACCGTGCTTTGCAGCCGTTGCCCCTTCCACCAGTGGTATTCCAGACCGGGTTGCGGCTTCACCCGGTACTTCTCCAATGCGAAGGTCTCTACCGTGCGGTCCGGCAGCACGGCCCGGATGCGGGTGCGGGTGGGTTTGGCCTCGGTGGCTAATGCTGGCGCGCACATCACCGTCAGGAACAGAAGACGAACTACTCTGCCGAGCATGACTTTTGTTAATGTGCTAAATATATAATAAGTATGATATCGAACGGATGCCGGCCATGCGCTCTGGATCGCTTCTAGCGCCCATATTCGCCCTACCGGGGCGATAGCTCAGATGGCCAGAGCGCCGCGTTCGCAATGCGGAGGTCGAGGGTTCGACTCCCTTTCGCTCCACCGGACCACGGACAGGTCAGGTCGCCGTTGAACAGTTGCGCCGCATACGCGTAGAAGGCCCGAACCTTCTGCATGCGCGTTCTTCCTCTCATCATTCTGGTCAGCTTCGCCGCCAATGCGTTGGCCCAGCAAGAGCCCTTGGCCTATGTGCCCGACCGTCCCGTGCGCCGCACAGCCGATTCGGACCTGATCGCATTGATCGGCTCGGATGCGCCCGGGCTCTACCGGCTTTCGTTACCGGCTGCCGTCACCAGGGTGGACATGCTCAATGCTCGCGGCAGACGCTTGAAGGTGGTGCCTCTGAGCACGGACGGTTTGTTGGATCTGCGCGGTCTTCGCCCGGGTGTGTACACCGTACGGGCATTCACCACCGATGGTGTGCTGGTGCGCCGTATCGGTGTGTTGCGCAATGGTCGTCGTTCACCCGCGTGGTGATACAGCAAAGTCGCTACAAGCACTTGAACTGGTCGAAGGGCTCCAGGCAGTCGTTGCACTTCCAGAGCGCCTTGCAGGCCGTGCTGCCGAAGGCGGAGAGCATCGCGGTGTTCGTGGAGCCGCATTGCGGACACGCCACCACGGGCTGTTCACCCTTCAGCGCGCGTATGTCAGCGGTCTTCTCCGGCGGCGCGATGCCGTATTCCTTCAGCTTGCGCTTGCCGGTCTCGGTGATCCAGTCGGTGGTCCAGGCGGGGGAGAGGCTCATCTTCACCTCCACGGCCGGCACGCCCGCTTCCAGCAGTTCCTTCTTGATGTCGGCCGCCATCACGTCCATGGCCGGGCAGCCGGTGTAGGTGGGGGTGATGGTGATGATGGCCTTGCCGTCGGCCTCCACCTCCACCTGCCGCACCACGCCCAGCTCCAGCACGTTGATGGCCGGGATCTCCGGGTCCTTCACGTAGTCGAGGAGCTCGAGGATGCGGTCCTTGGTGATCATGGGTGCGCGAAGGCCATTTTCAAGGGTCGACCCGGTGGGTCGACGGTACGGGTGCGCTGTTCGAAGGCGGTGCGTTCACCACTCCGCCCCGGGGTACGCCCGCTGCAAATACTGCATCTCGGCCAGGATGAAGCCGAGCTGCTCGCCGTGCTTGCCCTCGCGGCCGCCCGTGGCCATGAAGCCGTCGGCGGGGCGCTTGAGCGTGGCCTCGGCCAGCACACGGTCCACCGTGGCGTCGAAGACGGCCTTGATCTTCGTGAGGTCGGGTGCGATGCCGGCCTTCACCAGGTCCTGGTGCACCACGTCCATCACGAAGAGGTCACCAGTGTAGGTCCACAGGTTGTCCAGGGCCTCCTGGGCGCGGCGATGGCTCTCCTCCGTGCCGTCGCCGAAGCGGATCAGCCAGTCACTGCTGTGCTTCACGTGGTACTGCGCCTCCTTCACGGCCTTGGCGGCGATGGCGGCCAGCTGGGCATCGGCGCTCTTGGTGAGGGCCTCGGCCAGCGGCAGGTGGTAGGCGTCGAACAGGAAGCTCCGCACGATGGTGTGCGCGTAGTCGCCGTTGGGCTGTTCCACCAACTTGGTGTTCACGAACTGCCGCTCGTTGCGCAGGTAGGCCAAGGCATCCTCATCACGCCCCTTGCCTTCCACCTGACCGGCGTACGTGTACAGGTTGCGGGCCTCGCCGATGTGGTCCAGCGCGCGGTTGGTGAGGGCGATGTCCTCCTCGAGCACGGGTCCGTGCCCGCACCATTCGCTCAGGCGATGGCTCAGGATGAGGAGGTCGTCCGCGAGGCGGAGGCTGTAGGTGAAGAGGGCGTCCTGCTGGCTCATGGATGCGGCCATCGCTCAGATGTACTTGGCCCCCTCGGGCATGGTGTAGAAGGTGGGGTGCCGGTAGGTCTTGTCGTCGGCGGGATCGAAGAGCATGGCCGCATCATCAGGCTGGCTGCTGCTGATGGCGTCGGCGGGCACCACCCAGATGCTCTGGCCTTCCTGACGGCGGGTGTACACGTCGCGGGCGTTCTCGATGGCCATCTGCGGGTCAGCTGCGTGCAGGCTTCCCACGTGCTTATGCTCCAGGCCGCGCTTGCTCTGGATGAAGATCTCCCAGAGGGGCCAGTTGTTCGGGTTGTTGCTCATTGGGTCCGGTTAGTTGCGAGTGGCGAGTGCTGATCGGCGAGTGGTGCTGCCTGGGCAGACTCACCACTCGCCACTCGCTACTCGCCACTCTGTATCATGCTGCTTGTTTCTTCTTGGCCTTCTTGGCGGCATGGGCGAGCGCGGCCTCGCGCACCCAGGCGCCATCGTCGTGGGCCTTGTTGCGGGCGGCCAAGCGATCCTTGTTGCAGGGACCGTTGCCCGCCACCACGTTGTTGAACTCCGTCCAATCGATGGTGCCCCAGTCGTAATGCTGGGTGGCCTCATTCCACTTCAGGTCGGGGTCGGGGATGCTCAGGCCGATCACTTCTGCCTGTTGCACCGTGCGGTCGATGAAGGTCTGGCGCAGCTCGTCATTGCTCTGGCGCTTGATCTTCCACTTCATGCTCTCGGCGCTGTGCGGGCTGTTGGCGTCGGTGGGGCCGAACATCATCAGGCTGGGCCACCACCACCGGTTCAGGGCGTCCTGCGCCATCTCCTTCTGCTCGGGCGTGCCCTTGGCCAGCACGGCCATGATCTCGTAGCCCTGGCGCTGGTGGAAGCTCTCCTCCTTGCAGATGCGCACCATGGCTCGCGCGTAAGGGCCGTAGCTCGTGCGGCAAAGCATCACCTGGTTCATGATGGCCGCGCCGTCCACCAGCCAGCCGATGGCGCCGATGTCCGCCCAAGTGAGGGTGGGGTAGTTGAAGATGCTACTGTACTTGGCTTTGCCGCTGAGCAGGTCGTCGATGGTCTGCTCGCGCGATACGCCAAGCGTCTCACAGGCACTGTAGAGATAGAGGCCATGGCCCGCTTCGTCCTGCACCTTGGCGAGCAGGATGGCCTTGCGGCGCAGGTTCGGTGCACGGGTGATCCAGTTGCCCTCGGGGAGCATGCCCACCACTTCGCTGTGCGCGTGCTGGCTGATCTGGCGTATGAGCGTTTTGCGGTATTTCTCCGGCATCCAATCCTTTGGCTCGATCTTCAGTTCGGCGTCCACCTTGGCTTGGAAACGTTCTTCGAGCAGCTGCAGGTCCGACATGTCGTTGTGCTTGGTATGCGGCGAAGATAGAAGGCCGCGCTACCGTCATGTTGACCGCCGTCAGGGCATTCCTTGAACACGGCGACGCGGCAGCTACTTTCGCGCGCTCTTCAACTATGAGCGAACAACGCATGGCCCGGTTCCATACCCTGGAGGTGGAGGATGTGAAGCAGGAAACCGCTGATGCGATCGTCATCGGCTTGAAGGTGCCTGCGGACAAGCGCAACGATTTCAAGTTCATCCATGGTCAATACCTGACCGTGAAACTGATCGTGAACGGTGAGGAACTGCGCCGGAGCTACAGCATTTGCAGCAGCCCTTTGGATACCGATGTGATCCGCCTAGCGGTAAAGCGTGTGGACCGGGGCCGCGCCAGCTCAACGCTGGTGGGACAGCTCAAGAAGGGAGACAAGTTGGAGGTGATGACCCCGATGGGGAACTTCTACACCTTGCTCGATCCGGCGCACGAGCGGCATTACGTCGCCTTTGCGGCGGGCAGTGGCATCACGCCCATTCTCAGCATACTGAAAACCGTGCTGCGCACCGAACCGATGAGCAAGTTCACCTTGTTCTACGGGAATACGGATGCGGACCGGATCATTTTCCGAGAGAAGCTCGGCGAACTGAAAGCTGCCCACAGTGACCGTTTGAGCGTGCACCACATTCTGAGCAAGGGCATGGATGAAGACCTGCTCTTCAATGGGCGTATCACCACGGAAAAGGCCAAGCAGCTCGTGTCGCGGTTCGTCAGTGATGCGATGCACAAGGAGTTTTTCATCTGTGGCCCTGAGCAGATGATGGTGAACGTGAGCGAAGCACTGGAAAGCATGGGTGTCGCGAAGTCGCATATCCATGTAGAACTATTCACCACGCCGGTTTCTTCAGCACCCAAAGCTGATGCGACGCCCGCGTCCCCGGGAGCCTTCACAGGGACAGCCACCGTGAAGGTGATCATGGACGGCCGCGAGCATGTGCTGCAGGTACCGGCCAATGGCGATGCCGTGCTTGATGCCGCGCTGGAGGCCGGTCTCGACGTGCCATTCGCGTGCAAGGGAGCTGTGTGCTGCACCTGCAAGGCGCGGGTAGTGGAAGGGCAGGTGGAGATGGACATGAACTACGCGCTCACCGACGGCGAGGTGGCCGACGGCTACGTGCTCACCTGCCAGACCCACCCGCGCAGCGCCAACGTCACCATCGACTACGACCAGCACTGACGGGCGCAATAGACGAAGGCGCTGCCTTGCGGCGAGCGCCCTCGGGTTCCCTCTGCCTGGTTTGTTTGGTTTGTAGGCGGAGGAGAAGCTTGGTTCAGAAGGAGGCCTGGGCGTACCCCGCCAATCGGCCCTTGATGTCCATGTGGTAGGCTTCGCTGTGGTAGAAGCCCTTCATGTCGTCGCTCCAGCGAACGATGGCGGCCGGGAAGTCGAGGTAGAAGCCCTCATCCTTGCCGGCAAAGGCCGTAGCCCTCTCCATGTTGATGGTGCACTCGTATTCGGGGTATTCAACCCTGCCTTCCGGCAATGTCGTGTCCACGTGCAGCAGCTCCATCTGAAATCCGTCCTTGGTGATCACCAAAGCGAACGTGTTGTCGATGTCGAGCTCAGCGATGAAGTGGCCTTTCTTGTCCACGGGTAGTTCGCCCACCAGTTCGTTGTTCTTGTACAGCACCACCTTGACGCCTTCGGCTTTTTGGCCTTCGGCGAGAACGATGCCGTGAAGTGGGAGGTACCAGCCTTCGGCTTGGTCCCGTCGGTCGACGAGCTTGCCGCTCTGTGCGGAGGCGGCCAACGAGAGCCCCATGAACGCAACAGGGGCGAAATTGCGGAGGAAGTCGTGCGTGTTCATAACCGTGAGTGTGGGGGCCCTTGCGGGATGTGCTTGGTACGCAACAGGCACGAGGTAAGTTTCACCAAGGGGTTCCCGGGTCATGCTCGTTCCTCGAAAGGAAGGGCATTGTCCTCGGCTGAGTTGATCGGTAGCCGGACATGAATGGTGCATCCCTGTCCCGGGGAACTTTCCGCCCATACTTCGCCACCGTGCTTGGCTACGATGCGCTGAACAATGCTCAATCCGATGCCACTGCCCTCGAACTGGTCGGTACGGTGCATGCGCTTGAAGGCCGCGAAAACATCGACACCGGCCGACGTGTCGAAGCCGATGCCGTTGTCGCAGACAGTAATGTGGTGGGCATTGAGTTCCTTGGTGCAGGCCACGGTGACCACGGCCTCAGCCTTATCACGTGTGAATTTCAACGCGTTGCCGATCAAGTTCGTGAACATCACTTTGAGCATGGCCCCGTCCGCGTTCACCAGAGCCGTGGGTTCCACGAGCAGTCGAACGGCATGCTGCCTGTCGCCAGGTACCGACTGGGCCACCACCTCACCAACCAATTCGGCCAAGTGCACCTCGCCCCGTTGGAGGCTGGTGCGGTTGGTGAGCGCGAAGCGGAGCAGATCATCCACGAGATCGAGCATACGCCCCGCGTTGCTCGCGATCCGTGGGGCCAGTGCTTCCTCACGGGGGCCTTGTTCGTTCAGCATGCCGGTAAGGGCGAGCATGTTCTTCAAAGGGCTGCGCAGGTCGTGCGCCACGGAATAGCTGAAGGAAGCAAGGTCGTCGATGGCTTCGCGCAGCTGGCGCGTGCGCATGCCAACGCGCCTATCGAGGTCGGTATTGAGCTTTTGCAAGCGCAGTTCCTCCTGTTTCCTGTCCGTGATATCCTTCAGTACTGCCTGGTAGAGCATGTCACCGGCCAGGTCTTGTCCGATGCAGTTGGCTGTCAGCAGGCAATCGACCACACGACCTCCCGTTCCCCTGAGACTGATGTCGAGGTTGATCATGTCGCCTCCTTTCCGGTGTTCACGCAGAACGGTCACCAGGTCGCGGCGGTGTTCGAGCAGATCGAGGAAGTTCTTGCCGATCAGCGAGCCTTGGGACGCGCCCAACAACCGCTCCGTAGCACCGTTCGCTTGCACGATGCACGCTTTGGCGTCCACCAGGAAGATCGGATCGCCCGCAGCTTCGAAGATCTGTTTGTAGCGCGCGTTCGTACGGTCGGCTTCCGATCGGGCGATGGCCAACGATGCGGCCTGCTCGATGCGGATACGCAGATCCGCGGGGTCGTAAGGCTTTGTCGCGTACCCGAAGATGTTGCCCTTGTTCACCGCGTCGATGACGGCTTGCACATCGGCATAAGCGGTCATGAGCATCCGGACGGCACGTGGTTGCAGGTCGCGCACCCGTGCCAGTAGGTCGGCGCCCTCCATGCCCGGCATGCGTTGGTCGCTGATCACTACATGGACCTCCTGCTCCTCGATCAGCTTCAGTGCCTCTTCGCCGCTTTGGGCGGTGAGCACGTTGAACTCGCGGCGGAAATTGCTGCGGAAACCGCTCAGGTTACCCTGTTCGTCGTCCACGTAGAGGACGGTCACTTTGCTATTGGTGGTGCTCATGCGCGCAGAGCGATGTTGTCCGCATTTTCCTGCCGCACCGGAACGGTGATGCGGAACTCAGCGCCTTCGCCGGGAGCGCTTTCGACGGCGATCTGTCCAAAGTGCTTCTGCACGATGCTGTACGTGATCGAGAGGCCGAGCCCGGTTCCTTCACCCACGCCCTTGGTGGTGAAGAACGGCTCGAACATGCGGGCCTTCACCTCCTCGGTCATGCCCACGCCATTGTCCTTCACGGCAATGGTGATGCGACCGTCCTCATGCCAGGTGCGGATGCTCACCAGGCCTTGCCCAGTCTCGCCGTGCTTGGCCCTTACGGATTGCGCGGCATTGGTCAACAGGTTCATAATGGCTTGGTTCAGTTTGCCCGGTAGGCACTCGGCCTGTGGCAACTCGGCCAACACGGTGTTGAACGTGACCTGTCCGCGCACTTGCGGGCTGAGCAGGGCGAGCGTGGACTGCACTCCTTCGTTCAGGTCGGCCAGTTTCAAGGCATCCTCGTCCAAACGGCTGAAGTTGCGCAGGCCCTTCACGATCTCGGCGGTGCGCCGCGCACCCTCATCAATGCTGCCGATCATGCCGTCCAATTCGGCAAGTGCATCATCGATCCCGAGCTCGTTGTAGAGCTTGTCCGCTTCGGCCAACCGGGCTGCGGGATCCTCTTGACCACTGCGATAGCCGCGGATCACCTCGGTCATGTCCTGCAGATTGCGGCGCAACGGCGGTATGTTGCTGTTGATGAAGTTGATGGGGTTGTTGATCTCGTGGGCGATGCCGGCCGTGAGCTGACCCAGACCTGCCATCTTCTCAGCCTCTACCAACTGCACCTGCGTGCGCTTGATCTCGTTGTTGGCCTCCACGAGCTCGTGGGTGCGCTCGGTCACCTTCTGTTCAAGGATGGCGTTCTGGTCGCGGATGATGCGTTCGTTCTCCAGGGACGCCGCCAGTGCGGCGGCCTGAGAGCGCTCCTTCTCCTTGCGCAGAACGTTGATACGGTCTGCGAGACCGAAGGAGAGCAGGATGCCTTCAATGGCCGACCCAAGTGGCATTGTGTAGATGGTGATGTCGTTGTAGGGCAGGATACCAGCGTCCTTGAGCACGAACACCATGGTGCCCGATAGGAACACGCTCCATGCGATCAGGAAGTAGCCGGCTTGCCTGGAACCTCGGCGCCAGACGCGGAAGGCCGTATAGAACATGAAGGGAGCGAACAAGCCCGCGCAGACCTGGGCGAGGGCATAACCGATCTGGCCGTACCCCGAGATGTACACCCCCAAGCAAACGACGAACAACCAATAGAACCAAGGGATATATCGATCCAACCTCGGTACCACATCCTTGGTCAGAATGAAAGCGCGCATGAACTCGCTTGCAGCCCAGGCCGTGGCAATGGTGAAGATGATCGATGCCTTGGAGGCGAACCATACGTTGCCCGGCCAGAAGGAGAATTGGCCCACCCCCAAGAAAGTGAGCTGGGTCAACGCTACGAGGGCCAGATAGATCACATAGAACATGTAGCTGCGATCGCGCGAGGAGAAATAGATGAACAGATTGTAGATCACGAGCACGAGCATAACGCCGGTGTAGGTTCCTACGAGCTGTGTTTGGGACACGCGTTGGGCAGGGAGATCGGCACGTGTGGTGATCCTCACGGGAATTTGGAGCTGTTTCGAGCTTCGCACACGCAGAAGGACAACGCACTTATCGTTCGGCTCAAGGGGCAGAGGCATCAGGAAGTGTACATCTGTCACCGGGCGCTGGTCCACCTCAAGGAGCTGTCCGGTGGTCATATTCGCGAAGAGTTGTCCGCCCTTGAAGGCGAACATTTCGATGTGCTCTGTTTCGGCGTTCGAAACCTCCACAAGGAGGTCGTTCCCCTGGGTCTTGTTCACCACCGTGAAACGGGCCCAATAGGTTGACCCTGTGAGCCCCAGATTGGGCGCTTCGGAGGACGCAGCCACGAAGCCGTTCGAGCGAATGACTTCCGCGGCGGTCAGGGTGCCGTCGGGATCCTCCAGCAATTCCATGGAGAGCCCGATCGGGGACCGCCCGGAACCGCCTTCTTGGACCAAGACCGGCACTTGGCTGGCCTTACTATGCGGTGTAGCGGCCCCAAGGGCCAGAACGAGCAGGAGCGTTTTCATCGCGCGCTCCTACGCAAGAAGGTCGTCGAAAGTTCAGGCAGACCTTGCCAATCGGTCCACCAGGATCCTGCCGTACAAGGTCATGTTCACCGCTGTTTCCGTTAGCTGGAGCAGGTAACGCACCTGGACGTTCTTCCCTGCCAGCTGCTCGGATCTTTCCTGGACCGGCCGTAACCTCAAGCTCATCAATGCCTCACGCTGCGCAGTGGGGGTAGTCTCCAATGAAATAGCGTCAGGAACGGCCATGGCGTACGCGGTGATCGAAGGGATCGGATAGGAGAATTTTCCCTGGTCACCGATGTCGGAGATCGGCGTGAACCCTGAGCGGACGGCCTGACGCAGTGTATAGTGGGCCACCAAGCACACCAACGAGGACATGCCGATCTGGTTTGCCATCGAGACCGCGGAAAGAGCCAGCAACCCCGGAAGTCCCTTGCCCACCATCTGGTTCGCAACCCACAACCCGCATACCTCGGCCATACCGTATTTGCCCATCCCTGCCATGCGCATGGCGATCCCCGGTTCGAACTTCTTCAGTGCGTCCTGCATTGGAAGGATCCTCCCCGGCTTCGATACCTCCAGACGGATACCTCCTATCATGCCGTGCTCCTTCGTAATGGCCACCAATACATATGTGTCCGGGTCCGAGCACCAAAGGGGATTGTTGGTCGTTACGTTCTGGATGCCGAAGTCCTCAAGCACCTTGGCGTGCCCGCGCAGGAACTCACGGCACGTGCTGGGTTCATCGACCGCGCGGTAGGCCCTTATCGTGATGCGTTCGGTTTCGATCATGCGTGAAGGGTCTGTGAAGTTGCCGGCATTTCAGCATTCGATGGTAAGAGGATATCCTCGACGTCTGCTCGCCAACGGCCGCTTGCCCTGAAACTGCCAAGGAACATGCGCCTGATCGCGTCGCCCGCGAGAGCCCCCCCGAGGACAACACTGCTGGAGAGCTGAGGCCAGGTCACTATCGTCTTGCCGACCTCGGTCAAGGAGGATCTCAACCGTTGGCTGAGCCGGTCGAACCCGACCATGGCCAGTAGAAACGGGAGCTTTTCGGCGTTCGTGGAAGCCTTGGCGCCTGCCTCAACATCCAAATGGTCGATCAACCCGTGCAGTATCGGCCGCTCGGGCTCAAGGTCGAAGCGTTCCACGTCGATCATGCCCCGGTCGCTGGTGTCCATGACCACGGGTATGCCCAGTCTTTTCGCCGTTTGGCGGGCGTAGATCTTCACATCAACGCTGTCGCACTCATCCACCAGCACATCGAGCTTGCCACCTGTTGAACAGAACCCATCAATGTTGTCGCGGGTGATGCCTTCAGGGAAACAGGTGACCTTGAGGAACGGGTCGATCTCCATGATCTCCCGCGCTACGTTCACCACCTTGCGCAGGCCCAGGTTGTGCACCCCGCTGCGTATCCGGTTCAGGTTGCTCAGGTCCAGCGTATCGTGATCCGCCAGGCGGATCTCCCCGAAGCTGCGCTCCAACGCCATGGTCAGCGCGATGCTCTGCCCTACGCTCAAGCCGATCACGCCCACGCGCTTGGTAGAAAGTAAGGTCTGCTCTTCCCGGGTGATCTTGTTGCGGTTGCGATCGGTGCGTACCAATGCGAACTCGGCCTCGTCCAGGAGATGCACCAACCGGTTGCTCCAAGGATAGAAGACCCAGACACCGTATGCTGACCAAGCGGTGGCCCCAACATGCGCATCGGCGGCCTGATCGAGTTCATCCGCGGAGTAACGGACCGAAGGGTTCAGCGATCGGACCAGCTCTTTGACCTGGGATCGAATGCTATCGTGCACGTGCGATCCAGGCCGGCCCAGAAGTGATCGGAAGCGCGTCGCCCCACCGGCTTGGTCCAAGCGGATGAACTCCGGCTTCCAGACGTCGGCAAGCGACGCAGAAACCTCTATGTGGGCTAGCAGGTCTTGGTCCATTGGAGGCTTCTGGTGGGCGCTCAGAAGTTCCTGGTGGGCGCGAAAGCTAAGAATGGCTATCGAGTTATCAACATTTTTTCAACATTCTATGTCCGACACGGCAACATTCTGCCGCCGGATACGTACTGCGGGGGGCAAGAAAACCGCCATGTCAATACTGGTCAACTTTCAGCAGCCGAATGTTCCGGTTCCCTGCGTGCTCTACGTGGACGACGAACCTGGCAACCTGCAAGCCTTCATGGCTTCCTTCCGTAAGAACTTCAAGGTCCTCCTGGCTACCACGGCCCAAGAGGCCATGGACCTGCTGAACAGCAACGAGGTGCACGTGGTAATGGCCGATCAACGCATGCCGGGGACCTTGGGGACCGAGTTGCTGAGGCTGGTGAAGGAGCGCTACCCGAAGGTGAAGCGCATGCTCGTAACCGCCTATAGCGACATACACGCGGTGATCGATGCCATCAACCAGGGTGGTGTCATGAGCTACATCAGCAAGCCCTGGCAACCGGAGGTGGTTGTGGGCGCGGTCCAAAGGGCTTTCTATGAAGTGCGTTTGGAGCGGGACAAGGAGGATCACGTGACCCGGTTGAGCGAGGCGAACGCCCAGCTGGAATTCGCGCTGCGCCAGGCGCTCCTGTCCTGATCCGCGCGTTCCGTGGCACGGTGCATGGTAGGCGATGCCCTCGTCGGCATATTTGCCCACCATGCTTCATCTCCACTTCAGCAGAGCATTGCCCTTGGCGGCGTTGGTGCTCCCTTCCTTACTGAACGCTCAATGCGATCGCTGGCAGCAACGCGTGTCCTATCGGATGAACGTGGACTTGGATGTCCGCACTCACCGATTCACGGGAGCGGCCGATGTGGATTACTGGAACAATAGCCCCGACACGCTCAAGGAGGTCTATTTCCACCTCTACTTCAACGCTTTCCAGCCCGGAAGCGAGATGGACATGCGGTCGCGGACCATTGAGGACCCCGACGGGAGGGTTCTGGACCGCATCTCGAAACTGGCCGCCGAGGAACAAGGGCTTCTTGTCGTTGATCAACTCGAGCAGGTTGGTGCCACGGCCGCGCTTGACCCTAGGGGTACCGTCCTCAAGGTGAAGCTCCCCAACGCACTCGCTCCCGGGTCGAAGACCACTCTGACCTATACGTTCCATGGCCAAGTACCCAAACAGGTCCGGCGCAGCGGAAGGGACAACGCCGAGGGCATCAGCTACAGCATGGCACAGTGGTACCCCAAACTTGCCGAATACGACCACCACGGCTGGCACGCCATACCCTATGTGGGACGGGAGTTCCATGGCGTTTGGGGCGATTTCGACGTGAAGATGACGCTGGACAGTTCGTTCACCGTGGCAGCCACCGGCGTGCTCCTGAACCCGACCGCCGTGGGTCATGGCTATGCAGTGAAGGACAACATGCTCCGTGCGACGGGGGACAAGCTGACCTGGCATTTCAAGGCGGAGAACGTGCACGACTTCGCTTGGGCGGCCGACCCCGATTTCGTGCACGAGCAACTGGAATTTCCCAACGGCCCCCTGCTACACTTCTTCTACCAGCCCGGAGACACTGAGTTCAATAACACCTGGAAGCAATTGCCCGGATACATGGCCAAGAGCTTCACGTACATGAGCGAGCACTTTGGAAAGTACCCGTGGCCGCAATACTCCTTCGTGCAAGGCGGCGATGGCGGTATGGAGTATCCGATGTTGACCCTCATCACCGGCAAGCGCCGTTTGGGCAGCTTGGTGGGGGTAAGCGTGCACGAGAGCGTACACAGTTGGTACTACGGTGTGCTGGCCAGCAATGAAGGGCGGTTCGCGTGGATGGACGAAGGCTTCACGGAGTATGCCAGCAGCGAGGTAATGCGCCATTTGTTCGGAGGCACGGGCGATCCGCACCTTGACGCGTACAAGGGTTACTTCGACCTGGTGAAAAGCGGAAGGGATGAGCCGCTCAGCGTTCACGCCGATCACTTCCTGACCAACCACGCTTACGGCACATCGGCCTACTCGAAGGGCGAGATGTTCCTGCACCAGCTCGGTACGGTGATCGGGGACAAGACCGTTCACGCGGGGCTTCTCGATCTGTGGACGGCCTGTGCCTTCAAGCACCCCGAGCCCATCGACGTGAAGCGCGTGATGGAGAAACGAAGCGGGCTTGAACTGGACTGGTACTTCGATGAGTGGATGAACACGACGCGGACCTTGGACTACGCCGTATCGGGCATCGAACAGAAGAAGGACAGCGTGAAGGTGACGTTGTCGCGCATCGGGGAACAACTGATGCCCGTTGATGTCGAAGTGCTCTTCGACGACAGCAGCCGTGCGGTGGTGCATGTGCCGCTCTCCCTCATGTTGGGCGAAAAACCGGCTGGTAGCGAGCCGTACGCTTTTTCGAGCGTGAAGCCATGGACGTGGACCCACAAGACCTACGAATTCACCGTTGCCGTGCCGAAGAAGCGCCGTGTGCTGAGCGTAAGCACGGACCCCACGTTACGCGCGGCGGACATTGACCGCACCAACGACCGGCTCGAGCTACCGAAGGGGGACTCCTCGGTCCAGCGGCCGTAGTCGATGGACGGTACATTCGCCAGCCGCCCAGGATATTAGCGGCATTGGACCACATGGACGCTGAAGCCGCGAAGACCATCATCAAGCAGGAAGTGGAGAATGTCGTGTTCCGCTCCGTGAACGACGATGATGCGCTCTTGGAACAGAACATCCTCGACAGCGTTGGTGCGGTCGATCTGGCGGTGGCGCTCGAAGGTGCGTTCGGCATCAGTATCCCGTTCGTGGACATCAACAAACAGCACTTCCAAAGTGTGCTGACCCTGTTGGAATACGTGCAGAAAAAGACGGCATGAACGGCGCACCGGTCAGCGGTTGGCGGGAACACGGAACGGCGTTCCTGCTGGCGTCCTGCATCGTTGGTGCGATCTCGGTATCAACGGAGATCCTGCAACCGGAGAACGTCGAAGTATCCACCGTACTCACGCTGCCTTTGCATGGCCATGTGGACACCTACGCGCGCGAGCCGTTCTTGTCCTCTTTGCTGGCAGGCGCGCTCTCCGATGGTTCGAGCATCGTTCTGTTCGGCTCCTCGGAATTGACGACCAAAGACCATCCTGCCAAGCCCGTCAATTTCTTCAACGAGCGTTTGGGGCGGCCGCTGCTGGCGATCGGGCACGATGGCAACCAGTGCTTCGCGATCCACAGCCAATTGATCAGCGCCGGGTCAGAGCTTTCCAAGGCCAAGTTGGCCATCATGCTCTCGCCAAGCTGGTTCGGGGGAACGCCCGGGCGACGTGGCACGGAGCTCTCGTGCTTCTTGGAGTACAACCCTTCACCCTCGCTGTACCGCGTGCATCAGCGTTTGATGACAGGCGATACCACCACATTGCCCGTGCCGGACTACTTGGTGCGGCACGCTGATGACCTTAGCATGGCCAGCCCCGTGGTGAAGGAGATCATTGCACGAGGAAGTGCCTGGGAGACAGCCAAGCATTGGTTCGTTCGCCCTTACGATGCGTTGGTGGTGGAAGGAACAAGGAACGGCATGCTGGACACACCATCCCTGAGCGGGGCACCAGTGACAGGGACCGACGACAGCGCCATCGACTGGCAGGCGCTGCGCGCGGCCGCCTTGGAAGAGCATGTCGCCGAGTGCACGAACAACCGGTTCTCCATCAACGACGAGTACTACTCCACCTACGTGAACGGAAGCACCCGCTTGCTGCGACCGTTGGAAGAGAATGACAACCAGGAACTGCGCGACCTGGTCGTTCTGCTCGATCATTTGAAGAACATGAACGCCGATCCGCTTTTCGTGGTGCAACCGGTGAACCCGTTCGTGTATGCGGACGTGCGTGCATTCACCGCCACCATGGACCGGGTAAAGGCTGAACTGGACAGTCGCGGGTTTACCTACCTGGACTTGTGGGAGGATGACACCGCGAGGTTCCAGCCAGGCGTGCTCACGGATGCAGCCCACTTGGGCGCCCTGGGTTGGTACAAGGTGGACAGTGCGCTCATGGCCCATTTCCGATGAAGAAGCCGTTCAACTTCCAGAACACGCTCAAGTGGACCGTGATCTATTCGGCCGTGATGTTGGGCCTCTGGTGGCTGCACCACCCGCTCGAGGTCGGCATGGAAGCCGCTGCCAGCGCAGTGAAGTTCGTGTACCAGCAGTTCTGAACCATGCTGCCGTTCGCTTCACTTGAGTTCTTCCTGCTGTTCGGGCTGGTGGTATTGGCCTTGTTCGCCGTGAAGCCGTTCGCCGCCGATCGTGTTCCACTGGCGCAGGTACTCTTGGTGGTCAGCTTGGGGTTCGTGGGGGTGTACTACCCGAAACCGCTGCAGTTGCTGGCGTTCTTGGCTTACCAGTGCCTGTTCTGTTGGTTGTTGCTGTTCAGATGGCAGCGGCTGCACAAGCTGTTGGGCAGCCTGTTGCTGGCCTTGCCCATGGTACTGGTCAAGTTGAACGTGGAGACCGAACTGCTCTCGTTCGCCGGTCTGAGCTACATCACGTTCCGCTGCGTGCAGGTGTACCTGGATGCCGAGCTGCACCGCGACAAGTTCAGGTTCGGTTCCTTCATCACCTTCCTCTCGTTCACGCCGAGCTTGCTGGTCGGCCCCATCGATCGGTACGAGCGCTTCAAAGGCGATCTGGATGCTGGTTGGCAGCGGTTGGACCGCCAAGCGTTCACTTCCGGCTGGGAACTTCTTTTGCTCGGGCTGCTGCACAAGTTCGTGCTGGCGGAACTGGCCGATCGGTTCTGGCTATCGCGCATACCCGCCGAAAGCACCGGCCTTGTTGATATGGCGAACACCATGTACGCCTACACGGTGTACCTGTATTTCGACTTCGCCGGTTACTCCCTGCTGGCCCTGGGGCTGGGCCGGATGATGGGCATTTCGCTGCCCGCCAACTTCGATAGGCCGTGGCTCACGCAGAACCCGCCGGAGTTCTGGCGACGTTGGCACATCAGCTTGGGTGACTGGCTGCGCGATTACTTCTTCCGCCCGATCTACAAGCAACTGAGCAGCGTGCACGGATTGCGCACATGGCCGCTGTTGCGCCAGAACATCGCGCTCTTCAGCACCTTCCTGCTCATGGGTTGTTGGAACGGCCTTGAGCCCCACTATGTGATCAGCGGTGCTTTGTTCGGGCTCTACTCGGTGGTGTACAATTCATACCAGCACCAAAGCCGCAAGCACAAGCGGGACATCTGGAAAGGCTGGCCAGCTCCCGCGGTGAAGTGGTTGTCGATCTTCATCATGATCAACCTCTGCTGCTTCGCGTTGTACATCTTCAGCGGGCGCTTCCCATACTTGCAGTGAGGAAGCCCAGCCATGCGTTTCGATATCGTCACCGGCACTTTTGAGGACACTGACCGTGAGCCCGGTAAGTTGGCCGTCATCGGCAGCGACCGCGCCTTGACCTGGAACGAACTACAGGCTGAAGTGGGGGAGTGGACTTCGCGGCTGAAGTCGCTTGATCTACCCGCGGGACATCTGGTGCTCGTGCACGGCCACAAACGTGCGGAGATGGTAGTGGCCATGCTTGCGTGCATTGCGCTTGACCTTCCGTACATCCCGCTGGACATCGTGGTCCCGCTCGATCGCATTGAACGCATCAGCAAGCTGACTGGCTCACAAGTGCTTCTCAATTGCACAGGCGCAGCGACGGAAATCAATGCAGCCATAGTGCTCGAGCAAGCGCAGGTCTCAAAACGGGCCCAATGCACGTTCGGTGCGGATCTACTTCCGCGTCCGCACGACCCCATCCGCTACATCATCTTCACCAGCGGCAGCACGGGCGAGCCGAAGGGCGTGCAGATCACCCGTGAAGCGGCTGCATCATTCCTGCGCTGGATGACGGGCGACTTCGGTTTCACCCCTGATGACGTCTTCGTGAACCAAGCACCGTTCAGCTTCGACCTGAGCGTGTACGAACTGTTCACCGCCTTGCACACCGGCGCCACGTTGCTCCTCAACGATGCCCCGACCTGCAAGGATTCCTCGCAGTTCCTCGATCGCGTGCGCCGGTACGGCGGAAGTGTGTGGGTGAGCACTCCCACGTTCGCCTACCTCTACCTCACCGAGCCCAAGTTCATTGCTGCGGAAGTCCCAATGCTGCGGTCATTCCTCTTCTGCGGCGAAGCGCTTCCGAAGATGACCGCGCAGCGATTGCTCGATCGCTTTCCAACGGCCCGGGTCCTCAATACCTACGGACCGACCGAGGCAACGGTGGCCACCACGCTCATCGACGTAACGCGCGAAGTGCTTGGACGCTATGCCGACATGCCGGTAGGTGTGCCGAAACCGGAAGGAACCGTGCGCACTGTTCCGACGGGGACAAAAGATGAACCTGGAGAGATCGAGATCCTCGGTCCGCATGTGAGCATTGGCTACTTCAACAACGAAGTGCTCAATGCCGAGAAGTTCTTCATCGAGGATGGTGCACGCGGGTTCCGTACCGGCGACTACGGCTACTTCCTGGACGGCATCCTGTTCTTCAACGGCCGCCGCGACGAGCAGGTGAAGTTGAACGGCTTCCGCATAGAGCTTGGCGACATCACAGCCCAGATGCTGGCCGTGCCGGGCGTGGCCGACGCCATTGCGGTGCCGCTTAAGAACGGCGATACTGTGAAACGCATCGTGGGTTTCATCCGGCCGGGCGGGGGTGTAGTGCAAGAGGAACTGCGCGGTATGGTACTGGCGCACCTGAAGCGCACGTTGCCCGAGTACATGGTGCCGGGCGATATCGCCTTCGTGGAAGCCTTCCCAGTGAACGCTAGCCACAAGACCGATCGCAAAGCGCTGATCGAACAGTACTTGAAGCGGCGCTAAGAGCCTGTTTGGGATCTCTTCAAACTCGCTCTCCGGTCTTTTTTCCGCCCATGCTTCGCCGGAAAATGATCCCGTAGGCACCGCTACGCGATGATCTTCCGGATGCGCCTGAACGAAAAATAGCCTCGGAGCCCTTCGTTCAAGAGATCCCGAACAGGCTCTAAGGAGCGGCGAGAACGGCCCTCAGTTCGCGAACGAAGGCTTTGGGCCGTTCAATGTTCGCGACATGCCCGGTGCGCGGGATCACGTGCCAGTGCGTCTCCGGTAAGTTGTTCCGGCGCAGGATGGCCAGGCCGGTGCTGTTGGGGATCAGGCGGTCGCGCTCGCCCCAGATAAGGTGCACGGGCATCGTCCAGCCGTAGCGGCGCTCCTTCAATTGTGTCTCGCGTTGAAGGAGGTCTTCAAGCAACGTGATCTGTGCGACCCTGTACGGCTTGATGTTCAGCTCGTACGCCTGCCTCAGAACGAACTTCGGTATGGGCCACTGACGGTACAGCGAGAGGCGCAATCCGAAACGTACGTCCTCGACTTTCGGTGTCCGCATCACTGCAAGCATGCTCTCGCCGCCAACGCTGCGGGCCAGGCTATCGGCGAGCGCCTTCGTGTAGTCGCTCACGAGCGCATCGTACAGCACAAGCCGGCCCACGCGTTCGGGCCTCACTTCGGCCAGATGTGCTGCAACACCTCCTCCGTAGCTATTGCCGACAACTGGGATCGGACCGGTTACCCCCAGGCTATCCAGCAACAAGATCACATGCGCCACCTGTGCATCGAAGTTGAAACCGCTCCACTTCGTCGTGCTCTTGCCATGGCAAAGCAGATCGGGCATGATCACGTCGTAGTCCTCGCGCAAAAGCTGGGCGGTTTTGCTCCACTGCAATTGACCCGTACCCGTGTAGCCATGGAGCAGAAGCAGTTTCGGCTTGCCCGAATCGCGGTGCCAAACGTGATGGGCACCATCAGTGGCTTGGAACGTTCGCTCTTCATATCCTGCCCGCTCCAAGCGCCCTTCCGTCAGGCTGTGCTGCATGCGGGCCAGGTTGCATGACGCGAGCGTCAGCACAGTAGCGGCCAACAGGATGGTGGTCCTCATCGCTTCGCGCGGAACAGTTTCCCCGCGTCGATGAAGTAAAGCACCTTCAACGAGAAGCTGTTCACTCCCGGGGCTTCCCAGGTGTTCCGGAGATCGTCGAAGTAGTTCACGGTGATCACGTTGTCGCTCGTGAAGATGTTGTCCTTCCATCCCAGGGTCATCTCACTGCCGGGCGCGAAGTTCCATCGGAAAATGAGGTCCACGGTGAACGCGTCGAAGTCCACATCGTGCATGGGCTGGCCACCCTCGTCCATGCCGTCGTACGCGGTCGGCGCCAGATAGCCATCGTCCAGCAGCCGGTGGAAGTCAACGTACTGCGCTCGGCTCCAGTAATGCCGTGCTCGCAAGGTGAGCGCCATCCGATTGTTGAAGATGTACTGTCCCTCAATGCCCAGCTCGGTGGTCCAGAGATCACGCCTCCCCAGGATGATGCTATCAGCGTCGAAAGCCACCCAGCCCAGGTCTTCATCGCGGAATGAATGCGAGGCGCTCAGGATGACGAACGTGCGATCGTTCGGCCGGATGCGGGGTTCGAAGCTGGCCTTCATGATCTTTCGATCACGAGCCCCGGTGCCGTCGCCCGGGTCGTTGAAGTGCCGGTAGTAGCCGTCCATGTCGAACGCGAACGGTTTGTTGTAGTTGCTGCTGATCCACACGCGCCCTTCCACGTTCGTCGGGTACGCATACAAACGGCCGGGAACGCGCGCCTCGAACGGGTCGAAGGTCACCACCGGTTCGGCGCGCACATGGCCGCCGAACGCATTGAAGCCTTCCAGGACCCAGAACGTGTTCAGTTCAACCGCGAAATTGAAGAAGTGGTCGGGTTGCACCACGCGCAGGTATTCCGTTTCGAACCCGATGCCCCAGCGCTGCCATGGGCGCTTCGGTTTGTACTTGATGTACTCCCCGGATCCCGTTATGCCGTTGAAGTTGTTCTGCTGCCAGAAGCCAAGGTCGTTGGGGTTGAAATCGTCGCTGATCTGGTTGTACTCCAGAGCGTACGTTGTGGAGCCGCCCGTCTTCTTCAGGAAGGCCGTCCATGCGTATCCGGGCGTTCTCTCCAACGCGGTGCCGAACTGCTGGCTCACCCGGACGATCCCACCGCCTTGGATCGTGCGGGTTTTGTTGTTCAACAGGAAGTCAAGCGCGCTGCTGTTGGCGTCGTATGTGCCGCCATCGCGCATCACGTTCGTGTTGATGAGGCTCACGTAACCGTTGTTCGGAAGAAGCTGGTCGGCGACCAGCACGTTGTAGTTGGTGAGCGGATCGGTGAGCACGCGCCGTTCCGCACCCAAGCTGTCGCGTATGCTGCCATGTGTTTCACGCGTAACGGCGTTCAGCAGACCCAGGCCCAAACCACTGGCTCCTCGTCCACTCAACTTCGTGGCATTGAGCAGTTTGCTCACACCGGGATCCTCCACAACTGTTTCGCCTTCGCCCAGTCCATTGTACAGGTCACCGCGCAACAGAGGCACACCGCCGATGCGTCGGCTGTAGAAGAGCCCGCCGCGCTGGAACAGCTCCGTACCCTCGGTGAAGAACTGCCGGTTCTCATTGAACTGCACCTCAAAGGGCGAGAGGTTCAGGACCACATTATCGCTCACCACCTGCCCGAAGTCAGGAATGAGCGTCATGTCCAAAGTGTACGCATCGCTCAAGCCCAGCTTCACGTCCATCCCGCCGTTGAAGGAGGTTGTCCAGTCGCTCTGGGTGGGGTCGTTGGCCGGGAAGTGTTGCACATAGCCGCTGACATAGGGGTAGAGCATCAGGCGCAACGGCGCCTTGATGCCAGTGATCCCGCTCACCGTGCCGCATTGGCG
Source organism: Flavobacteriales bacterium (assembly GCA_016699575.1). Classification (NCBI taxonomy): domain Bacteria; kingdom Pseudomonadati; phylum Bacteroidota; class Flavobacteriia; order Flavobacteriales; species Flavobacteriales bacterium. Next base: position 4,237,363 of record CP064979.1, on the reverse strand, counting down.
CAACCAGCCCTCTTTCAACGGATCGATCGGGTTCCAGAAGCTCTTCTCCCGGTTCCGGCCTACGAGCCTGAGGAATTGGACCGACCATGCGTTCTCCACCACCTTGGGGAAGCGGAACGCCGAATAGGGGATGCGCATCTCCACCGCCCACCCATCTGCGTTGCGGGCGACCCCGCTCTGCCATACAGCGTTCCAGTTCTCGTCCTCCTCTTCGTTGGCCACGATGGCATCGAATTGCACACCGGCTGAGGTGACGATGAACTCGAAGCCATTGAGACCGCTGTTGTACGGGTCGAGGGTGATGCCGAACCAATCCGTGATGCCGATCGCATCGCGGGCGCTCAGGCGCATCATGATGCTGTCCGGCTCGGGGTCCGACAGCTGAGCGCCGACGTAAAGCGCCGCATCATCATAAAGCACCTTGACGGACGATGCAAGGGAAGCCGGTTCGTTAGGCCGGGGCTCGTTCTGCACGAAGTCGATCCCGGGCGTAGTCAACGTCCAGTCGGTTTCCGTCAGCACCCCATCAATGGCAATAGGGCTGGAGGTGCGCACGGCCCCGATGTTCTTGCAGAGCAAAGGCGCCCCATCCTGCGCTGACGCAACAGTGAAGACGAGGCCAAGCATGCCAGCAACAACGACCCTCATGAGCGCGCGAAATTGGCAGCACGCGCCACATCAATGCCGCCCCTCCGAGGCAAGTCACGAACAGGGTGACCATCGGTTGAGTTCCCCCGAGGCTCCCGGACAGGTCTTCATCATTTCGGACGGATCGTCGAGGATCCTTCCTGGCGTTGGGTAACTTGGACGCCATGCGGCTGTTCGGTGCAACGGTGCTTCTGGTCGGGCTCTGCGCTCCATTGTCGCTGCACGCGCAATACTGGGCCAAGGATCTCGGCGGCACAGGTGGTGACCGCATCACGGATGTGAAGGTTGGGCCGGACGGTTTCATCTATGCGGTCGGTGAGTTCAGCGCGGCCATGGTGGTGGACGGTACCACCTATACATCGAGCGGCGGCACTGATGTGTTCGTGGTGAAGATGGACGATGCCGGAAGCGTCGTTTGGCTTGTACAAGCAGGAGGCAGCGCCATTGATCGAAGTGGTAAGGTTGCTATTGACGGTGCTGGCCATTTGGTTGTCACCGGCCAATTCCTGGGCGCGGCCGATCTCTTCGGAAGTGCGTTCACCTCGGTTGCCAATTCGACCGACTTTTTCCTGGCACAATTGAGCATGGCCGATGGGAGCAGCCAATGGGTGCGCACGGGGGGTGGGGCTGCTTTTGGTGATCTGGCCAGCGGAGTGGCCATCGCTCCGAACGGCACAGTGGTGGCAGTGGGCGAATTCCAGGGCACGTCCGACTTCGATGGCACCTCGCTCACCAGCATGCTTGACCCGAATACGTTGCTGCCAAGCGTGGATGTCTTCGTCGCGGCCTATACCACCACCGGGACGCCTCTTTGGCTCAAGCATGGCCAAGCCGAGTTCACCGACCGAGCCCTCGATGTGGTGGCTGATGCGAACAACAACTTCTATGTCGGGGGCCAGTTCAGCGACACCATCCAGTTCGATCAGGTCCACAACAATGCGATGTCCAGCGCCATCTTCTTGCTGAAGCTGGATGCGGCAGGCAATGAGCAGTGGTTCCGCAGGTGCGGAGGGGGTACCCTGAACCAGTTGCGGGATATGCAGGTCACTTCAGGTTCACAGCTGCTGGTGGCAGGTGACCTGCAGGGCGACATGTTGTACATGGACCCGGTTCCGCAGACAGTGGCCGCAGCTGACGACTACAACTACTTCCTTTTACGTGTAGACGCGGGCGGAACCCTGTTGTCCGACACCGCCGTGGGTTCGCAGAACCCGGTTGCTCTGCGCGCGGTGGACCAGCGCGCCGACACCGTGGCCGTTTTCGGAGAGTTCGAGTGCCAGTTCACAGGGTTAAGTCAGTTCTACAACGGTACGGGCCTCTTCATGGCCACCGGGCCGCAAGATCTCTTTGTGGCCAAGCATCGTTTCAGCAATTGGCAAGTGTTGCAGGCCCAGCAATTCGGCGGTAAGGAAGACAAGAGCGCTGCTGGAATTGCCTCGTTGCCCAATGGCGATGTGGTTTTTGGAGGAGGGTACGAAGACAGGCTGCACATTCCGAGCGATGCATCGGCTTGGGGCGACCGTCCTTACCAGTTCTGGTGCGATCACGCGTTCACCACAGGTCTGGATTTTTCGGGCTACTGCCAGGACGGTGACTATACCAAGTATTCCACACTTATTGCAAGCGGACTGAGCGAGGGATTCATCGGTCGCGCGCTGGTGACGTCGAGACAACCCTACGACTTCTGGATCAGGTACGATTCCATCCAATGCCAGCGCCCATCATTGGACTTGTGCGTGCGGCCTTTCAATGGGTGGCTTTCGCCTGATTGTGTCGATTCGGTTTCGGTATGTGGTACGTTGTCGCTGGCGGTGCTGTCGCAGTGCGCCGATGCCAACGACCCCATCTCCTTCCAGGAATGTCAATCGTGTATGGGCATAGGCGGCGGTGACGATATCGGACCTGAACTCAGTTTCCTATGGTCGGATGGTACTACGGCACTCATGACATCCGCACCGGTTACCGGCTGGTACTGGTGTACGGTCTCCACGGCCAATGGCTGTTGGTCATGGACGGACTCCATTCACGTGACGGTCGATCCTCCACCACCCGTTCCCTTGGTCTCGGACGAGTTGGGCCAATATGTTGATCAGGGCAACTGGCTTACGCTGTCGATCTGTGACACCGTGGATGTCTGGTTCTCGAATTTACCGCCCGGTGCAACCGCCCTTTGGACGACCCCTGACACAGTGTTGACCGACACAGCTGCTATCGCAGGTACGTCTATCCTGACCTTTACTTCCCAAGAAGGCTGCACATCGTTCACCATTTTGGTGGTTGACCTGCTACCAACCCCACCAGTGCCCGCTTTTGATTCTGCATCCTTTGAGTGGTACGTTACGGACGGAGCGGATATGCTATTGACAGACACCGTTTATGTGTGCGAAGGCCAATGCGCACAAGGGGTGATCGTCCCTACGTGGTACCAAGGAGGTGGGCCCGTGCAACTGGATTCTGCGGCAGTGGCGGATTGGTACAGCATCTGCGCCGAAGGTCATGACCCACCATGGCTCTCCGCCATCGGGTGGTCTCTTGCTCCACCAGTGTCGGGTTGGTACACGTTCGGGACGTACGGTAGCTTTAACAATGCCCCTTGTGGGTTCGATGTGGCGCCGTTCTATTTTTCCGACAGCGTGTATGCAGTGGTCGTGGCGAACCCGGTCCAGGGGATCGTCGGTCCAACACTGCTTTGCCCAGGGGATAGTATCGAACTGACCTCGGGGTGCATCTCTTGCGATTCGCTTGTATGGACCTATTGGTTCACGGATACCATAGGTGTCAACGTGAACTCCGTATTCCTCGACCAGGTCGGACCGGTGGACCTGGACTCATGGAACACGGTCGGTACGGCCACCTGTTACTATAATAGCTCTCATTGGGTGGACATTGTTCCGGGCCCATCCCTGGACATTCTCCCCGGCGCCATCTGTTCCGGTGATTCCGCATTGCTCTGGACCACGGCACAAGGCACCAGTTACCAATGGCTTGGTCCGAACGGTCCCATCCCTTTCAACAACGACAGCCTGTGGGTGTCGGACTTCGGTGATTACTTCATCACGGTCATCGATACGGGCGGGTGCGAGATCACCAACGGTCCCATTGAACTTGCCGAGTTCGCATCGCCGTTTTTGGACGTGCAACCTGATTACGTCTTATGCCCCGGCGATTCCATTACCATCACAGTGATCACCAATGACACAGCTAGCATATCCTGGTCTGCCCCGTTCAGTGGAAGCGACTCCATCCAGACCGTCACTCAGCCGGGGCTATATTCGGTAACGGTGGGCGCGTGTGCCGTATTGACGCTCACAGCGAATATCGTCGGTGGTTCAGCGAACGCGACCATTCTTCCCAACGATACCATGGTCCTATGTGCCGGAGACTCGGTGCAGTTGACTGGAGCGAACGGCGCGGCAGTATACATCTGGGATTCGATCCTGTTGCAGCAGTCCATCTGGGTCAGTAATCCAGGCAGCTACCAACTGATGGTGATCGATGATGTTGGCTGCACGGACACTGCGGTAGCCGTTGTGGGCATTGCCACCGTATCCGATCCGTTGCTGGTTCAAGGCGACACCGTCTGCCAAGGCTCCGATGCTGTTCTTACCGCTACCGGTTCCGGCCAGATCTCCTGGTTCTCCGATCCCGGGCTTACCAATGTGATCGGGATGGGCACCAGCATCACTATCCCAGCGGTGCAACAAAGCACCACCGTCTATGTGCTCCAGGAGGATAGTGCATGCACCGCCTCACCTGTGGAAGTCCAGGTGCTTGTGATTGCCGCGCCAACGGGTGCAGGCATTGTCGGACCCGGACAAGTTTGCGTTGGTGATAGCCTGGTGCTGGACATGACCGGTGGGCCCTACACGAGTGTGGTGTGGCAAACACCCAACGGAACGGTGACAGGTGATCCGCTGGTGGTGTATCCCGTTCAAGCTGATGTCGCGGGCACCTATGTCGCAACGCCGTCCGCCGCCCCGTGCACTTGGGGCAGCTACTCGTGGGATGTTTCCGTCGTTAATGCTCAACCGCTGGACATTGGTGCAGATACTTCGCTGTGTGAAGGACTCGCCTACACCGTTGCATTGCCCAATGGCTTCAGCAATGGGCAATGGAGCAATGGTGCGTCGGGGAATTCGTCGGTTTTCCTGGTGCCAGCACTCTGTTGGGTGTTGGCATCGGACGTCAATGGTTGCACGGTCAGCGATACCCTTTTCATCGAAGGACTGACCTGCGGGTTGGAGGTGCCGAACGTGTTCTCGCCCAATGGCGATGGAAGCAACGATGGCTGGCTTGTTACCGCTGATGGCTTCGTTGCGGCCCAAGCTGTGATCCACAACCGATGGGGCCAGGAACTATACTCAGGCGACCCGCGTGTGCGCCCATGGAACGGTCGGCACCAGACCACCAACGAACCGGTGCCGGATGGTGTGTACTACTTCGTTCTGAAGCTCGACCGTGGCGACGGCAGCGAATTGGTCCGGACGGGCTACTTGCATCTTACGCGCTGACCCACTTCTACCTTGGCCGCCACAACGGCCGTGGAATTCTCCCGCATCGCATCCGGTGACAGGGCCGCCTTCGAGGAGGCGTTCCGTGCGCATTACAGGCCGTTGTGCGCGTTCGCTGGGACTTATCTGAAGGACCGCGACAGGTCGGAGGATCTCGTTCAGGAACTCTTCGTGAAGCTCTGGAACGAGCGCGAACGCCTCAACGTGACCAGCTCGCTGAAAGCCTACTTGTTCTCGGCCGTGCGCAACCGCAGCCTGAACGAACTCGAAAAAGTGGTGCGCATGAAACCGCTGAACGAATCGCATCACGACGGGCCTGTGGAAACGGAGCTTACTGAGGATGATCACACATGGCGTTCCGCCAGGGTCTTGGCCGCCATCGAGGCCCTGCCGGAAGTGCGCAGGAAGGTCTTCAAGCTGAGCCGCAACGAGGGCCTCAAGTACCACGAGATCGCCGAGCGCTTGGGCATCTCGATCAAAACCGTTGAGAACCAGATGGGCAAGGCCCTGAAGACACTGCGCGAAGACCTGGCCGATCTAGTGCCTATTTGGGTGGCGCTGCTGGCCTTGACCCAGGAGTTGGACCGGGGAGTAGGGGTATTGATCACCTGACCTGTCATTGCACCGCATAAGTGGAACTCTACTCCAACATTGATAGTGATCTGCTGGCCCTCTTTGTGGCCGGTGAAGCCGACGCAGCGCAACGCGCAGCCGTGGAGCAATGGGTTGCTGCCGCACCGGCCAACGCTCTCGAACTCCAGCGCCTGCGTGCGGCATGGTCAATGGCCGAAGGCGCTGGCGATGGCCCCGACGTGGACGTGGATGCCGCCTGGCAACGGGTGGCCGCACGCATGGACGCAGCGAAAGTGATCCCGTTGCGGCCGTCACGCAGCAGCGCATGGAAGTGGATGGCGGCGGCGGCAGCGGTTGTCGGTACGTTCTTCCTGGTTCGTGTGTTGATGGGCGGACCCGAGAGCCAGCAACTGGCCTCGGGCAACGATTTCATGAAGGCGGCACTTGCTGACAGCTCAACCGTGACACTGTCTCCCGGTAGCCGGTTGGTCGCTGACATGGGAGACGAACGCCATGTGGAACTCACCGGCCAAGCCTACTTCGAGGTGAAGCGGGATGAAGCGCGTCCCTTCGTTGTGGATGCCGGCGGTATGAGCGTAACGGTTTTGGGCACCGCCTTCGAAGTGACGCACCGGGATGGAAACGACACGGTGACCGTGCGTGTGCACCATGGCAAAGTGGGTGTTGCCCATTATGGAGTTGAGGCGGTGGTGCTTGCTGCGGGCGAAAAGGCACAATGGGTGAAGGGTGAATTGCTGGTCCGCAGCGCTATCGGTCCGGTGGAGCGCTGGGCCGATCGCATCATCCAGTTCAACAACGCTCCGCTCCAGCAAGTGGTCGAGGAGCTGAATGCCGCGTACGGCGTTCGCATTGAATTGGGGAACGAGGCCATCCTCGGATGCCCGCTCACGGCCACCTTCGGCAATGAACCAGTGGACCAAGTGGTGCACGTCATTGCCAACACCTTCGGTTTTGAAGTCGTGAGCAACGGCCCGGAGGGCTGGACGATCAATGGGGAAGGCTGCTGATCGCTGGGGGGTGCTTGTACTGCTGGCCTTCGCGGTGAGCAGCGCCAGCGCCCAAGGCATCCTGAAGCGCACCGTGGACGTGCGGGCGAACAATGTGCGGTTGGCCGATGCGCTGCACCTGGTCGCACAGGATGGGCACTTCAAGCTGAGCTACAACGCGGCCGTCGTCAACGGCGACAGCATTGTTGATGTTGCTACCGGGGTTACCACAGTTGAGAAGGCCTTGGAGCGTTTGCTGGGCAAGGACAGGACGCTGAAGGAAAGCGGCGAGCATGTCATCATTCTGGGGCCACGACAAGGCAAGAAGAAGTTCGTCGTGACCGGCAACGTGGTCGATGCACTGACCGGTCATGCCGTTGCGCGCGCTTCGGTGTATGAGGTGCGCGAGCGCGCGAGCGCGCTCACGGATGGACGAGGGACTTTTGCCTTGGAGGCATCGGGCAGGCAAGAGCGGACCGCACTGCGGATCAGCCGGGTGGCCTACCAGGACACCATCGTCTTCGTGGATCGTGCGGGTAAGCTTGGCCGGATCCGTTTAATGCCCAAGGAGACCATGCCGATGCTGTCCGTGAGGCAGCCCGAAGTGGAACGGCTCGACCTGTCGTCGGCCCTCGTACGCGGCAAGCAAGCTGATATCGCCGCCAACCTGGAGTATGCCGAAGTGCGGAAATGGCAGGTATCGCTGGTGCCCACGGTCGGTACCAACGGAAAGGTGAGCGGCGCCATGGTCAATAAGATGTCGTTCAACGCGATCGGCGGCTACTCGCGCGGCCTCGACGGCTTCGAACTGGCCGGGGCCTTCAATATGGAGCGCCGCGATGTGAAGGGCGTGCAGCTCGCCGGTCTCACGAACCTGGTGGGCGGCAATACCAGCGGCGTGCAGATCGCAGGTGCGGTGAACCATACCATGCTCTCGCTCAACGGCATGCAAGTGGCAGGTTTCGCCAACGTGGTGTGGGACACCCTGAGCGGTGTACAGCTGGCCGGTGCAGTGAACGTTCTGAAAGGTGGGATGCAGGGAACACAGATAAGTGGTTTGGCCAATCTCACCACCGAGAACTGCAACGGTGCACAGATCAGCGGAGCTGCGAACGTGACACTGAAGGATGTGCACCGGTGGCAGGCAAGCGGCCTCTTGAACTATGGCAAGAGCGTGAGCGGCGCGCAGATCACGGGCGGTGCGAACGTGGCGTTGGACAGCGTGGGGGGTGGACAGGTCGCCGGCCTTCTCAACTATGCGCGCGACGTAACCGGCGGACAAGTCACCGGTATGCTCAACGTGGCATTGCGCTCCGTGCGCGGCGGGCAGGTGGGTTTCGTGAACGTTGCCCGCAAGTGCGAAGGAGGTCAGCTCGGCTTCCTCAATGTGGCGGACACCATCACCGGTGCCAGCATCGGCTTCCTCAGTTTCGCGTGGCGCGGCTACCACCGGGTTGACGTGCACTACGATGAGGTCTTTCCCGTTTCCGTCGTGTTGCGCACCGGGACTCACCGCTTTTACAACACCTTCAGCTATTCGCCGGAGATCGATGGTCGGTGGGGCTTTGGCTATGGCGCGGGAACCGAGCTCGGCTGGCCCAAGCGCCACACGGTGAACATTGAACTGATGGCCGAGCACGTGAACGAAGACACTGTGTGGATCGGCGCGGTGAACATCCGCAGCAGCTTGAGCGTTTTCTACAGCTACGCCATCGCCGACCGGTTCGTCGTATCGGCGGGCCCAAGTCTGAACGTCCTCGCCACCGACTGGCGCGATGAGGACACCCTGGCCTACCTCTCCGAAGCCGCGCCCCGCGTGATGTACGAGCAAGAGGAGGAGGATGTGCTCGTACGTGGCTGGCTGGGCTTCCGTGTTGGTTTGGGCTTGCGTTTCTGAGATATTCGTGCGGTAGAGTAGGGGTGCTGCGGCACCTTCCTGTCATAGGGTCAACAACAACGATCCAATGACCCACCGAACCGTCAAGTCCGTCCTCATCGCCCTGCTCGTCCTGCTCAATTCGCACATCATTGCCCAGACCAATACACAGACCGTGCGGGGCACGATCGTCGACACCGACACGCGCATCCCTTTGTTCGGCGCCACGGTGGACGTGAAAGCCGGGGTCGTTGTTCTTACGGCTGTCACCGATCAGGACGGCCACTTCAGCATAGCGAACGTGCCCACGGGCCGCATCGATGTGGTGGTGACGATGTTCGGGTACGAGCCCATGACATTCGCCAACCTGCTCGTCATCTCCAGCAAAGAGACCGTCATCGATGCGCCGATGACCACGAGCGTGAAACAGCTCGATGAGGCCAAGGTGAAGGCGGCTAGGCGCAAGGGCTCGGCCCGGAACGACATGAGCACGGTGAGCTCGCGCCGCATCAGCGTGGAGGAAACCTCGCGCATCGCTGGTGGCATCAATGACCCGGCACGCATGGTTGGCACCTTCGCCGGTGTGGCCAGCACCCCCGACGGGAACAATACCATCGTGGTGCGCGGCAACAGCCCCAAGGGCGTTCAATGGCGGTTGGAGGGCATGGAGATCCCCAATCCGAACCACTTCAGCGATGATGGTTCAACCGGCGGCCCTATCAATGTGCTGAACAGCGATATGATCGATGATTCCGACTTCCACACGGGGGCCTTCAGTGCGGAGTTCGGCAACGTGTACAGCGCCGTGTTCGACATGCGCCTTCGTGACGGCAACAACAAGAAGCGCGAATACACCTTGAAAGCCGGTGTGCTTGGTACCGACCTCACCGCTGAGGGTCCGATCCCCGGTCTCGAGGGCGGCTCCTACCTGGCCAACTACCGCTACAGCACGCTCGCCCTGCTCGATGGTGCTGGCATCGTGGACTACCAGGGCGTGCCGAAATACACGGACGCCGCGTTCAAGGTGAAAGCACCATCTGGCCGCGCCGGCACGTTCACCGTGTTCGGCATCGGGGGCCGCAGCAGCATCGCACAGGAAGACATGGGCACCACGGGCGATACCCTTTTCGCCCGCAACAGCTATGGCTCGCGCATGGGTGTGGTGGGCCTCACCAACACCCGCACCTATGGGGAGAACAGCTTCCTGTACAGCACCGTGTCCATGAGCGGCAACGGCAGTGGCAACGAGTACTTCGAAGCCCCGGCCCCCGGAGAACCGGGCACGGAACTGCGCAGCCATGGCGACCTCGCCAAGTGGACGTTACGGACCACGAGCACGCTCAACACACGCATCAACGCCAGCCACAAACTGCGCGCGGGCGTCATCTTCTCCAACGACCACTACCGCATGCTGCTCAATGACTGGAACGACGACAACGACCGCATGGAGGCGTTGCTCGATCGCAGCGGATCGGCCAACACCACACAGGCCTTCGTGAGCCACAAATGGCGTTGGAACGAGCGCTGGAGCATGACCAGTGGTATCCATGCCTTGCACTACGATGCGAACAACGCCTTCAGCATCGAGCCGCGTCTGGCCCTTCGATACCAGATGCGCCCCGATCAGGCCTTCACGCTGGGCACGGGCCTGCATTCCAGAACACAATCGCTCCTCACGCTGCAAGCCCAGGACTTTGACGCACAGGGCAACGTCCTGCGCCCCAACGAGGACCTGGGCCTTACGCGGGCTTTGCATGCGGTGGTCGGCTACGAGCGGATGCTGGCCGAGGATGTGCAGGTGAAGGTGGAAGGCTTCTACCAGTACCTCTACGACCTGCCCGTGGAGAACGACGTTACCAGTGCGTACAGCGAGAGCAACACCATCGAATGGTTCAGCAACCGGGCGCTCGTGAACGAAGGCACCGGTTACAACACCGGCATCGAGATCAGCGTGGAGAAGTTCTTCACCCGCGGCTGGCACTTCATGGCCACTGGTTCCTTCAGCGAAACCAAGTACAAGGCCCTCGATGGCGAGTGGCACAACTCCCGCTTCAACCTGGGCACCGTGGCGAACGCGCTTGCGGGCAAGGAGTGGAAGATCGGTGCGAGCAAAGGCAAGGACCGCGTGATCATGACGGGCTTCCGGTACAGCTTGCAAGGCGGTCAGTACGACACGCCCATCGATCTGCAAGCCAGCCGCGCGGCGGAAGAGGTGAAATACACGAATGATGAATGGAGCCGCAAACTGCCCGCTGTGCACAAGGTGGATCTGGTGGCGAGCTACCGCGTAGGCCGCCCGAAGGTGAACCACGAGTTCAAGGTGGATGTGCAGAACGTACTGAACGCCCGGACCGTGGTCGGCTACTTCTACGACGAGCGCACGGAGAACATCAAGAGCTATTCACAGCTGAGCATCCTGCCCGTGGTACAGTACACACTGCGATTCTGATACCTGCCGTTGGACGTTGAGCAGGGCCTCGGGCCGTTCGTTAGGAGGGCTGATCGAAAAAGGGTCAGCTCTCCGCTTTGCCGGTCACCCGCTTCACGATCCGCAACTTGTGGGTGTAGCGTTTCTCCTGCAAGTGGAAGATGCCCTGTTGGTCAAGCTTGTCCATGCGCACCATTCCACTGGCATGAACTATGAACTTCTCACCATCGGGTCCGGGAAGGACGAAACCCACGTGCACAATGCGGCCCTCGTCGTTGTCGAAGAAAGCCAGGTCGCCGGGTTGCGCCAGGTCCAGCAGTTCGATGGTGGTACCTACCTCGGCCTGCTGATAGGCATCACGAGGTAGTTGGAGCCCGGCCAAGAGGTACACCATCTGTGTGAAGCCGCTGCAATCAACGCCCCACGGCGTGCGACCGCCCCAGAGGTATGGTGTGCCGAGGAAGGGCCGCGTCATGAGCATGGCCCGCAGGGTTGTGGAGCCTTGCAGGTCGCGGGTTGTCCTGCCAGTGTGCTTCACGTTGCCGTGCAGGTGGATCATATTCCCATCGCGCTCGGGGAACTCAACTACCGCGCCCATGGGCAACAACAGTTGGGTTTCACCGAGATCGACCGATGTGGATGGCTCAATACTGCGCTTGGCCGAAATGGGGAGCGCCCCAGGCGCGGCCACCATTTGTTTGTTGTCCACCCAGCCCTCGTAACCGTCCAGATCGAACCGCAACCGGCTCCATTTGGCGGTCTGTTCCAGCACCTCGGCCGTTTCGCCGAAGAGCCATTGGGTGACGAGCTCAGAGCGGTCGCTCGCATCCTTGCGGACGGGGACGATGCTGAGCGGACAGACTACGATGCTCACAGGGCCTCGATGACGATGGCGCTGGCACCGCCACCGCCGTTGCAGATACCGGCAACGCCGTACTTGGCACCGTTCTGCTTGAGCACGTGGATAAGCGTAACGATGATGCGCGCACCACTGCACCCCAACGGGTGGCCGAGGGAAACCGCACCGCCGTTCACGTTCACCTTGGCCGGGTCCAGCTTGAGCAGTTGCATGTTGGCCAAGCTCACTACGCTGAAGGCTTCGTTGATCTCGAAGTAGCCGATGTCGCTCATCTGCAAACCTGCCTTTTCCACCGCGCGTGGTATGGCAAGGGCAGGGGAGGTGGTGAACCACTCCGGGGCCTGTTCCGCATCGGCATAGGCCAGCACTTTCGCGATGGGTTTCACTCCCAAGGTCGCGGCTTTATCAGCGCTCATCAGGACCATGGCGGCAGCACCATCATTGATCGTGCTGGCGTTGGCGGCTGTAACGGTTCCACCTTGTTGGAACACGGGTTTCAGGCCAGGGATCTTCTCGAAGTTCACGTTCTTGAACTCCTCGTCCTCCTCCACCACCACATCGCCTTTGCGGCCTTTCACGGTCACGGGCACCACTTCATCCTTGTACTTGCCCGCAGCCCACGCCGCTGCACTACGCTTGTAGCTCTCGATCGCAAAGGCATCCTGCTGCTCCCGGGTGATGCCGTATTTGGTGGCGCACAGGTCCGCACTCACGCCCATGGCATTCTGGTGGTACACATCGGTGAGACCGTCCTTCACGATACCATCCACAAGCACGCCGTTCCCATAGCGCTGGCCGTAGCGGGCCTTCTCCACGTAATAGGGCGTGCCGCTCATGCTCTCCATACCACCGGCCACAACCACATCGGCGTCACCGAGCAGGATGCTCTGGGTGGCGATCATGGTTGCTTTCATACCGCTGGCGCACACCTTGTTCACCGTGGTGCATTGCACCGCATCGGGCAGACCGGCGAACTTGATGGCCTGCCGTGCGGGAGCCTGGCCCAGGTTGGCCTGCAGCACACTGCCCATGTAGGCTTCCTGCACCAAGGCACCGTCGATGCCGGCCTTCTGCACAGCAGCCTTCACGGCCGTGGCGCCCAATTGCGTGGCGGACACATCGGCCATCGCGCCACCGAAACTGCCGATGGGGGTACGGACCGCGGATACGATGACGACTTCACGTGCCATGTGCTTGCTTTCGCGAGGGTTTTTATCGCGGTGCGAAAGTAGGTTCCAGGCTAACCCTGCGCTTCTATATTTGCCGCCCCTTCGCGGGGACGTTCTTTTTCCACTGGAGAGGTGGGTGAGTGGCTTAAACCAGCAGTTTGCTAAACTGCCGTACTTCGTTAAGGGGTACCGGGGGTTCGAATCCCCCCCTCTCCGCAAGGTCCCGACGTTCGAGGCCTGGTATTGTTCGGGGCGTAGCGCAGTCCGGTTAGCGTATCCCGCTGTTGGCGGGAGGGTCGTTGTTCGGAAGGTGTGAAGTCAGGAGTTCTTTTTGTCAAGTTCGGGGCGTAGCGCAGTCCGGTTAGCGTATCCCGCTGTTGGCGGGAGGGTCGTTGTTCGGAAGGTGTGAAGTCAGGAGTTCTTTTTATCAAGTTCGGGGCGTAGCGCAGTCCGGTTAGCGTATCCCGCTGTTGGCGGGAGGGTCGTTGTTCGGAAGGTGTGAAGTCAGGAGTTCTTTTTATCAAGTTCGGGGCGTAGCGCAGTCCGGTTAGCGTATCCCGCTGTTGGCGGGAGGGTCGTTGTTCGGAAGGTGTGAAGTCAGGAGTTCTTTTGTCAAGTTCGGGGCGTAGCGCAGTCCGGTTAGCGTATCCCGCTGTTGGCGGGAGGGTCGTTGTTCGGAAGGTGTGAAGTCAGGAGTTCTTTTTATCAAGTTCGGGGCGTAGCGCAGTCCGGTTAGCGTATCCCGCTGTTGGCGGGAGGGTCGTTGTTCGGAAGGTGTGAAGTCAGGAGTTCTTTTTGTCAAGTTCGGGGCGTAGCGCAGTCCGGTTAGCGTATCCCGCTGTTGGCGGGAGGGTCGTTGTTCGGAAGGTGTGAAGTCAGGAGTTCTTTTTGTCAAGTTCGGGGCGTAGCGCAGTCCGGTTAGCGTACCTGCTTTGGGAGCAGGGGGTCGTGTGTTCGAATCACACCGCCCCGACAAGTTGAACGCCACCTTCGGGTGGCGTTCTGCGTTTCGTGCCGCTTGGTCATTGCGCTGCGCAACGACCGACGTTGGGGGCATCTCAGCCTTTCTTCACCCGCACCGCGTTCATGCCTTTGGGCCCGCGTTCCAGTTCGAAGACCACTTTGTCACCGTCGCCCACTTCATCGAGCAGGCCACTGATGTGCACGAAGTAGCGTTCCTGTGTGCCGTCCTCGCGGATGAAGCCGAAGCCTTTTGAGGTGTCGAAGAAGTCGATGCGGCCCACACGCTCAGCGGCCACGGGAACATCCTCTCGCTTGGGTACGCCGATCTCGATTTCCGATGCGTCGATCTCCTGGCGTTTTTTGGTGGGGTCGGGCGGCGTGTTGGTGATGCGGCCGAACTCGTCCACATAAGCCATCATGTTCTCCAAGCCCCCACCGGAGGAGTTGGCTTTGCGCTCTTCCTTCTTGCGCTTTTTCTCTTCCTGCTTCTGCAGGCGCTTCTTCTCTTTCTCGCGTTTCTCGAATGTTGACATGGACCGCACAGAACAGGTTTCCCGCCAAGCCGTGGTTCCAAGCGCGACCTGCCACTGGCAGAAGTGCGCTGAGGTGGTTGCTACCTGGTCGGTGTTCTTGGCCGAAAGGTAGCCGGTTCGGCCGGATGACCTAAGCCATCACTCTTGCCGCCGCATCGGGGCCGCAATTGCAAACGAGGTCCAGCAGGCTCAAGCGTGGCACAAAGCCGTGCCGGTCGGCGAAGACCTGTGGGTACGGTGGTACGGCCGTGACTTCCGCTGGCAGCGGCCTTTTCGGGTGGAAGGACATCCTGAGGTCGATCATCGGCAGCCGTTGGGCCAGGGGTGTTGCCGGATCAACAGGGCCGAGGCCCATTTCATCCGACCGGAATTCCGGTCCCTCGACGTACTGGTCGGATACGCTGATATCCGTGCGCAGTTGGAGCCAACGAAGGCCGAGTTGCAGGGTGGCCAACAAGAGGTCGGTGAGCCGCTCGTGCTTGGCCAAAAGCACTTGCTCAATGTCATCGATGTAGTGGATGAACCACGGCGTCTGCCCGTACGCACTGCGTATGGCATGCAGATGCTGCTGCGGCCAGGTTTCAGCGTAGCTCAAGCGCACATCGCGCATGCGGATCTTGTTGCCGTGGTCGTGCACGATATGCACGCTCAGGTCCTGGCGCCCGTTGGGGCCCACGATGCCGGTGCGCGTGCGATAGCTCTGCCGCTCGTAGTGCTCACCGATGTCGATGAGCACGCGCGGGTGCTGCGCAAGGAGCCGGTAATGCTCCACGCTGCCGAAGTAGAAGGCGGGGAGGAGTGGGAGGCTCATACCATCCTTAGCCGCCCTCCCCAATAGCGCTCTTCCAGCCAGATCTTGAACAACGGGTCGATCCATTCGGTGTGCGGCCCCTGGAAGTCGAGCACTTCCTTGTTCTCCAAAGCCGTGGTCATCCGCTTCACGTGCGCGCTGGAGCCGAGGTTGAACCGCCGGATCGTGTCCATGGTGGTGAACCGGGTGACGCCGTTGAGCAGTGCGCGCAGGTAGTTGAGCTGGGGCGTGGTCAGCTCGTCCACCAACCGGTGGTAGAGGGCATCGTGCTGGTTGAGCAGGTCTTGCAAGGCGGTGTCCACGGTGGCGCGGGTACACGTGCGCCGGTGGGTGCGCAACCACGCGGCATGCCCGAGCATCTGCACGTGGTAGCTGTGGTCCTGCATGCGTTCGGCCAGGTGGTCGCAGACGTCCAACGCGATATTGATCTTCGCCGTCGCAAAGCGCTTCTGTATGAAGGGTACCCAATCCTCACGTTTGATCTTGTCCAGCAGCATCGTGTCACCGAACCGGAAGAACGGCATGCTCTGCTTGTTGAAGAGGTCCATCATCATGTGCCGCTTGCTGCCGTAGATCACATGGCACACATGTTCGTGATGTTGCCACGAAGCGCGCAGCATTTTCTGGAATCCCAGCGGGTCCGGTAGCATCGTGATGTTCTGGAACTCGTCGATGCACAGTACCAGTTGGACCCCCTTGGCTTTGGCCATGCGTTCGGGCAGGTCAAGCAGGTCGAGCACGCTGCGACGACCTTCCGGCAGGTTCAGCTTCAAGCTGAATTCGGTTTGCGGGTCCGCCCCGAACCCGATCTCCGGCACCACGCCCCGGATGAACTCCTTCACGTCGGCCATGCGCTGTTCCATGGTCTTTCCCAACGCTTTGATCGTTGCCTCGATGCTGCGCTCGATGAAATCCTGTTCGGTGCGCACATGGAACAGGTCCAGGAACGCGAAGCGGACGTTCTTCTCCCGTGCCATGTCCAAGGCCACCTGTCGGATGAGCGATGATTTGCCCCATCGACGCGGGCTGATCAGTACGGTGTTCTGTCCTGACCGGAAGTTGTCGCGCAGTTTCTTGCGCGGCCATTCGCGATCAACGAAACTGTCGCCGGAAACGAGCGTGCCGATGAGGAAAGGGGAGCGTGCTTCATCCATGCGGAGGACTTTGGAACGGGTGCCCGGCGAATGTAACGTCTTTGTTTGTAACAAATGTGTTACAAACAAGCGTGTCACCGATGGAGGTCATGTCCGGCCATGGTCCTGGCTGTTCAGGCCCCGCTACTTCCCGATGCAGAATTTCCCGAAGATGCTCCCCAGGATGTCGTCCGGTGTGATGCGGCCCGTGATCTCGCCCAAGTGGTGCTGCGCACGGCGCAGGTCGGTGGCAAGGAACTCGCCGCTCACGCCGTTGGCCATGGCCTGTCGGGCATCGTGCAGGGCATGACGAGCGTTCCCGAGCGCTTCCACGTGCCGGGCGTTGGTGACCACCAAACCTCCATCGCTTTCCTGCAGCGCCTGCACGTGCTCGATGAACGCATCCTTCAGTTCATCCAATCCTTCGCCGCTCCGTGCGCTGATGTGCATGACGGCGCTGCCCCTGCGGGCTTCTGGAAGATCGACCTTGTTGAGCACCGGGATCAGTTGCGGCCCGCTACCGATCTGTTCGCGCAACAGCGAGGCCTGCGTACGGAAGGCGCTTTCGTTCACCACAGTGGCATCGCCCAGGTATACCACGATGCTCGCTTCACGTGCCTTCTTGAAGCTCCGCTCGATACCGAGCTTCTCGATGGTATCTTCCGTGCTGCGGATGCCCGCCGTGTCGATGAACCGGAAGAGCACGCCACCGATGGTGATGGTTTCCTCAACCGTGTCGCGCGTGGTGCCGGGGATGTCGCTCACGATGGCCCGGTCTTCCTGCAGCAATGCATTGAGCAAGGTGCTCTTGCCGCTGTTCGGTGCTCCTATGATGGCCACCGGCACGCCCTGTCTCACTGCGTTGCCATAACGGAAGCTGTTGATGAGGTCGTTGCAGATGCCCATCAGTTCATTGAGCAGTTCCAGCAGGTCATCACGACGCGCGAACTCAACGTCCTCCTCACTGAAATCGAGCTCGAGCTCGATGAGCGCACAGAAATCGATGAGCTTCTGGCGCAGGCCTTCGATCCGTTCGCTGTAGCCGCCGCGCAACTGTTGCAACGCCAGCTTGTGCGCGGCACGGCTGCTGCTGGCGATGAGGTCGGCGACGGCTTCGGCCTGGCTCAGGTCCAGCTTGCGGTTCAGGAAGGCGCGCAGCGTGAATTCGCCCGGGCGGGCCGTGCGCGCACCGGCCGCAGAGAGCGCTTCGAGCAAGCGTTGTGCGATGTAGGGCGAGCCGTGCACGCTAAGTTCCACCACGTCTTCGCCAGTGTACGAAGAGGGTGCCCTGAACCAGGTGAGCAAACCTTCATCGATACCGCCCTCAGCATCCTTGAAGCGGCAGAAGTATGCCATGCGTGCCACGATGTTCTGCGACAGGTCGGAGCACGCCCGTGCAATGCGCAGGGCATCGGGGCCGCTCAGGCGCAGCACCGCGATACCACCCGTTCCCGGTGGTGTGCTCAACGCGCAGATGGTGTCCTGTTCAAGCATCGGTGGTAGCCTCGGTAAGCAGCCGCGAATTTGGGCCGATCTTCGCCCGCCATCCGAACCACATGTCAACAGCGGTCAAGAAAGCCTACGACGAACTCAAGTTCCCGACCATCGTCGTGGTCGGCGGTGGTTTCGCTGGACTGGAGCTGATCAAGCGGCTGGACGGACAACCATACAAGGTGCTGCTGCTCGATAGGCACAACCATCACTGCTTCCAGCCGTTGTTGTACCAAGTGGCCACTGCGAGCCTCAGCGCCGATAGCATCGCTCACCCGTTCCGCCGCACGGTGGCACCTATGCCCAACGTGGCTTTCCGCATGGCCAAGGTGACGGCTGTGGACCCCGCACGGAAGATTGTGGTCAGCGAGCAGGGAGATTTCCACTATGATCTGCTCGTGCTGGCCACGGGCAGCGAGACGAACTTCTTCGGCAACACCGTCATCGAGCGCGAAGCAATGCAGCTCAAAAGCATCGGCCAGGCGCTCGACATCCGTAGCGATTTCCTGCAGGACTTCGAGGCCGCGCTCTACGCGCAGGACGAGACCGGTCAGCGGCGCTGTCTGAACTTCGTGATCGTTGGTGCAGGGCCCACCGGTGTTGAGCTGGCCGGAGCGTTGGCCGAGATCAAACGCACGGTGCTCAAGCGTGAGTACAGGGAACTCGAGAGCGACCGCATGCAGATCTGGCTCGTGGACAGCAATGAGCGTGTCCTGAAGAACTTCTCCGAAAAGTCCAGCGCCAGCGCGCTTGGCTATCTGCAAGGCATGGGCGTGAACGTGAAGTTCGGTGCTCGGGTCACGGACTTCAACGGTGAGCGCGTAACGTTCAAGGACGGCACGAGCATGGAGAGCAACACGCTCATCTGGGCGGCCGGGGTGAAGGGTACACTGATCCCCGGACTGGAGGCCGCCGTGGACCCCAAAGCGAACCGCTACAAGGTGGACCGCTTCAACCGCCTCGTTGGTGTTCCCGATGTCTTCGCGCTCGGCGATGTAGCCTTCATGCAAGAGGGAAAGTGGGAGTTCGGTCACCCGCAGGTGGCGCCAGCGGCCATCCAGCAAGCCGAATTGCTGGCCGCCAATCTGGTGCGAAAGGCCGAGGGTGGGTCAATGCGCGAGTTCACGTACAAGGACAAGGGTAGTATGGCCACCATTGGCCGGTACAAGGCGGTGGTGGACGCGTTCGGCATGCACATCGGCGGGTTGTTCGCCTGGCTGGCGTGGATGTTCGTGCACCTGATGGCGCTCGTGGGTTTCCGGAACCGCCTGCAAGTGCTTCTGGGCTGGGCATGGAAGTACATGAGCTGGAAGAACACCATACGGCTCATCATCCGTCCGTATGTACGGCCCGCCCATCGCACGGGGGGCTGACCGGTCGAAGGTCTTTACAGCTTCCAGTGTCCCGGGTATCTTCGCCACCTCGCCCAAGAAACCCATGATCCGCACCATCTGTCTTTCCATCGGCCTGCTCGCAGTGGCACCGGTGTTCGCCGAAGGGAAAGGAGGGGAGGCCACGGTGCGCGTTGAATGCACGCGCAACTCATCGCTGATCAACATCAGCATTCTGCACGAGCGTCGCATCGGGAAGGTGAAGATCACCGTCACCGATGCCACCGGCAAAGTGTTCTACATCGAAGAGGGCAAGGCCCTGAAGAACGAATTGGTCCGACGGATCGATAAGCAAGGCTTCGCCAAGGGCGAAATGACCTTGCGTGTAGAAGCACGGGACTTCAACATCACCCAGCACTTCTTGGTGCAGTAAGTCTCACCAAGCGGCGTTCTGCAAGGTGAGCAGTTTGGCATCGAGCGCTTGGCTTGAAGCTGCTTCAGCATCGGCCCTGAACTCTTGGTCCTTTTTCCGCTCGCGGCGGCTGTCCGCCTCCATCTCGACTTTCTTCTTGGAAACCGCCGCTACTTCGGCGAGTTGCTCTTCGCGAGCGGCAGCCGCGTCTGGAGCCGCACTCGTGGTCCGCGCCGGGCTGAGTGGCGCGGTGGTGTCCATTGCTACTGCACCAAGGTGCGTAACAGGCTCCCCTGCCTCGTCCAAACTGACCTCGTCCGCGGACTGCAGGTGGGTTGAAGCATCAGCGTAGGTGAGATCTTCCAAAGCAATGTTCTTCAAGGAACCCTCCTCGGCCGGTTCGGCTTGAACAGCTCCATCCGCTTGAGCTGACCAGTTGGAAATAACGTGAGCGGAATCTGCCATTGAGGATCCTTTCAAGGAGGCGTTCGCCTCTTCCGTGGGCATCGGCTGCGCTTCCGGAGGAGCCTCCTTTTTCTCCACTTCGTTCAGTTCCGCAAAGCCAGCGTCCTGCACACCGGAGCCCGCACGGTAAAGCCCCCACACGCTCAACCCCACAACCGTGGCAAGACTGGCCAGGCGCAGCGAAGGCATCCAGAAACCACGGCTTTCCCCGGGGATGAACAACGCACCGACGCTGTTCAACCAGATCTGGAACCGTGGGCGCCGCTGCTCGCGGAAGGCGGCCATCACGTTCTCGCGTACAGTTGCGTCCGCTGCCACGGGCTCGTTGTCCTCATGCAGGTTGCGCAGCGCGTTCAGCGTGGCGCGCATGGCCTCGTACTCGTCGGCGTCCTTCAGGTGCCGCAGCACGAAGGCGCGCTCCTCGGGGAGGAGTTCTTCGAAGGGCCGCTCCATGAGCAGCGATTCGATGTCCTCAGGATCGTACTGTTCTCGGCGTTCCATGTTCGTGCAGTGAGCGCGGGTCGAATTCCTTCAATCGTTCCGCAAGTTTTTTCAGGGTGTAGAAGAGCCGGCTCTTCACCGTGCCTTCGCTGATGTTGAATGCCACGGCGATCTCCTTGATGGCCATATCCTCGTGGTAGCGCATGGTGAAGGTGGCCTTGTGGTCGGGGTCCAAACGGTCGAGCTCGGCGGCCAGGCGATCGTTGAAACGTTCCTTGTCCACACCATCGCCGCTGCGTGCTTCGGCCACGCCGTTGTACTCTGCCTTAAGGTGCGGTACCGCAGCACGGCGCACCTCCTCTTTGCGGTATTCGTTCTTGCACATGTTGTTCGCAACACTGAAGAGCCAGGTACTGAACGGACGCGAAGGGTCGTAGCTGGCCGGGTTCTTCGCCAGCTTGGTGTAGAGTTCCTGGAGGAAGTCCTGAGCGCGTTCCCGGTCGTTCCATAGCATGCGGTGGAAATAGCCGATCATGCGGCGCTGGTAGCGGTCGTACAGCGCACCGAACGCGGGCTCATCACCGCGCACGACCAGCTCCATGAGCCGCTCGTCGCTGAGCTTCGCGTGATCGGTGCCGAACAAACCCATGTTCAGTGCTTCAGGACGCCGAGTTCGTAAAGCCGGTTGACGGTGCCGGTGCTGCGCGCCAATTGCAGGAGTTCGGCATCCATCAGGGCGTAGTTCTTCTCGTCGCCGATGGCCAGGTAGTGGTCGCGCAAGGTGATGGCTGGCAGAACGTAGTTGCGGCTCAACGGGCCTGCTTGTGCGTTCTTGCGAAGCGTCGGCCAAACAGCTTTGAGCTTGGGCAGGTTATCCACGCGGGTTGTGCTGTAGCGCATGGCAAGTCCGGTGAGGTAGAGATCCTTGCGGAGGGTGTTCAGCAACTGCCGATCGCAACTGGGGGCCAGGTAAACAGGCCTGGGCGAGCGCGTGGCCAAAGCCTTGACGAAGTCCGCCACTTCCGGTCCTGGCACGCTCCCTTCCGCACGGGCCTTTCGCCACACAAGTGCGCGGTAGCTGTCATCCGGTAGGGCGGCCTGGTGGACCACCAGAACATCGGGCCTTAGCGATAGTGCGTATTGCTCAACCCAAAGCGGGTAGGTGTCCATTTCGCCGTTCGCCAACAGGACGGCATCGCGGTCCACGCTGGCGAGAACATCCGCCGCAACATCCAGGAGGGGGGGGGCGAGGCCCCCACGATCTTTCAGTGCCAGGCTCCAGGTGCGGATCCCTTCTGCATCGTCATTGACCACGGCTTGTGCCAGTTTAGGGCCGCAGAGCTCAGTGCGCGCGGGCTCCTTGGCAGTGGCCCGGTCCAAGGCCGCATAACCGGCCGGCTTCGGGAACTCCAAGTAGTAGGTGGCCATTTCGGCCTCGAACGAACCCGGTACGGCTTCCTCCATGTCGTCCGCAATGCCCTGCAGGCGCGCCTTGTCGTTGGTGGACAGCGTGCCGTTGTTGGTGCTTAAAGCCGCGTTGCGCTCGTTCTGGAAGTAGAGGCCCCACGCATTCGCGTTCGCAGGGGTGGTGATGGTGGTGTTCAACAGGAAGCCGCTGTCGTAGTTGAGGCTGCGGCTGTCCCAATTGCCCTGGTAACTATTGCTCACAGCGGGCGCTTCGGGTTTTGCCTGTTCGACTTGGGCCTGTGCCCCGGCATGGCCGCCTGTGCTGAGAGCCAGCAGGGCGACCAGGTGTCGGAGGATCATTCCGGTTTTCATTCCGCGATGCCGTACACCTTCGCGCCCTGAAGGTTCAATGTGGACCCTCCGGCGCCGATGCCCGGCTACTTTTGCCAAGGTGTTTATATTCCTTTTGAACCTAGTATCATGCTCCCCCTAGATAGTCGCAGGTTGTAGGATATCCTATCCCTTCGACTTCTTGGCCTTAGTGACCCCTTTCTTCGGGGTGCGCTTGACCTTCTTGGACTTGGGTACGTGCTTGGCCGCTATCGCCAACACCTCATCAAACGTAGCGGACAACTTCAGGGGCTTTTCGTTCATCGCGCGCGTAAGTTATGTCGATCGGATCGCATCCCTCGTGTCTTTATTTTCTAGCATCTTGCTTGTCCCGTGGTGTTCGGCCTGTGGATCGACCTAGCTTTCGCCCCGTGAAAAGCAGGTACCATGTCCTTTAAGCTCCGCACCAACCCAGACCCCAGCGAGTTGCTGGCTATCGAGTTCATGTCGAAGCGAATGCTTGAAGCGCGCGACAACTTCAAGCGGTACGACCAGGAAGCGAAGGATGCGGCGGAGAAGTCCGCCAACAGCAAGCGGGAAATGGACCAGTGGCGGGAGGCCATCCTGATGGTGGACCCGGAGTACTTCAAGAGGGCATCGGCAGCGACCTTCAGCATCGGCGCTGTGAAGGTAGAGCCCAAAGACGATGGTCCGGCGAAGGGGGCGAAGACTGTCCCCTACGGGTACTGGACAGGCATGGGCGAGAAGATCCTGAACGCCTTCACCTCCGGCACCTTCGAGCAGTTGGTAACGAAGTCGTTGGAAGCCGGGTTGACGGATGGCAGGGACCGCGAGGGCATGGAGCCTATGCGGTATGCCCTGCACGGTCTTGCTAGGCGCGGAAAGACAGTGAAATACGAGAACGGCGTGTTCTACAAAATCTGATGAGCATCATGGACTGATACCAACGAAAACCGCCCCGGTCAGGGGGCGGCTCTCTTAATGGGCCCGGACTTCTTGCTGGAAGGCCCCGACTTATAATCGGGAGTGTGGGGTTGGATTCCCCCCGGGTCCACTTTATTGTCAAGGTGGGCCGCCGATCCTAGTACTCACCTCTACCTGCGGTTGCAAACGGGGCAGAGAAGACGGAAAAGGGTTGGCGGCCGCTTGGCTTTTTTACCTAGGACAAATGTAGGTCAAGTTAGTTCTTGTTCATAGTCATTCAAGTCACTTTTTCGCCACCAGCTTGTTATAAGGCATCGTCCTTCCATCAGCCTGTTTCAAGGCATTGTCGAACCGTTCTTGGTTGCTTTGCTTTCGTTGGTTGTACCGAGCCGAATACTCATTAACGTATTGCTGCAAGTGAAATGGGCTAACACTGTGATACACAGCATTTAGACCTTTCTTCAGAAGTGACCAGTAACCTTCCATTCCGTTCGTTGATGAGTACTCTCCGGTTGGATGGTATGTGACGTATTCTCCCTTTCCATGCTTCACCACCAAGTGGCGGAATGTCTTTTCGACACCCTTGTAAGCAAGGTATTCATCGGTGTGAACAGTAGTTCCTATGGCGATGTGTTGGCGCATGATAGGTTGGATGGTGCGAGCCTTCGTGTCTATCACCACCTTGGCCACCACACGACCGCCACGTTCGAGCATGCCGAACACCGGGGTCTTGTGTTTCATCGAACGACCACGGGCATTGTCCCGCTTGCTCCTAGGCCTATTCTTCCCACGGCCACCGATGTAGCATTCATCCACCTCGGTGTCATTGACTATCAATTGAGGGGCGTCCTCCCTCATCATTTCTCGGCAGCGGTGTATCAAATGCCAAGCGTTGGCTTGTGTGATGTTCACCAGCTTCGCCAAGTTCGCGCTCGATACCCCCTTGGATGTGTTGGTGGCAAGGAACAGAGCCACGTACCAAGTTTTCAGGGGGAGGTTGCTGTCTTCAAAGGGTGTGTTGATGCGGACGGAGAACAGCCTGTTGCACTTCACCGCTCCCTTCTTCGAACTGGCGGCGCACTTCCAACGCTTAGTCTTGCCTTTTAGGGTATAGACCTTCTCCGATCCGCAGTAGGGGCACGTCACCTTCCCGCCGGGCCACCGGATGCTGGCCAAGTAGTCGATGCAGGACTGTTCCGTGGGGAAGAAATCGTGCAGGTCTTGGAGGGACTTGAAGCCGGTTAGTTTCGTGGTCGCCATCGGTGCTGTCGTTGATGGGCCAAACATAGGAAAGAGTTTGGTTCAAACCAAATATAGTTACCTTTGCCAAAGTAACGGCCTTCCGAAGCCCCGACCGACCATGCTGAACGACGAGACCAAGGACCGCCTGCGCCAGCGGCTCAACGAGGTGCATGAGTGGCCTTCGGTCTATATGTTCAAGTTCATCTTCGAACCGGACCAGTCCCGGCTGGATGCTGTGACGGTCCTCTTTCCGGCCGAGGTGGAGATGCTGAGGAAGTACAGCGCGGGTGGCAAATACCTGAGCCTTACCGTGCGTGAGGTGATGATGAGCGCCGATGAGGTGGTTGCTCGATATGAGAAGGCGGCCCTCATCGAAGGCGTTATCGTTCTCTGAACATGATGGATCTGTCCACTTTGCGTTGGGTGTTGCTGGTCTCGCTCAGCATCACGTTGGTGTTCGTATGGTACCGCCGCTTCCGCGTCAATACGCTGGCCAATGAGGTGCCCGTGGTGAAGCACGCCGAACTCACGCAGCTCGATGTGGCCTACCACCCTGAACGGTTGAAATTGTCCATGACCGTGCCCCGCGACCAGGAAATGCACGCGGCCGTCCTGGATGAAGGTTGGAACGAGGTGAAGCGCTTCCCCGCCCGTCTGCTTGAACGGGGCCGGCCGGAATGGGTGCTCGAGGTGAGCGGCCTGGCACCTGGCCGTTATTACGTGCGGCTCACTTCGTCCGGCCAGAGCACGGAGCGGATGTTCATCTTACGCGGGGCATGAGAAGGTACATTGCGTTCGTGCTGCCTTTTGTTTTTGTCCTTGGCGCAATGGCCCAGCCACAACGCGGTGTGAGCAAGCGCGACAAGAAGTTCCCGGTGTCCGGCGCCCAGCTCGACTTCGTGCTGCCTTCCGCTTTCAACAACACGCAGATGCGCCACCTCACGGAGGTCATCGGTCAGCTTGGGTTGAACGTGCAGTTCCCATTGTACAAGGGCCTTGGTATCGGCGGGGGCGTTCGTGCCAGCTTCTTCGATTACGACCAGCGCAGCTTCCAAGGCAATGCGCGCACGGGCAGTGTGCAACGTTGGTCGTATTACGGTAAAGTGCAGTGGGAGGTGCTCACCAGCGAGAAAACATTCATTGAACTAGGGGCGCGTTTCGGCACGACCAGCTACGCGTTCCGAACGGACAGTCTGGGTACGCACACATCGCAGGGGAGCTATTTCAGCCCCGCGTTCGGCTGGTACCTGATGGCCACCAAGAACCTCGCCTTCGGCTTGGTCATCGGTTACGAAGCCGATGGTGTTTACCTCGTGCCGGAACAATTCGCGCTCACCGCCTTGCCGAACAGGCGCGTGGGTGAAACGGAAGGCCCCATCCGCTACTTCACGCTCGGGCTTTCGGTCTCGGCCCGTTTCCGCAAGGGCGAAGAGCCGGTCGACTACTACTGACCGGGTTTCGGCTGCGGTACGTTGCGCTCCCACATCAACTTCCCATCGCTGTCGAACACGCGGATGGTCATCGCACGTTCCGTCCGTTTTCCGCTGAAGGTGAGCGTAGCGAAGTTGCGCTGGCCGACGCGCGTGCCTTCCACGCGAAGGGTGTTGTCTTCCTTTGGGTCGTAGGCCGTGCTCGTTAGCGGCGAAACCGTCAGGTCGCGGATGATGTTGCCGTCCGGCAGTGTTAGTTCGCTCAACTCGGTGAAGTGCCGGTCCCCGGACAGGAACAAGACACCGGTGATGCCTTCAGCCTGGATGCGGTCGATGATGGCCTGCCGCTCCTTTGGATAGTTGGCGAAGTTCTCGTACTGCGCCACGGTGTTGAGGAACTGTCCGCCCACGGCCACCAGCTTGAACGGTGCTTTGCTGAACTTGAGGCCTTCAATGAGCCGATCGATCTGCGCGGTGCCGAGGATCTGCGGCTCGCCGGACTTCAGGTCGGCTCGCGTGCGGAAGCTGCGGTCGTCGAGCAGGAAGAAGTCGATGTCAGCATGGCTGAACTGTGTGCCCACGCCACCCACGCCGGGTTGCTCAGGTGTCGGGTTGGGCCAGAAGAGGCGGAACATTTCCCGCGAGGTCTCTGCGTGCACGAAACTGCGGTCGCCGTCATTCGGGCCGAAGTCGTGGTCGTCCCAGATGGCGTAGTTGGGGCAGGTGGTCAGCAAGCGCTGCATCTCCGGCATCGAGCGAGTATGCGTGTACCGGTGCAGGAAACCGCTGCGCGAATCCCAGTCCGGTTCGCGCAAATAGATGTTGTCGCCGAGCCAGAGCATCAGGTCAGGCTTCTTGTCGGCGATGCTGTTGTAGATCTGGTAACCGTCGCCGTAGGGTTTGCCCGGACGGTCGAAGCGTTCCTCGTTCACGTAGTTGCAGCTGCCCATGGCCACGGTGAATTCCGGCGGATCGGTACGCCACTGCCAAAGGGGTTGGGTGGTGAAGTGGTACACGTCGCTCAGCACGTGCTCCGAACGGTCCTCGGGGTGCACAAGGCGGTACTCGTAGGTGGTCCCGGGAATGAGCCCATCAAGCTTGACGTTCCTCAGCGACTGCTCCTCCAAAGGCCACGACCACTTGTTCGACCATTTGTCCATGCTGTCGTTCGCGATCCGGTACTGGATCGCAATGTCCGGAATGCTGTACCGCATGGACCAAATGGTGGCTTCGTTCATGGTTACGGGTCCGAGCATCACCACGGGGTTGATAGTATCCTGCGCGTGGAGCGCTGTCGAGAGGAGGAGAGCAGGAGCGAGTAACAGGCGCATGGGCAGTTGCTATAACCCCCCAAAGGTGAACCGGACTCTGTTGATGAACGAACCCGCCCCGCTAGTCCGCGACTTCCACCGCCGACCACTTTTGCACCATGTCGAAGCTCTTGAACTCCGAGCCGGTCGGTCTCGACTTCGGCCTGCTCGTATTGCGCGTGGTGGCCGGTGGCGGCATGCTGTACGGCCACGGCTGGACCAAGCTCATGAACTTCAGCGAGCGGATGGACACGTTCTATGATCCCATTGGCATGGGTTCGGTGCTCGCGCTGAGCCTGGTGGTCTTTGCCGAAGTGGTGTGCAGTGCGATGGTTATGCTCGGTCTTTGGTTGCGGTTGAGCACGGTGCCGCTCGTTATTGCCATGGCGGTGGCCGCCTTCATGGCCAACGGGGATGGCCCCTTCAAGGAGATGGAACTGGCGCTCGTTTACCTCGGTGCCTTTGTAGCGCTGTTCTTCACGGGGAGTGGGAGGTTCTCCATCGACCGCATCAGTTTCAGTTGATCGTTGATGTGTTAGGTTCGTAGGGCAGTGTGACGGATGGGCATGGTGCCGTCCGAACGCCATAAACACCCAACGACCATGTTCGATCAGATCCTCGACCAATTGAAAAACCAGGTCGGCCCGCAGCTCATGCAGAAGGCCGGCCTCAACCAGCAACAGACCGATGGCAGCATCAATGCAGCTGCGGACAGCGTGAAGGAAGTCCTTGGAGGAGGCGATGGCTTCGGCCTCGACGATGTGCTGAACCTCTTC
Source organism: Flavobacteriales bacterium (assembly GCA_016699575.1). Classification (NCBI taxonomy): domain Bacteria; kingdom Pseudomonadati; phylum Bacteroidota; class Flavobacteriia; order Flavobacteriales; species Flavobacteriales bacterium. The sequence continues at coordinate 4,209,272 of CP064979.1, read as the reverse complement.
AGTGACGCCAAGAACACTGCGAATGCCGACAACCTGCTGAGCAACATCGGCAATACCTTCCAAAGCAAGCTCACCGGCAACGTGGGGCTGAACGCGAGCCAAGCCAGTGGCGTGGGTGCGATTGTAATGCCCCTGCTTACCAGGTTGCTCAGCGATAAGATCGGAGGCAACGCCGGCAATCTCCAAAGCTTGTTGGGCAACCTCGGTGGCGGTGGCATCGCCGACATGGCCAAGGGCCTCCTGGGCAAGCTATTCAAGTAGGTTGCCCGGGCAAGTGCTGCACGTTCCATCTTCCACCTCGCACTTTTCCACCCTTCACTTTACACCCTAAAACCAACCTCCCATGGGCGTCATCAAAGTCATTGAGATTCTCGGCAACAGCAAGACCAGTTGGGAAGACGCAACCGCAAACGCTGTGAAAGCCGCCAGCAAGAGCGTGCGCGGCATCCGTTCCGTGAACGTGCAGAACCAGAGCGCAGTCGTCGAAAAAGGCAAGATCGTGGAGTACCGCGTCAACCTGAAGATCGCCTTCGCGATCGAGTGAACGCACCGAATGTTCGCGGGAAGAGGGCTCTACGGCCCTCTTTCCGTTTCTACTTTTCCCCCATGGCAGATCAGCAAGCGTTCACCGCCGCCATGCAGGCGGGCTATACGTTCCAAGGCAACAGTATCATCCTGGGCGCGCCGCTGCTCGATGGTGAATGCGCGCCGGGCACCCAAGTAAAGGTTCCGCTGCGCACCATGAACCGCCACGGTCTCATCTGCGGCGCTACCGGCACGGGCAAGACGAAGACGCTTCAAGTGCTCGCCGAGCAACTGAGCCTGAACGGCGTTCCCACACTGCTCATGGACATCAAAGGCGACCTGAGCGGTCTGGCTGCGGCAGGCGCCGTCAACGACAAGATCACCGCCCGGCACCAGAGGATGAACGTGCCGTACGAGCCGCAAGCGGTGCCTGTTGAACTGCTGAGCCTGAGCAAAGAGCCGGGTGCACGGTTGCGCGCCACCATCAGCGAGTTCGGTCCCGTGCTCTTGTCCCGAATCCTCGAACTGAACGACACGCAGAGCAGCGTGCTCAGTCTCGTCTTCAAGTACTGCGACGACAAAGGCTTGCCACTGCTCGATCTGAAGGACCTCCGCCGCGTGCTGCAGTTCACCATCGATGAAGGCAAGGAGGAGATCGGCAAGGCTTACGGCAACGTCAGCCCGGCCACGGTGAACACCATCCTGCGCAAGCTAATCGAGGTGGAACAGCAAGGAGCGGACACATTTTTCGGGGAGCGCAGCTTCGACGTGCAGGACCTGTTGCAGCTCCGCGATGGCCGCGGTGTGGTGCACATCGTGCGCCTTACCGATATCCAGGACAAGCCGCGTCTCTTCAGCACCTTCATGCTGTGCCTGCTGGCGGAGATCTACTCAACCTTCCCCGAGCAAGGTGATGCCGACAAGCCCAAGCTCGTGCTCTTCATCGACGAAGCGCACCTGATCTTCAATACGGCCACCAAGCCTTTGTTGGAACAGATCGAAACCATCATCAAGCTGATCCGCTCGAAAGGAGTGGGTGTGTACTTCTGCACACAGGACCCGGGCGATGTGCCCGAGAGCGTGCTCGGACAGCTCGGACTTAAAGTGCAGCATGCCCTGCGCGCCTTCACGGCCAAGGATCGCACCACCATAAAGCGCACCGCCGAGAACTACCCGCTCACGGAATTCTACGACACCGAAGCGCTGATCACCTCGCTCGGCATCGGAGAGGCGCTAGTGACGGCACTCAGCGAAAAAGGGACCCCCACGCCGCTGGCACACACGCTCATGCGCGCACCCATCACACGAATGGACGTGCTTTCCCCGTTGGAGATGCAGGGCTTGGTGAGCCAAAGCAGGTTAGCAGGCAAGTACAACGAGGCCATCGACCGCGAGAGCGCCTTCGAACTGCTGGAAAAGCGGCTGAAGGACCACGGCGAGGCTGAGGAGGAAGAAGCGGAAGAGAAAGAGGGTAGGAAGAAGGAAAAAGGGGAAAAGGGGACCTTGGAGAAGCTCAGCGAGAACACCATGGTGCGGCAGGTCGGCAGGACCGTTGCCAACGTGCTCACCCGTGGTTTGCTCGGCGTGTTGGGCGTTAAAAGTTCCACCCGTCGAAGGAAGAGCAAGGGGCTTTTCGGATAGGACCATCACAGAACATGAAGAAGCGTTGGCATTGGTGCAGCGCGGCCATGGTGCTTGCGCTGGGTTGCGGCGAACAGGTCGCGACGAACTCAGCGGAGGCACGCCCGCAGGAACCAACGGAGCTGTTGCCCATCGCGCAGGGCAGCGTGGTGTGCTACAACGTGGAGAACCTGTTCGACACACAGGATGACCCGAGCGTGCGCGGCGATGAAGAGTACACGCCCAATGGCGACCTCCAGTGGACCGAAGAGCGCTACCGGACCAAGCTGGCGCACCTTGCCCGAGCCATTGCTTCGGCCTCGGCGCAGTTGCCGCTCATCATCGGTTTGGTGGAAGTCGAGAACGCGCGGGTGTGCCTGGACCTGATCGCAACACCACCGCTTGATCAAGGGAACTACGTCCTGGAGCATTTCGATTCACCCGATGAGCGCGGCATCGATGTGGCGCTGCTGGTGCAGGAAGGCCCGTACGTTTTCCCCGATCACGCTCAATCTCTTTCCGTGAAGCTGCAGGGCGATGCCACGCGCGATGTGCTGTACGCGCGCCTACAGCTCGCGGATGGCGAGGCGCTGCATGTGTTCGTGAACCACTGGCCCAGCCGTCGTGAAGGCGTCCAGGAGAGCGAGCCAAAGCGCATGAAGGCATCATCCGTGGTACGCGACAAGGTGGACGCGCTGTTGGCCGCCGAGCCGCAAGCGCGCATCATCGTGATGGGCGACCTGAACGACACGCCGTTGGACCGTAGCATACGCGAAGGGCTTGCTGCTGCGCTCGACACCGGAAGCCATGACCATGACCTGTACGACCTGGTGGCCTTGGACAGGCAGAAGCCTGCCGGTTCGCACCAGTTCGATGGCGAATGGTCCTACCTCGACCACATGATCGTGAGCCGAGGCCTGCTCTGGCCGAACGATGGCGTTCGCGCGTTCAATGCACGAGCTGTGCGTTCTCCGTTCCTGTTGTTCGACCATCCGCGTTTCGGGCCTTCTCCCAACCGCACGTACGGAGGGCGCGGCAAGTACCACGGTGGCTACAGCGATCATCTGCCCGTTGTGCTCACGCTCGGTGGGAACGAAGAAGCCCCGATCGGGGACCAGGGCTTCCACTAGATCAGTTGTGCGGGTCAGTCCCTCCGGCCCATGTAGAGCATGATGTAGTACAGCAGCGTAGCGAGCGAGCCGATGGCGGCAACCACGTACGTGCGTGCGGCCCACTTCAAAGCGTCTTCGCTCATGGCGTACTCGGCCGTGGTCACTATGCCGCGTTGTTTCATCCAAGCCAGAGCACGGTTGCTGGCATCGTATTCCACCGGCAGCGTGATGAAAGCGAACAGGGTTGTGAACGCGAACATGATGATGCCCGCGAGAAGAACGTTCGGTCCGAGGGGGCCGGCCATTGTTGAAGTGAGGATGATGCCTCCGATGATCACCCACTGCATCCAGCGGCTGCTCACCTGGACCACGGGCACCAGCTTGCTGCGCATCTGCAACCAGCTGTAGGCGGTGGCGTGCTGCACGGCGTGCCCGCACTCGTGGGCGGCAACAGCGGCGGCGGCGGCATTGCGGCTGTGGTACACCACCTCGCTCAGGTTCACCGTCTTGTTGGCCGGGTTGTAATGGTCCGTGAGCTGCCCCGCGACCGAAACCACCTTCACATCACGGATGCCGTTGTCGGCCAGCATTTGGAGCGCGACTTCCTGGCCGCTCATACCGTTGCTCAGCGGCGTCTTGCTGTACTGCGTGAACTTGCTCTTCAAGCGTTGGCTCACGAGGAAGCTGATGCCGAACATCACCAGCCCGAGGATCCATAGACCTGCCATCTTCGATATGTTTGGGTTGCGCTCAGCAAAGGAAGCACCGTTCCGTGCCGACCTGACACACCGTCAGCCTTACTTCTCCTCCTCGGCTTCTGCCAGCTTGATCTGCTCGTCCATCATCTCCTCCCAAACCTTCAAAGTGGCTTCGTCCATCTTGGCTTCGGTGCGCGCCTGCTTCTTCATGAAGCGCCACATGGCCGCTTTCTTGATCTCGTAGGCCGTGTAAACCGTGAATTCGCCCTTCTCCGCATTGTGGAAGGTCTCCTCGCCGATCTTCCTCAGGTCGGCGATCTCGGTCTTCATCACGTCGCGCACCAGCGTTTGGAACTTGTCCGCCACTTCGCTTGCGTTCGCGTTGCCCGTTTCGCCCAAGTACTGGTCGCTCACCGAGCGCACTGAGCTGCCCACCTGGCCTGCCAGCTGGCTCTTGGCATCCAGGTCGCTCTTGCTGCGGGCTATGTTCTGCTTGCTGCTGGCGCCGATACCCACACCGCGGAACCAACGGTTGTTGCTCTCGTAGTTCGATCCACTGAAGGGTTGCTGAACCTTGGTGCCGAGGGCCGCACTGGTTTTCTCCTTGCAGCCGGCAAAGGGCAGGGCGAGCAGTCCCACAACGACTATTTGGGCCAGGGTGCGCAAATGGGCGGTCATCTTGTTCAAGGTTTGGAAGGCGCAAAGAAAACACTGTGCCACCGGTCGTCACTGGCCTTGGGTTAGCGCTTGCCGGGCGCTTGCCGCGTGCCATCTTTCGCCTCTAAACCCCCAAGCGCATGAAAGCACTGAAGACCATACTCATCATCCTTGTGGCTATCCTGGCCATTGTTTTCGTGATGTCGCTCATGGGCGACGACACTTATCGAGTGGAACGTTCCGTGACGGTGAAGGCTCCTGTGGAAGTGGTGTACGCGCACACGAGCACTCTAGCGGCAATGGACAAGTGGAGCCCATGGAACGATCACGACCCGAACATGAAGAAGAGCATGAGCGGCACCGACGGGACCGTTGGAGCCACAGCATCCTGGGAAGGGAACAGTGATGTTGGATCGGGCTCACAAGAGATCGTTGCACTGGAGCCCAACAAGAAGGTCGGGGTTGCCCTGCACTTCAAGGAGCCAATGGAGAGCGAAAGCAACGCGGAGGTCCTGTTGGAGGGAATGGGCGACAGCACGAAAGTGACGTGGGCCATGTTCGGCAATAACGACGGCATGATCGCGAAGGCCATGAGCATGTTCTTCAACATGGACAAGATGGTAGGACCAGAGTTCGATAAAGGGCTTGGACGCCTGAAAGAGCAGGCGGAGGCTGCGGCGGTGTCGGCGCCCAAAAACGAGTTCCGTGGCTACAAGGTCGACATGGTCGATCGCCCTGAGATGGTGTACGTGGGCAAGCGTGCCGTGGTGAAGTGGGCGGATATGGAGAAGTTCTATGGCGACACTTACCAAGCTCTTGGCAAAGACCTTGGAGCCGCAAAGCTTGAAATGTCCGGAATGCCATCCGGGATCATTTTCAAGTGGGACGAGCCCAACCAGCAAGCCGACATGATGGCGGCCATGCCGGTGAAAGGTGACGCCACGACAAGTGTGAAGGGCTGGGAAACGTTGGTGGTACCGGCCGGCAAGGCACAGTTCATCCCGTACATGGGCGGCTATCACGGTAGCTATAACGCGCACATGGCCATGGACGACGCCATGAAAGCGAACGGCCGCGAATTGAAGGACCACGTGATCGAGGAATACGTGACCGACCCCATGAGCGAGCCTGACAGCATGAAGTGGCTCACGAACATCTACTACATGATGAAGTGAGGCGCGCGCCTTGGCAAGCGAATGAGGGCCGCCCAATGGCGGCCCTCATTCGTTCTTGCTGGTACCAAAAGCGAAAGCCGCCCGGAAAGGCGGCTTTCGAAGGAAAGGTCGTTGGCCTTAGTACTGTTCGCGGCTGCTGAAGAAGAAGTGCCCTTCGATGAGCGCGTTCTCGTCGCTGTCGCTACCGTGCGAAGCGTTCTTCGCCTTGCTCTCCGCGAACCGCTTTCGGATCGTTCCTTCAGCCGCCTGTGCGGGATCCGTAGCACCGATAAGAGCTCGGAAGTCTTCCACCGCATTGTCTTTTTCCAAGATGGCCGCGTAGATGGGACCGCTGGCCATGTAGTCCACCAGTTCGCCGTAGAACGGGCGTTCCTTGTGCACGGCGTAGAACGCACCAGCCTCCTTGTGGCTGAGCCGCGTGTACTTGAGGGCCACCACGCGGAAGCCGTTCTGGATGATCATGTCAAGGATCTTGCCGGCATGGCCTGCGGCCACCGCTTCCGGCTTGATCATGGTGAAGGTCCTGTTCCCTGCCATCGGATGCTCGTTTTCTGCTGTATTGGAAAGCGGGCGCGAAACTAGCGGCCTTCCACCACCCATCAACAGTGGGGCATGGAAAGATCACCGGCGCCGGGACGGGCATCCCCTGGCACCCGGGTACTTTTGACCGGCATTCCTCATTCCCGACATGCACATGAAGACCTGTACAGCGCTGTTCGCTGTGGCTGCCTTGGTGGCCGCTTGTGGCGGTGGCCAGCGACCATCGGCCGAGACCTCCACGGAGAAGCTGACCATTGGGGCCGACGAAGGAGCGGCGCTGAGCGCGAGCCTCTACCAGATGCCAACCCCCAACGAGCTGTTCTCGTTGGTGCGCAATCTGATGGGCGAGGGGGATCGCAAGCTCATGAGCAATGTGGCTTCCGCCGATCGTTATGTAACCACGAGCAAGAGGGCGCTGAACTTCGGGGTTTATGCCACCGATCTGGTCTACGCCAGCCAATTCAACCGGGTGGAGGTTGCGCGCTATTACCTCACGGTGAAGGACCTTGGTGAGAAGCTCGGCCTCAGCAGTGCGTTCGACGCGGCAATCCAAAGCCGGTTGGACAAGAACGTCTCCCAAGGTGATTCCCTGGAGGTCATCAGCAACGAAGCCTATTACAAAGCCTATGAGAAACTCCAGGACGAGGACATGGGCCCAGCATTGTCCTTGGTGTTGGCCGGTGGATGGGTGGAAAGCATGCACTTGGTGATCAAGAAGGCAGAAGCCACCGGAAACGCTGTCGAACTGCGCCAGCGCGTTGCCGATCAGAAGCCGACTTTGGAGCACTTGGTCCAGTTGATGGAAGAACAGAAAGAGGACCCAGCGGTGGCGAAAGTGCTCGGCCAGCTCAAGGGGATCCGCGACATCTATGACCGGATGGAGGTGAAACGCAGTCCTGCTGAAGGCAAGAGTTCCAGTGGCCGCATGGTGCTGGGCGACAACACCTCGGTATCCGTCAGTGAAGACCTGTACCAACAACTGGGTGCCGCAGTGGAAAGCGTTAGGGCCGCCATAGTGGCGCCCGAGGACGCACCAACGGCCAGCAATTGAATCCGTGATGAAGAACGTGAAGCAGATGGCATTGGCGGCGTTGATCGCTTGTGCAACGGTGTCCCAGGCGCAGTACAACTGCACCGATTACCACAAGTTCAATTGCGAACGGAGCGGCGATGCGCGCTTCTCGCTCAACGGCCAGAGCCGGAGTGCAGCGGTGCAGGTGGGGGTTCCGACGGAACTGAACGTCATTGTGTACGCTGGCCAGGATTACCGGATCGGCCTGTGCTACGATGAAAAGGTGATCGGCAAGCAGATGGGCTTCAGGCTCATCGAGATCGTACGCGAGCCGCAGAAGGAGATGGTGGACATTGTGGAGAACGTAGCCGTGCTGGACGAGAACGGCCAACCCACGGGCGAAACGAAACCCAGCAAACGCACGGAAGAACGTGTGGTGTACACCGATGTCCGCAAGGTGGTATGGGACTGCAGCGAACATGACATGGCCCAGGAGATCGAATTCACGTGCACCAGTACAAAGCGATTGCTGGTGGAAGTCGTGGCGCCCGGGGTGCCGGAAGAAGAGCGAAAGGGCGCCAACAAGGACCGCGATATCGGTTGTGTCGGTATCCTCATTGAACACATGCCGACCCCGGATGTCGGGTTCGGTGGACCGAAGTGATCCCTGATCATTGATGAACGGAAGTCCCCGCCAAGCTGCGGGGACTTTTCTTTGCGGCCCATGGAAGAAGCCTTAGGCGGGTTGCGTTCCCTGCTCGGTACCCCGAAGCGCACGGTGATCGTTACGCACTACAACCCCGATGGTGATGCCATCGGCAGCAGCCTGGGCTGGATGCACCTGCTCCGCGCAGCCGGACACCCGGCCACGGTCGTGCTGCCCAATCAGCCCCCGGCCTTCCTGCGTTGGATGCCGGGGTATGATGAAGCAGTGGCCTTTGATGTGGCACCAGCGAAAGCCGAGCAAGCCGTTCGCGACGCAGATGTCCTTTTCTGTCTGGATTTCAATCGGCTGGACCGGGTGGAGAAACTTGAGCAAACCCTGCGCAAGGCACCCCTCAAGGTGTTGATCGACCACCACCGCGAACCAGAAGCGTTCGACATCGCGTTCAGCGACATAACTGCATGTGCCACAGCCCAGATGGTGCATGATATCGCCGTTGGATTGGGCTGGAGGGGGCACATCGATCAACGCGTCGCAACCTGCCTGTATACCGGCATCATGACGGATAGCGGCTCGTTCCGCTTCAGCAGCACCACGCCGCACACGTTGCGGGTAGGCGCCGACCTGATGGAACGCGGTGCAGTGCCGGACACGATCCAGTCGGCCATCTTCGATGACAACAGTTTTGATCGGCTGCGGTTGACAGGCTTTGCGCTCAGCGAACGGTTGCAGCTTCACGCGGACCTGGGTGTGGCCGTCATTGCGCTTTCCAGGAACGACTTGGAACGTTTCAGTTTCCAACCAGGCGACACCGAAGGACTGGTCAACTACGGTCTCAGCATCAAGGGCACCAAGCTCGCCGCGTTCTTCATGGAACGACCCGACCGTGTGAAGGTGAGCCTCCGGAGCAAAGCACAATATCCGGCCGACCGGATCTGCGCAGAGCATTTCCTGGGCGGCGGCCATCGCAATGCGGCGGGCGGGCATGCGTTCGAACCATTGGCCGATGTGGTGGAGCGGTTCCTGAAGGTTGTACCGGCTTACCTATGAGAACAGAGTTGCTACTGCTGATGCTACTGATGTTCACTGTTGGTGGCTGCACCGACCCTGGACCGCAGACGCGCAACATGCCCGATCAAGAAGAACTGATCACCGACAACCAGCGTGCTGCACGACAGGAGATGCGCGACATCGACCTCTATCTGAAGCGCCGCTCGATCGCAGCGATCGACATCGGGACCGGCGTGCACGTGAGCAAGTTGCGCGATGCCGAAGGAAACGTTGCGAAGCCGGACCAACTGGTCACGGTCAACTATGTGATGGAACTGCTCAGCGGTGTGGAGTGCTACAAGAGCAAACCAGGCGAACCTGAATCTTTCCGCGTGGAGCACGATGATGTGGAGAGCGGACTGCACGAGGCCGTGCAGCAGCTCAGCATTGGGGACAGTGCGGTGCTCATCATACCGAGCCACCGTGCGTTCGGACTTATCGGCGACCAGGCCAAGGTGCCCATGCGCAGTACGGTCGTGTACAGGGTCGGTGTGGTTGACATCAAGGATGTTCGATGAGGTGCCGCCCGGTTCTCGTGCTCTCTGCCATCGTGGCGCTCATTGGTTGCGGCGACGGTAAGTACCCCGGCTTCAAGCAGGCCGCACCGGGTATCTGGTTCAAGCTGCATGCCCTTGGCGATGGAACGGCCGCACCCATCACCGGCGATAGCGCATTGATGCGTCTGCGCATTTCGCTGCCGGGTCAACCACCCGGTTCACTCTACAGTTCGGAGCGCTACTTCCTGGTGGACCGGGCGCGTGGGTTCGATGGGGCCATGCTCACGCGGATGAATGAAGGCGATAGTGTGAGCGTTAAGGTGCTCGCCGGTGCCTTTCCCTGGAAGCAATGGATAGGTAGCGTCGTGCCAGCGCCTACTGATTCCACCACGCTCGAAGTGGAGATGAGCCTGCTGGACATCATGGACATGTTCGAGCAGAGATCAACCGGGCGGTATGTAGCCATGGCCGGTACCGACAGCACTGAGCAAGCGCTGCTCTTGGCCTATTCGGACAGCACCGACTGGGTCCGATGGGGCAGCAGTCTTCTGTTCTACCGGCTCAACGATCCAGGATACGATAGCGCGACCATCAAAACGGGGGACCTCGTCACCATCCGGCTCCTTGGACGGTTCCTGGACGGTCACGTGTTCGATGAAGGAGCCGTACAAGCGCCCATGACGTTCGTCCTCGGTGACCCGGACCAGGTCATTAAGGGTGTGGAGGTGGCCGTTCACCTGCTTCACCTTGGAAGCTCAGGCGAGTTCATCATCCCAAGTTCAATGGCATTCGGCCCTGAAGGTTCGTCCAGCGGCATTGTGCCGGCTTGGACACCCGTGCGGTACACCGTGGAGGTGACGGAAGTCGTGCCGAAAGGAGCGCCCGCCCAATAGGAACCAATCGCCGCAGCGTTCGTAAGAGCGGCGCTATGCGGAAGATCATCCCACTTGTCATGGTGTTCATTTGTGCTCAAGCCTTCGGGCAGGAGCAGTTCGGGTTGCTGAACAGCAATTACGCGGGAACGGATGCCGTGGTGCTCAATCCAGCGCGCATGGCCACGCAATGGCCGTGGCTCGATGTCAACCTGGTAGGCGCGAACCTGCACGCACGGAACAATTATGTGTTCCTCGGCAAGCAGTATTCACTGATCGGTGAGATCCGCGGCGGTATCGCTGGCACGAACAGTGACCTGGTCATCGGCAACGAGCTCTCCATGCGTGATAAGAAGGCGTATGTCGCGGTAGAGTTCAAAGGCCCCGCCATCGCATGGTCATTGGGCAGCACCGCCATCGGTTTGAGCATGCGCTCACGTGCAGCGGTAAGCGCGGTCGGTGTGCCGGTGTCACTGGCCACGTTCGCAACCGAGACCTTCAGCTACGAGCCGCAGCACGGCGTGCGGTACAACGAGGACAACTTCCGGTTGGCGGCAGGCGCGTGGACCGAATTCGGATTGAGCATGGCGCACATCATCAGCCGGTCCAACAGCACGCTCATCAGCGCAGGTGCGACGGGCAAGTACCTGATGGGCCACGCGGGCGGAGCGCTCACGGTGGACCAGCTTGACTACATGGTGGTGGACACGGCCCGCATCGAGGTGTACGGTGCGCAGGCCGAGTACGGTTTCGTTGTGCCAAGCATGAATGCCGGGCGCGGTTTCGGGGCGGATATCGGGTTCGAGATCCAACGCACCGAAAGCGAGGTGGACAACTATGTGCCGCATTCGGCGGGTGCCGGTTGCACGCCAGCACCCTACATCTGGCGGGTCGGGGTCAGTGTGGTGGACATTGGAGCCATCAACTACAAGAACGCCGTTGGGGGAACGCTCAACAATGCCACCGCCAGCATTCCCGACTACGATGAATTGACCGTTGACGGTGCGGAAGGTCTCGATAGCCTGTTTTCCGTTGACTTCACGGGTTGGAGCGGTGATGCGGCGATAACGATCGGTTTGCCGACCGCACTGGCCGTACAATACGATCGGCGCGTGGCGAACAATGTGTTCGTTGCGGCTGACCTCGTTCATCCGCTCACGGGCACTTCCAACATGCGGATCCGCAGGGGCGCAACCGTTGCGTTGGTCCCACGCTACGAACTCAAGCGGTTCGAAGCCGCGCTGCCGATCGTTCTGCAGGAGTACCGCAAGCCCACTGTTGGATTGATGCTGCGCTTGAACAGCTTCATCATCGGAACGGACAATCTGTTGCCGCTCCTCATGCGCACCAACGAGTACACGGTTGATGTGTACGCACGCCTCAAGATCACCCTGTTCCGCAGTCCGCATTGCAGGGGAAAGGGCAGGCGCAGCTCCGAAGCGAGCGCCAAGCCCGGCGCGACGAGCGTGCCGTGCACGATCCCCACCGATCGCTAGGCCTCCTTGCCAAGGATGAAGACCGTCGGCCTGTCCTTCAGGTCAGGCATCTTCAATGTCCATTCACGAACCGGTGCCGTATGGACCCGTTCCGTTGGCTGTGTCAGATCAGTAGCGATGCAGAGCAGTGTGCCTGGTTCGCAGGTGCGAAGAACATCGGCCAATAAGGCGTCGTTGCGATAGGGGGCTTCAATGAACAGCTGTGCACCACCGGTGCAGCGCACATCGGTTTCCAACGAGCGCAACGCTTGCTGCCGATCGCGCGGCGTGCGCGGCAGGTAGCCATGGAAGGTGAAGTGCTGGCCGTTCAACCCGCTTGATGCCAGAGCCAATATCAAGGAAGATGGACCTGGAAGCGGAACGACCTTGATGTCCAGGGCATGTGCGGTGCGCACAAGAACGGCCCCGGGATCGGCAATGCCAGGCATGCCCGCCTCACTTACGATGGCGGCGTTACGTCCACCGCGCATCAAGTTCAATAGCCGTGCTGCTTCGCTCGTACCGGTGTCCTTGTCGCAGCGGTGGATCTCCAGCTTCGGAAGTTCGATGTCAGGGACCAGTCGCCGCAGCATGGCGCGCGCGGTTCTTTCATGCTCGGCGAAGAAGAGGCGGATGCCAGCGGCTACGGCAGCATTCCATGCCGGCATCGTCTCCGGGCCACCGTGATCCCCAAGCCATACCGGCAGCAAATACAGGGTGCCGTGGGCGCTCATCGGAAGTGGGCGTCAACGAATCCCCTGCAGGCATCCATCAGCATGCGGTGCACTTCATCGAACCCGCTGTCTGCACCGTAGTAAGGATCAGGCACTTCGCCTGTGCCTTGGGCCGTGGCGAACTCCATCATGCGGCGCACCTTCCGGCGGGCGGTATCGGATGGTGCGAGGCGGCGGAGATCGCGTTCGTTATTGCCGTCCATGGCCAGGATGATGTCGAAGCGCTCGAAGTCCTTGGTGCTGACTTGTCGGGCCCTCAATGCTTCGATGTTCCCGCCATGGCGCTTCATGGAAGCCCGCGCGCGGTGGTCAGGTGCTTCCCCCACGTGGTAGTCGGCCGTACCAGCGCTGTCCACTTCCAAGGCAAGGCCCCGCTCATTGGCCAGTTGGCGCAACACGCCTTCGGCCATCGGGCTCCTACAGATGTTGCCGAGGCAGACCATGAGCACTTTCATTCCTGGTGGTTGAGGGTGCAAAAGAACGAAGGCCCCGTTGCGGGGCCTTCGGATCAGTGGATGCTGAGCTTCTTCTCAAGATCGTCCAAGTAGCCCCGGAACTGCTTGTCGGTCTCCTGCAGGTTGTTCACCGTACGGCAGGCGTGCAGCACGGTAGCGTGGTCCTTGCCGCCGCAGTGCGCACCGATGTTGGCCAGGCTGCTCTTCGTCATCTTCTTCGCGAAGTACATGGCGATCTGGCGCGCCTGCACCACTTCGCGTTTGCGCGTCTTGCTCTTCAACAGTTCGATCGGCAGGTCGAAGTAATCGCAAACGACCTTCTGGATGTAGTCGATGCTCACCTCGCGCGCAGTGTTCTTGACGAACTTGTCGATCATCTGCTTCGCGAGGTCCAGGTTCACCGCCTTCTTGTTCAGCGAGCTCTGGGCGATGAGGCTGATCATCGCGCCTTCCAGTTCGCGGATGTTGGTGGTAATGCTGTAGGCCAGGTATTCGACGACTTCCTTCGGCAGCTCGATGCCCTCGGCGTACATCTTCTTCTCCAGGATGGCGATGCGGGTTTCCAACGAAGGCGTCTGGAGATCGGCGCTGAGGCCCCACTTGAAGCGCGAGAGCAAACGCTGCTCCATGCCGGCCATTTCCACTGGCGCCTTGTCACTGGTGAGCACCACTTGGCGACCGGCCTGGTGAAGGTGGTTGAAGATGCTGAAGAACACGTCTTGCGTCTTCTCTTTACCGGCGAGGAACTGCACGTCATCGATGATCAGCACGTCCACCATCTGGTAGAACTGGCTGAAGTCGTTCACCGTGTTGTTCTTCACCGCTTCGATGAACTGCTGGGTGAACTTCTCGGCCGGCACGTAAAGAACGCTCTTCTCCGGGTGGTTCTTCTTGATCTCGATGCCGATGGCGTTCGCCAAGTGCGTCTTTCCCAAGCCTACACCTCCGTACAACAACAGCGGGTTGAACGATGTGCCACCGGGCTTGCTCGCAACAGCGTAGCCGGCGCTGCGGGCAAGGCGGTTGCAATCACCCTCGATGTAATTGTCGAAGCTGTAGTTGCGGTTCAGGTTGCTCTCGATCATCACCTTCTTCAGTCCCGGGATGATGAACGGGTTCTTGATCGGGCTTTGGGATACATCGGCCGGAAGAGGCACAGCAGCGTTGCGCGTATCACGGGCATTGCTGGTCGGGATCTTCACCGAGTAGGGGTGGGCGTTGGCGCCGTTGTTCTCCATGATGATGGAGTACTCCAAGCGGCCTTCCGGCCCCAGCTCTTTGCGGATGATCTTCTTCAGCAGACCGATGTAGTGCTCTTCAAGCCACTCGTAGAAGAACTGCGATGGGACCTGGATGGTGAGGACGTGGTCGGAGAGCCGCAATGCTTTGATGGGCGAGAACCAAGTGCGGAAGCTCTGCTCGCTCACGTTGTCCTTGATCACTTCCAGGCACCTGTCCCAGGTCTTCTCGTGGTCCTTCTTCATGGTAGGTGTGGATGCGGATGCTGAAGGCATGGGTGATCGTCGGGTACGCGGTGATCGTATGGTGATGGATTGCTGTGCGCTGACAGGGGAGGCAAATATGAGCGCGCGGAAGTGAAAAACAAATCGAGGTTGCACTTGTTGGAACGGAAAATTTTCCGTTGGGACGGAGCGATCAATGCAATGCGTATAGACCGCGTCCCGCGCGGATTGCAGCGCATCACCACAAAAGCGGCAAGACTTGTCGCGGCGCGCTCATGCGGGCGTTTGGAACATTGAGTGCCGGTGATCATACAACGCGTGCGATGCATACCTGCGCACCGCTCGACAAGGTATGGCATCGGCGCGTCACCAAGCAATGCAGGTCTACTTTCACCGCGACAACGCTGATGCATGTACACACATGAGACACGGCTTAGGGTGCGCTACTCGGAAACGGACCGGATGGGTTACGTCTACTATGGCAACTACGCTGAGTACCTGGAAGTGGCCCGTGTGGAGATGCTGCGCAACGCTGGCATCGCTTACCGTGCATTGGAGGAAGAGGGTGTTATGCTGCCTGTGCGCGAACTGAGGATCGTCTACCACAAACCCGTGCGATACGACGATGAGATAACGGTCCGGACGGAGCTGCGGGTGTTACCAACCGTTCGCATCGTGTTCCACTACGCGGTGCTGCACGCTGACGGTTCCGTGCTCAGCGAGGCGGAAACAACGCTCGTGTTCGTTGATGCCGCCACCGGGCGCCCGCGCACCGCGCCACAGCATGTGCTTGCGGCGCTGGTGGAGAAGTTCGAACAGGGCTAGGCGCCGAAGCGATCGGCGATGTGCCAGGTGATGGTGTCTTTGCCGCTTACCGTCCGCTGGGTCGGCTCGTGAACGAACCGTGGTGCCCTTGTACCGTTCATGATGCCTGATGACGAGGTGTTGATCCGCACCTCGTCCCATAGTCCGCGATCAATGAAGTGCTGGTGCAGTTCGGCGCCTCCTTCCACCAATACGCTCCTGATCCCGCGCCCGTGCAGTTCGCGGAGCACCGCTGCTATCGGATCTTCGCCGTGGGACACGAGGACCTGTTCAACGGCGATGTTACCTCGCCTGACGGAAGTGAACAGCAGCGTTGCTCCTCCATCGTTGAACACTCTGCTCGTTGACGGAACGATACAAGAGCGATCGATCACCACGCGCAACGGTGAACGACCATCGGTGTGCCTCACGTTGAGTGAAGGGTCATCGTGCAGTACCGTCCTGCTTCCGACGAGGATGGCTTGCTCTTCGGCACGCCACTGATGTACGAGGATGTCCGTTGCGGGCGATGAGATGCGGTGCACCACCCGCTTGCCGGAAGGACCATTGTCAATGAAGCCGTCATTGCTCTGCGCCCATTTGAGCACGATGAACGGGCGCTGCTTTTCCACGCTAGTGAAGAACCGGCGGTTCAACCAACGGCTTTCGTTCTCCAGTACACCAACCTCGACATGGATCCCGTGCGCGCGCGCCCGTTCGATCCCTTTCCCGTGGGTGCGCGGGTCCGGATCCACGCTACCGACCACCAAGTGCTTGACCCCACGGGCCACCACCAGGTCCACACAAGGTGGCGTAATGCCGAAATGCGCACAAGGCTCGAGGTTCACAAAAAGGGCAGCATTCTCCGGCACGGCACCTTCGCCGAAGGACCTCAAGCAATTCACTTCAGCATGAGGACCACCACGGTGCATGTGCCAACCTTCCGCGAGCACTTGGTCGTTGATGGCGAGCACTGCACCGACCATCGGGTTGGGCGCGGCGCTGCCAGCGCCGTTGTACGCAAGTTGAAGGCAACGGCGCATCATGCGCTCCTGTACCGCACGATCCGGCAGTCGCATGGTCAGGCGCGGAAGGCTTCGTCACTGATCAGTGAAGTGCGCAATCGCTCATACACTGACACCAGCTTGCGTTCATCCGGACCGGAGCCTGTAGCTCCGAGTATCCTTTGGGCCAGGCAGCCTTCGCGAAGGACGAACATCGCATGGTCACGGCTGCCCGTCGGCAGTTGCTTGCCCACCTGCGCGATGATGTGCTTCCACAATTGGCCAGCGCTCATGCTTGCGGCATCGCAACCGAACGTGCGCAAGTACTGTTGGTTGTCGATCACGCCCTGTGCCCCTTTGCGCAATACGTTCTGAAGGATCTCCGTGAGATCGGCAGCATCCCAGGCACGTTGCACGTAGGTGCTGATCCATCGCCCGTTGCACAGCTTCCGCAGCACGGCAACCACGAGTTCAGCCAGGGCCATGTTCGCACCGATGCTCTCCTGACCATCCAGGACCTTCAGTTCGATGTGATCAGGATCGAAGCTGGCGGTGGCGGATCTGGAATCCATGGCCATGATGTCCGCCGTATCGTGCATGCCTGCGTCGGCGAGTGCTTTCACGATCGGGGTGAAGACGGTGCGGTAGTACTCGTCGCGCGTGAAAACGGCTTCGGGAATGAGCGGACCGGCAAGTGCGCTCCAAGCTGAAAAGCGTTGACTTTGAAGCACGAGCCGCATATCCAAGGATGGTCCAACGCGTCCTTCGATGATCGGGGAAGCGGCAGAAAGCGCAGGAAGGATGGGCAGCAGCACCCGCACAGCGGCCAGCACTTTGGCGAGCTCATCGTCCGTGAAGGGCAGCTTCACGACCAGGCATTGGTTATTGCGCCATCCGGGATGATCAGCTCCGGGAAAAGTGGCTGCCGTGGTGGTACTACCGGCCAAGAAAGGATGTGCGCCTGCCGGCAGCAGAAGCAGGTTGCGCTCCGCGAGTGCGTTGGATGCCTTCACCACTTCTGTGTGCATGGCTGCACGGGCCTGGGCAGTATCGTCAATGGGTTGCGCCGTGTTCAGTACGATCAAATGCCCCGCAGGGCCTGTACTCCAGGAAAGGGTCAAGGGCGTCCCCGATACAACGGAGCGATTGAGTTCGGCAAGCAGCTCCGCATCCACATCGATGGCTTTCAAGGTGCCCGCTCGCACCACGGCCAGGGTCGGGGAGACCATAAGCGTGCTGAACAACGGTTCCTTCTTGGTGCGCGGCATCTGAAGTGCGCCGCTAAGGTGCAGCGTTCATCGGCAAAACCGACGATAGGGGAGCAAAAGGGAACGCCCCGCAATGCGGGGCGTTCAAGCATCACGTATCCGGTTCAGTTCAGTGACTCCATCGCCCGCTCGCCTTGCAGCTTCTGGAAGCGAGTAAGCACCTCCTCATAGTTCGCCGGCAGGTTCAACTCCTTCAAGGGGTCGAAGTCCAGCGTCTCGTTCTTGGCGTACTGGGAGTAACAGCGTTGCTCTTGCTTCTGCTCTGCGGTTTCCTCGGTCTTGCCTTGCATCTTCTTCTTCATGGAGCGGGGCCGAATGTAGCGGATGGTGCAACCTTCTGACAAGGGGGCAGGGCTGTGGCAACCTCCGCACCTCTACGCTCAGTTGCCCTTAACCGCTCTTGCTGTACGGAAATCCAATATGGACAAGGCATTCCGCCCGGTTGGACAGTGAACGGACAAGGTTGGGTTTCCGAGCATCGGCCCAAGCGTGGCGCATGGAGGGGGGGCGGACTTGTGCATTTCTTCCGCCTGAACGGTTCTTCGGCGGCGCAGGACTTGTCCAATTTCGCCACCGCTCCGCGGAAGCCGAGCCCTAGCATGACCGACCAATTGACCAAGAGCCAGGAACTCATCGCCCGCAGGAAGGCCGCTGTGCCCAATGGTGTGGGGATGTTCAACTATGCAACTGCCGCGAAGGCCAGCGGGGCCACCATTACCGACGGCGATGGCCGTGACCTGATCGACTTCGCCGGGGGCATCGGCGTTGTGAACGCGGGCCACTGCCCACCGCCCGTGGTGAAGGCCATTCAGGAGCAGGCTGAGAAGTTCCTTCATGTGAGCTTCAATGTGGCGAGCTATGAGCCATACGTGGCACTGTGCGAAAAGCTCAATGCCCTGTTGCCGCATGGCGGGCCCACCAAGACATTACTAGTGAGCACCGGCGCCGAAGCCGTGGAGAACGCCATCAAGATCGCCCGCCAGGCCACCAAGCGTCAGGGCGTACTTTGCTTTACCGACGCATTTCACGGACGGACGATGATGGCCATGACCCTTACCAGTAAGGTTGGGTACAAGCCGGATTGCGGCCCCTTCGCTCCGGAAGTCTACCGGACCCAGTACCCCAATTACTTCCGTTACGGCGCTGGAAGGAGCGAAGCCGAG
Organism: Flavobacteriales bacterium; assembly: GCA_016699575.1. Lineage (NCBI taxonomy): Bacteria > Pseudomonadati > Bacteroidota > Flavobacteriia > Flavobacteriales > Flavobacteriales bacterium. The sequence goes on along the minus strand of CP064979.1, from coordinate 4,190,484 downwards.
TTCGTGAAGGCCGAACTGCACCGCTTGGAAGAACTATCGCACAACACCGTTGATCCCAATCAGTTGGCCTGTGTCATCATTGAGCTGGTGCAGGGTGAGGGCGGCTTCAACGTGGCACCGAAGGGTTATGTGGAAGGCTTGCGCAAGTGGTGCGATCAGCATGGCATCCTGCTCATCTGCGACGAGATCCAGGCGGGCTTCGGACGCACGGGCGCGTGGAGCGCTTATTCCCATTTCGGCATCACCCCCGATCTGAGCACCTGGGCCAAAAGCCTCGGCAGCGGCATGCCGATAGCGGCCGTGATGGGCAAGGCCGACATCATGGACAAGGCGGCCCCCAGCAGCATTGGCGGCACCTACATCGGCAACCCCGTGAGCTGTGCCGCTGCATTGGCCACGCTCAAGTACATGGAGGAGATCGATATCAACGCGAAAGGAAAGCACGTGGGCGAAGTGATCCGCAAGCGCTTCGAGAAGATGAAGGCCAAGCACGACTGCGTGGCTGATGCGCGCGGCTTGGGGGCCATGATGGCCATGGAGTTCAGTGTGAAGCGCGATCCAACGAAGCCCGATGCGGATACGTGCACCAAGCTCATGAACGCCTGCGCGAAGCGGGACCTGGTCGTTATCACCGCCGGCACGGACAAGAATGTGATCCGTGTCCTGAGCCCTTTGGTGATCAGTGATGAACTGCTGAACAAGGGACTGGACATCATGGAGGAGGAGTTGGACAAGATCGCTGGATGAGCAAGCACAAGGCGAATGGAATCGGTGAACGCGAACAGGAACACCGATGCTCATCCCCATCCGCCATTCACCATTCACCATTCATTGAATGAAGCCATTCTCAATCGCTGGCATCCAGATGCGCACCTCTTCGGCGGTGCCCAATGTGGAAGCCATGAAGACCAAGCTCGACCTGCTGATGGCCATCTACCCGTGGGTGGACATGGTGATGTTCAGCGAGCTCTGCGCCTACGGACCGCACATCGTTCACGCCCAAGCCGTCCCGGGCGAGTTCGAACAGGAGATGTGCGCCATGGCCGCCAAGCACGGCATCTGGCTGCTGCCCGGAAGCATCTTTGAGAAAAAGAGCGAACTCATCTACAATACGGCCTCGGTGATCGATCCCGAAGGCAGCGTGGTGACGCGTTACCGCAAAATGTTCCCCTTCTATCCCTATGAGGTGGGCGTGACCGGTGGCAACGAGTTCTGCGTGTTCGATGTGCCTGACGTGGGCCGTTTCGGCGTAAGCATCTGCTACGACATGTGGATCCCGGAAACCACGCGTACGCTCGCTGTGATGGGCGCTGAGGTGATCCTGCACCCCACGCTCACGGGAACCATCGACCGCGAGATCGAGCTCAGCATTGCCCGTGCCAGTGCGGCCACCAATCAGTGCTACTTCTTCGACATCAACGGTCTGGATGCAGGTGGCAGCGGCCGTAGTATTGTGTGCGGCCCCGAAGGACGCGTGGTGTACCAAGCCGAAGTGAACGAAGAGTTCATTCCCATAGAGATCAACCTTGAAAAGGTGCGCCGCAGCCGCGAACTCGGTGTGCTGCGTCTTGGCCAGCCATTGAAGAGCTTCCGCGATAGGCCTGTGGATTTCAATGTGTACAGCCCTGGACTGAAGCATCCGCACCTGGAAAGCCTGGGCCCATTGATCAAGCCAACACGCGTGCACGAATTGAGCGAACTGGAGGTGAAGGACGAAACGCGTGCGCACGAACTGCCGAAGCACGTTATCACCACCTACCGTCCCCCGACGGAACAAACCGAATAAGCATGGGCAGCACAGCCGGTCGTCACCACATCAAACTGAAGGACTTCGTCAGTTGGTTCGAGATCCCTGTATGGGACATCCACCGGGCCGCACGGTTCTACAACGCCATCTACAACATGGAAATGGAGATCGGCAACAATGCCGAGTTCGCCATGGCCTATTTCCCGGCCGACAAGGGCATCGGCGGCGCACTGATCCAAGGCCCAGGCTGCATTCCAAGCGACCACGGCTCGCTGATCTACCTCAATGCAGGCAACGATCTGGACGGTGTGTTGGCCCGTGTGGAACTGGCAGGTGGCCGGGTGATCATGCAGAAGACACTGATCAGCGATACTGCCGGATCATTTGGCCTGTTCATAGATAGCGAAGGAAACAGGGTGGCATTGCACGAGGGTAACCGTGGCAGCAACTCTACAGCTGCTGCGAAAAAGCGGCAAGGAATGGAAATCAAGGCAGGGCTCAAGGGAGGAGGCAAAGCGAAACCGGGGAAGAAGGCAGCCAAGAGGGGTATGTGAGGCTCTGTTCCAGCCCTCACTACCGATGGAAATGGACAAACCCAACCAACACCATGCGTCCAGGCGCACCATCGGCTATGCTTCGTCGGTCTTGCTGCTTGCCGTAGTGCTCGGTGCCTTCGGCGCGCATGGCCTGCGGGACATGGTGGATGCACAGGCAATGGCCAACTGGAAGACCGGTGTGGAGTACCAGTTCTACCACGGCTTGGCCTTGCTGTTCCTGGCGCTGGTCGGTGATCGCATTCGAGGATCTTCATTGGTATGGGCCCGCCGGGCGTTCACCGTGGGCATTTTAGGCTTCAGTGGTTCGCTCTACTTGCTCGCCATGCGCCCGGTCCTTGGAACAGAAGCGCTAACTCCGCTTCTGGGGCCCATAACCCCGCTCGGAGGGCTCATGTTCATCGTTGGGTGGGCAGCGCTCGCAGTGGGCGCGCTGCGGAAGTCCTGACCAATGCCATGGACCCCGGACCAAGGGCCGGTTACATTCGCGGCCGCTTGCGCAACCGTAGGCCAACCGAAGAACCAAACCACCATCACATGAACGAGTTCGGTAACAAACCGAAGAACGCTGACCTCTCCAAGCTGGGTCTTGGCCGAGTGGGCGAAGTGTATTGGAACCTTGACCCCGCCGAGCTGATCGAGGAGGCCATCATCACCGGCCAGGGCATGTTCGCCGACAGCGGCGCGCTGGCCATCGACACCGGCGAGTTCACCGGTCGCAGCCCCAAGGACAAGTTCTGCGTGAAGGACGCCAACACCGAGAACAGCGTGTGGTGGGGCGATGTGAACATCCCCTTCGATGCCGAGAAGTTCGAACGCCTGCAAAGCAAGCTCACCGGCTACCTGCAAGGCCGCACCGTGTACGTGAAGGATGCCTATGCCTGCGCCGATCCGGCCTATCGCCTGAACATCCGGGTGGTGGCCGAGCAGCCGGCAAGCGCGCTGTTCGCCAGCAACATGTTCCTGCGCCCAACGCACGCAGAGTTGGACGGCTTCACGCCCGACTGGCACATCATCTGCGCCCCCGGCTTCACCGCCGATGCCGCCATGGACGGTACCCGCCAGCACAACTTCGCCATCCTCAACTTCTCCAAGAAGATGATCATCATTGGTGGCACGGGCTACACCGGCGAGATCAAGAAGGGCATCTTCACGGTGCTCAACTACGTGCTGCCGCACGAGAAGGGCGTGCTCAGCATGCACTGCTCGGCCAACATCGGTAAGGCAGGCGACACGGCCGTGTTCTTCGGTTTGAGCGGTACCGGCAAGACCACCCTCAGCGCCGACCCCGACCGTCAGCTCATCGGTGACGACGAGCACGGCTGGAGCGCCCACGGCGTCTTCAACTTCGAAGGCGGCTGCTATGCGAAGTGCATCGACCTCAGCCAGGAGAAAGAACCACAGATCTGGGATGCTATCAAGTTCGGTGCGCTCCTGGAGAACGTCGTGTTCAAGGAAGGCACCACCTCGGTTGATTTCGCCGATGGCTCCAAGACGGAGAACACCCGCGTGAGCTACCCCATCGAGCACATCAGCAACATCGCCGTGCCCAGCAGTGGTGGTCATCCGAAGAACATCTTCTTCCTTACGTGCGATGCCAGTGGTGTCCTTCCTCCGATCAGCAAGCTGAGCGCTGGACAGGCCATGTACCACTTCATCAGCGGCTATACGGCGAAGGTGGCAGGCACCGAGCTCGGTGTTACCGAGCCCAAGACGGTGTTCAGCGCCTGTTTCGGTGCGCCCTTCCTGCCGCTGCACCCCGGCAAGTACGCCGAGATGCTGGGCAAGAAGATGAAGGAACACGATGTGCACATCTGGCTGGTGAACACCGGCTGGAGCGGTGGTGCTTATGGCACCGGAGACCGCATGAAGCTCAAGTTCACCCGTGCGATGATCACGGCGGCACTGAACGGTGAGTTGGACAAGGTGGAGTACAAGCAGCACCCTGTCTTCGGTGTGAGCTATCCGACCACATGCCCCAACGTGCCTGTGGAAGTGCTGGACCCGCGCAACACATGGAAGAACAAGGACGCCTATGACCAAGCGGCCGACAAGCTGGCCAAGGCGTTCAACGACAACTTCGCCAAGTACGCTGCCGGTGTAAGCGCCGAGATCCTCGCTGCTGCGCCGAAGAGCGCTGTCAAGGCGTAAGCAACCCTTTGTGCAAGGCCTCGTTCCGTTGGAGCGGGGCCTTGCCATTTGTGCGCACCGGCCCAGCTACTTTCGTCATCCTTGAAGCGCTTCATCACCCTCGTCCTCGTCGTTGTCTCGGCGGCTTCCTTGCATCTCAGGGCACAGTCGCTGGACCGCACGTTCTATCCGGAGGAGCTGCGTGAGGACCTCGAGCTCTTGCGCGTCACCATCCACGAGGCGCACGCTGATCCTTACCGGTACGTGCCGAAGGAGGCCATCGACCAAGCGTTCGCGCGTTTGGGGGGCTCCATACGCATGACCATGCCACTGCGCGATTTCATCGACTCGGTGAACGTGCTGTTGAACATGCTCGGTGACGGGCACACGCGTTGCGCTCTTCCATTGGACGAGGCCCAACGAATGGCCAGGACAGTGCCTCTGCTACCGTTGGACCTGGCCATTGAAGACACGTTACTGCACGTGCGCGCTGAGCGCATGGGATTCCGCAGTGTGGCACCCGGGAGCAGGATCCACACCATCAACGGTATGCCTGCCGGAGCGATCGTCCGCGAGCTGCTGCCGTTGATCGTTGTGGACGGCAAGGCGACTGCCGCCCGTGTGCGACGGCTGGAACGGGAGTTTGCCGTTCGGTTCGTTGCCCGCTATGGTATCAGCACGGAGTACAAGCTGATCTGTGAGAACCCGCACGGTGTTGCGGAAGAAGTGACGCTCAATGCGCTCACGCAAGAGGAAATGGCCTCGGCGACGGTCCGTCAGCAGGCGTTGTTGCCTTGGCGCAGCACGTGGTATGAAGAGCGTGACCTGATGTGGCTCGAGCTGCACACGTTGGAACCCGCTGACCTGGAAGCCGCCGATGTGCGTCCGGAGCGTTTCCTCGGCGACCTGCTCAAGGAACTGGAGAAGAGGAAGGTGGGAACATTGGTCATCGATGTGCGCGGTGCCAAAGGCAGCGACCTTGGCATGGCTGAACAGGTGTTCGCCCTTGTCGCGCAACACCCTTTCAAGGTGGCGCGCCGCATGACCGTTCGTTCAGTGACGGTTCCGACGTGGTACCGCCGCGCCATACCACTGGACGACTTCTATGCCTCGGTCCACAGCACCTTCACGATGGCCGAAGCCGGTGCCTTCATCCTTCCGGAAACCGACGAACGCATGAAGGAGTTGCCCGCCGCCCACCGTCGGTTCGAAGGGCGTGTGTTCGTGCTGCAGGATGGGGCCACCCGGGAGAGCGCTGCCGCTGTGGGCATGCTTGTGAAGCGGCACGCGCGCGGTAAGCTGTTGGGCGAAGAAGGTGGCACGAACGCCGTTTCGTATTGCGGTGGTCGCGAATTGCGCATCACTGCACCGCGTACCGGTGTGCGTTTCGTGGTGCCCCTGATCCGCTACACGTTCGATGGTTCGCCCAGCGGTCCATCGGACCATGGCGAACTGCCCGATGTGCCCGTTAAGCCGTCCGTGCAAGCCTTGCAGAGGGGTGAGGACAGCGTTCGCAACCAAGCCCTCGAGATCATCGGCAACATGCCATGAAGGTCTGGTGGGGTTGGATGATCGTGCTGCTGGCCGGTTGCACTTCGGAGGAAAGCGGCCCCCAGGTATCGCAAGGCTCGGAGGTACGACCCTTGGTCGCGCAGCACTTCACCACGTTCACCGTCCCAGCCGGTCACCGCTTGCTGGTGTTCGGTGATTCCGCACACCATGACACGATAGGTGATCTCCTTGTTCCAACGGGCGGTTTGCAGCGCATTGCAACATTGAGCACCACCCACTTGCCGTACATGAGCACGTTGGGTTGTGCTGACCGTGTGGTTGCCGCCGCTCATCTGGAGCAGGTGCGCGATGTGGCGACCAGGGAGCGCCATGCTCTGGGACAAGTCATGGAGATCGGAACGGCCGACGGTGTGGACCGCGAGGCACTGATCACTGTTGCGCCCGATGTGCTTCTGGGCTATCCGTTCGGCCGCTCGGGATCTGATACCGCCGTCGCGGGTGTGCCGCTGCTCATGATCGCCGAGTACTTGGAACCGCATCCGCTCGGGCGCGCGGAGTGGCTCAAGTTCTTTGGTGTGCTCGTAGGCAAGACCGACTTGGCGGATAGCCTCTACGCGGGTATCGCCGATCGGTACGAACGAGCCAAAGCGACCGTTGGCAACAGTCCGCGTCCCAAGGTCCTTTTCGGCAGTCAATGGAACGGCCAATGGTGGGTGCCTCCTGGCAACAGCTACATGGCCCAGCTCATCAAGGATGCCGGTGGCGACTACATCTTCAGCGACCGTCGCGGCAAGGAGAACAATGCGGTGGACATGGAAACGATGTTGGTGCGAGCCCACGATGTTGACCGGTGGGGCATGATCGCGGACCTGCCCCACTTTCCCAACGCACATGATTTTACGGGTGGCGACGCACGCTTAGCACAGTTGAGGGTCGTGCGTATGAATGAACTGTTCCTTGGTAACACCGCAAGCAAGGACCTGTTCGGGCAAGCCCTTGTTGAACCTGACGTTGTACTGATGGAACTCACGGAGATCATGCATCCGTTTCCAGGCATACTGGATCCCACATGGCACCCCGGGTACTTTGAACGACTTCGGGACATGATACCGCCACCACCGGAGGATCAATAGGCGATCCCAGACCGCCTGTAAACCTTGCCCACCAGCCACGCTGGTCCGATCAGCAGGAAGGCCAGGTCCTTCAGGAAGCTCGGCTTCTTGCCTTCCACCTTGTGGCCGTAGAATTGGCCTACCCAGGCAATGGCAAAGACGGTGAGGCTAACAGCCCACAGCGGCCAAGGTGCTTGGTCATCGAGCCATCGGGCCAGCACCATGGCAGCGTAGCTCATCACGGCCATTCCCAACGCTATGCCGAGCGACAACCGCGCATAAAACAGTAGGAGCACCGCGCCTATCACAAGTTTGGCCCATGGCAATCGGCCGAGCCACGGCAATTCGCTTGGTGGGATGCTTCCCAGCAGTCCGATCACACTGAAGAAGATGGCAGGAACGCACACCCAGTGGATCGCGATGTTGGTCGCGTTGCGGTGGCTCTCACCGTACTCGTCGAACCAGCTCTGGATGCTGCGCACGGCGGATCAGAGATAGCGCTCACGGATCACTTCCGCATGGTGCACGGCGTGCCCTGCGATGATCCAGCCCAACGCCCGCACACTGAACGGATTACCGTTGGCTGTTCCCATGCGCATCAGCATGTCGGGACTGAAGCTCTCGAAGAGTTTCTCGGTGCTGAGGCGCACGGTATCATGTTCCTCGAGCAGATCGGCCAGGCTGCGGCGTTCGGTACTGCTGCTGGCGGCGTAGTCGTTCTCATCGAATCCGGGCAGCTCCGTGCTGTCGTGGCGTGCGATGCGGAGCGCGCGGTAAGCGAACACGCGCTCGCAGTCGATGATGTGCTGCACGATATCCTTGATGGTCCACTTGCCTTCGGCGTAACGGTACTCCGCTTTGTCGCCCTTCACGCCTTCCAACGACTTGTGCAGTACGGCACTCGCGTGGCCCAACGCATGGTGAAGACTGACGCCGTCTGCTTTGCGGATGTACGACTGGTAGTAGAGCGCTGCTTCCTGTGGTTCGGGCTTGTTGCTCGGCATCGGCTTCCGTTTGGGAGCGCCAAGGTGCCATTACCCCCGGATCATTCCAAGCACATCTTCAACGTCGCCCGGTCTTCCACGGAAGTCAGCCTGGCGATGCAGATACCGTGAAGGTCCCGCGGCAGTTCCACGCAGCTCCGGCCCGGGCCAACGGTCGTTTCCATGAGCACTTGTCCCAATGCGTTGAAGATGGTGAGTTCACCATCCTTGGCGTTCTGCAGCACGATCCCACGGCCTTGCAATGCCATGCCTGTTGCCCCACGGGTTGAACCAGCGGATATGCCAAGAACTGCGTTGGTGGATAGTGAGAACGCCAGGGGCAAGTGGTCGCTCATGTAGTAGAGCTTGCGCAGGATGCTGAACGGCGCTTGCCAAGTGGAGCAGTCGGTGATGTTGTCGTTCCAGCACGTGCCGCTGTTGCCGAGCGGGCGGTAGGAGCCGGGCACCAGCTCTAACGGACCAGAGCCATCAATGATGTCGTCGCTCATGAGCGCAATGTCGAACCGGTCGTCGAGGCCTCCACCAGCACCGTCACCGAAGATGGCGTTCACTCGTGTGCTCTGCGTGAAGATGGAAGCGTTGCCAAGTCCAGCCCAAGCTTGGCCGCCGAGCTGCAACGGATCTTCCAGCTGCACGCCGCCCAGCGGAGTGAGCAGCACGGTGAATGCCGGTTCGCTGCCCGTGTAGATGTTCATGTCCCCGGCTACGATCACCGGCCGTCCTGCGGGCAGTGCGGCCGCATGGGCCGTCAGCACTTGCGCCATGGCTTCACGGTCGGCGATGTCCTGTGGGTCATTGCTGGCTTTCAGGTGCACGGCGAAAACAGTGAAGAACGTCGTGTCGCCTTGGAAGATCCCGTTGTCGCGCAAGTACATCGTGTACACATTGATGTCACGCACGTTGGTGAGCAGCAAGGACTGATCGCGCAGGCCCAGCTTGTTGTGATCGTAGTAGATGCACTGCGCCAGTTTGATCGTTGCCCACTGCGCGCTCTGCTGCGGAACGAACGTGGCCATGCTGAAGCGGTCCACGCCGTTCACGTTCAACGCATCGTTGAGCACTTGCTCGGCGCCGTTCAGGTCGTGGATCTCCTCTGCGATCAGCAGATCCACCGGGTGCCATGCGAGGATGTCCGCCAGTGTATCGGCTTTACCGTAAGGATTCGCGTCGGGGAAGTTGAGCAGGTTGTAGCTCAACATCCGCAAGGTGTCCTGACCGCAAAGCGGAAGGGCACAACAAAACAGGAGAGGCAGGAGTGGGGTCCTGGTCACGCGGCCAAGTTACCGGGTGGCATCCACCACGGCGGCTTCTTGCGAACCGGCGATCTCTTTCAGCAACGTGTACCAGCCTTTCTGCGACTTCCACCAGCCGTCAGCCGGGCAGTCGGGGTCGGGCAGGGAGACCACGCCCACCGCCACGCCTTCGCCAAGTGCTTCACGGTATAGGGCCCGAGAGCGCCGCGCGTGCACACCGAGCGTTACCACGTCCAATGCCATGATGCCCTGGCCTCCAAGGTGGTGGCCCAGTGTGGCGGCGTTGGCCCACGACCGGCTGACGGGATCGCCACCGGCCGGCACGGCAGTGATGCGATCGGAGGGAACACCGTGCAGGGCGAGGATGGCGGCTGCATGATCCGCGTAGGATGGGGTGCCAGGCAGGAGCGAGCTGTCCGGGTTGAGAACGGAGATCCACGCTTGCAGCTCGTGCGCGTTCTTACCGTCCAAGCGGAGCGAATGGATGAACACGGACGGTGGCCCCGGTTGCGGGTACATCGGGTCGCAGGCGATGACGATGGAACTGGCCGGTTCGCGCAGGTCGATGCCGTGGTTGGTGATGCGGTCTCCGGTGGGAGCGCGCAAGACCGTGTCACCGTTCATGACCACAAGCGCAGTACAAGCAGGAAGCCCGGCAACGCTGACCTCCACGGATCGGAACGCAGGTTTCGCAGGTCCCAGCCTGAGTTGTGCACCCGGTACGAGGTAGTAGGCGAACGGTCGCACCGTGCCCGTGGTGTACGCTAGAGCATAGCCACCTTCCTTGAAAAGCGCGGCGGCTTGTTCCAGTTGAAGCTCATCCATCCAGCCTTCCACCACCAGCACTTTCCCGCCGCTCCGCTCTGAAATGGCAAGCCACGCGTGCGAGCGCCACAAGAGCACAGCGAGAACACCGAAAAGGAGAATGAGGCCGAAGCCCCATCGCTTCAATCGTTTCATTCCTGGCTGTCGAGTAGCGTTTGCTTCAGCTCGCTGAGTTCACTGCGTGCCTTGCGGTCGGCGTTCACCAGGCTTTGCAACATGCCGGCATCGCAGGCGGCCAATGCGTCCTGCACGCGGCCTTGGTCGGCGAGCAAAAGCGCGAGCTGGTAGTAGGTGGCTACGTGCGAAGGCACATCGCGCATCAATTGCTCCAAGAGGTAGGTCGCCTTCCGGAAGTCGCCCAAGCGGCGGTGCTCCAACGCTATGGCATAGCGCAGGAAGACGTCACCCGGCTCGTCCGAGAGCATCGCCTCCAACTGATGCAACCGATCGCCGCTCATGCACCCACAATGCTCTGTTCCACGAGGCGACCGCTTTCCATGCGGACAATACGGTGCGCCATGTGTTCAGCGTCCTGCTGGTCGTGGCTGACGATAATGGCCGCTGTACCGGAGCGTTGCAGCGCGGTTTTTACCGCTTCGCGCACGTTCACCCGTGTTGACAGGTCGAGGTCGCTGAAGGGTTCATCCATAAGAAGCAGTTGCGGCTTGCGCGCAAGTGATCGCGCCACAGCCACGCGCTGCTGCTGCCCGCCGCTGATCTCGTTGGGAAAGCGCTCACCCAAGCCCTCCAGCCCGAGCAGGTCCAGGTATTCGTTCACCGTTCCACGGCGTTGCGTCTTGGGCAGATGTCGAAGTCCGAAGGCAATGTTGCCCTCCACCGTCAAGTGCGGGAACAATGCCAGGCCTTGGAAGACCATGCCGATGGGCCGCTGCTCTGTTGGAACCACGGATGAAGGTGACGAGATCATGGCGCCGTTCAGCTCGATGGTGCCGTACCGGGGTTTCTCCAACCCGGCGATGAGCCGCAACAAGGTGCTCTTGCCGCAGCCGCTGGCGCCGGTGAGCACCAACGTTTCCTTTTGGGCAAGGGAAAGGTCCACGCCGGTGAGCACTTCGCGCTCGCCATAGCCGAAACCGAGCTGTTGGACGGAGAGGAGAGGGGCGGTCATCCGCGGCGCTTGTCGTGCAGCCGGTGCAGAAGTAGCACGGGCAACAGCGCGCAAAGTACGATCACCAGTGCGGGCAGTGCGGCCTCACGCGTCTGTTCAATGCGCGCGTATTCGTGCACGGTGGTGCTCAGCGTGTCGAAGTCGAACGGACGCATGATGAGCGTGAGCGGCAGTTCCTTCATCACTTCCAACGCAGTGAGCAGCGCTGCGGCCACCAGCGCAGGCCGCAGGAGGGGCAGGTTCACTCGAAGGAACGTGCGGCTTGCAGGAACACCCAGTGTGCGGGCGGCTTCGTCGAGTAGCATGGGTTGTTGGGCCGATCCAGCTTTGATGGGCTGCGCGGCCACCGCCATGAACCGTGCACCGAACGCATACACCAACAAGGGCAACGAACCGATCAGTGCCAGGCCGGAAGCGGTGCCCACTATTCCGACCGCGCGATCGAGAAGCCCCGCGAGGGCCATGGCACCAACGGCTATCACCGCGCCGGGCACGACATAGCCCAGCTCAGCTAACTGTCCCAAGCGGCTTTCCCGTCCTTGCTGCTGACGAGCCTTCCAAGCGAGCAACAACGCCACGAGCAATGTGAAGCCCGCGGCCCAAGCGCCAACATGCAAGGTGTTCAGCGTTGCACTGAACAGTTCAGGAAGCAGATGCGCGCCTGGCACAGAAAGCGCGTCAATGGACAATGCTCCAATGGGCACCACCAGGCTCATCAACACCAACAGCGAGCACACGATCAGGACAAGGATCCGTCGTGGACCACTGAGCGTGAGCCGGGTCAGGGGCCGATGGTCGGTGGTGCGCAGCCCACGTCGGCGCAGCATCCGTTCGACAACAATGAGCGTGATCACCAGCACGACCAGCAGAACGGCCAATCGCATTGCGCTGCCCCGGTCGTACAACCCGCCCCAAGCGCGGAAGATGCCCGTGGTGATGGTGTGCAGCCCATAGTACTTCACAGCGCCGTAATCGTTCAGGGTTTCCATCAGCACCAACAGTCCACCACCGGCAATGGCAGGACGAGCCAAGGGAAGTCCAACCGAAACAAAACGCCGCCATGGGCCAGCACCCAACGTGCGCGAGGCTTCCAAGGCATCGCTGAGACCGCCGCTGAATGCCGCTCGCGCTGGCACGTACACGTAGGGGAAGAGGACCAAGGCCAGCACCATGCACAGACCGGGCATTGTCATGACATCCACCTCGATGCCCATGTGCTCGCGGAGGAATACCGTCCACGTGCCCGTTGGCCCGAGCAGGCCGGCGAAGGCCAGCGCCGCGATGTACGTAGGCAACGCCAAGGGCAGAACGAACAACCAGGAGATGACCCTCCGGCCCGGAAAGTCGAAGACCGAAACCACCCATGCGGCACCAACACCGAACACCAACGCCAGCAGCAACGTACCGAACGCCAGCTCCAAAGAACCTCCCAAATGTTCCCATAGGAACGCGCCACCAACGAAAGACCACTGCGGTGCCTCGAGGAACAGTGGTGAGAGTGCCACCACCAGCAGGGGCAGGCACAGTAGCACAGCAAGTGCGTTGGCCCAGCCGCGTAGCATCATGTTCCGTCAGGCTTATTTCCAACCGGCCTCGGCCATCACCTTCACGGCCTCGGCATTGTTCTCGCCGAGCTTGCTCAGGTCCAGTTGGTCCTGCACGAGGTTGCCGAAGGCTTCGAGCTCAGGCGCTACGGCGATGCCAGGCTTCACCGGGAATTCCATGTTGCCTTTCGCGAAGACGGATTGGGCCGCATCACTGGTGAGGAACTCCAGCAGCGCGATCGCATTGTCCTTGTGCTTGGTATGCCTGGCAACGCCGGCACCGCTCACGTTCACGTGCGTGCCCATGTCCTTGCCAATGACAGGGTAAGCAACGGCAATGATCGCCTTGGCCTTCTGCTTAGCGCTGTCTTCGCTCACCATCAGCTTGCCGGCGTAGTAGCTGTTGACGATGGCCACCTCGCCAAGGCCTTCGCCGATGGCCAGCATCTGGTCGGTGTCTCCGCCTTTGGGTTCACGCGCCATGTTGGCCACCACTCCCTTGCACCAAGCCAAGGCCGCATCGCGTCCGTTGCGTGCGATCATCGCTGCCACCAGGCTCTGGTTGTAGGTGTTCTCACTGCTCCGCACCAGCAACTTGCCCTTGAAGGAAGGACCGGTGACGGCATCATAGGTGGCCAATTGCTCGGGTTTCACCTTGTTTTTGTCGTAGGCGAATACGCGGGCGCGCACGCTGAGCCCATACCAGTTGCCCTCGGGATCGCGCAAGTGCTGGGGCACGTTGCCCTCAAGGTTTTTTGTCGTGATAGGCTGCAGGAAGCCGCCCTGCTTGCACAGGCCCAGTCGTCCGGCGTCGCTGGTAAGGATGATGTCGGCTTGGGTGTTGGCGCCCTCAGCGGCCAAACGTGCCAGCAGTTGGTCGTCATCGGCGTCGATCACTTGCACCTTGATGCCGGTGGCGGCTTCGAAATCGGCGAAGAGCTGCTTGTCCACATCGTAGTGGCGGTGGCTGTACACGTTAACCACCTTTTCGGTGCTGGCGGCGTCGGTGTTTTGCTGGTCGTTGGGCTGAGGGTCGCTGCAGGAGGCGAGGGCCATGGCGGTGAGAGCGCCAATTAGAAAGCGGTTGGTCATGTTCGTTGGAAATGTCCGCATGCGGCGAACGGGCGGCGAAACTACCTGCCCGCAGCACGGCCGGGAATACCACGATTGCAGTAGAGCGCTACGCCGAATCTTCGACCAGTCGCACCATGGCGGGGATGTCCGACGGCGATACCCAGTTCCATGCATCGCTGCGGCGCAGCCAGGTCAGTTGCCGCTTGGCGAAGTTGCGGGTGTGCTGCTTCGCTAGCGCGACCGCTCCAGGAAGATCCAATTCCCCGGCGAGGTGCAGGAACAGTTCGCGGTATCCAACGGTCTGCAAAGCGTTCAGCTGGCGAAGGGGAAACAGTCCGCGTGCTTCCTCCAGCAGGCCAGCGGCCATCATGCCGTCGAACCGTGCGTCGATCCGTTGGTAGAGTTCCTCCCGCGGAAGGTCCATGGCCAGGCAGAGGCTCTTCCATGGGCGTTCCTCAGGGTTGCCACTTCGTTGGGCGCTGAAGGGCCGCCCGCTGCTCAGGCAAACTTCCAGTGCCCGGATCACGCGGTGCGGGTTGCGCTGGTCGATACGTTCCATGATTGCCGGGTCGAGTTCCGCCAGGCGTTGCAGCAACGGCTCTAGTCCATCGCGCCGGAAGCGCTCCTGCAACTCGGTGCGGATGCGGTGGTCGCCCAGTGGCATCGGGTCGAAGCCGTTAAGCACCGCGTCAATGTACAGTCCGCTTCCTCCTACCAGCACGGCGGTGCCATGTTCCTTCAATAGGTCCTCAATGACTCGTACAGCGACCCTGGCAAAGCCACCGGCGCTCATCGTTTCCTCCACTCCCAAGTGGCCGACGAAGTGGTGCGGTACACCTTCCATCTCTTCTGCGGTGGGCGGTGCTGCACCGATCCGCAGTTGATGGTAGAATTGGCGCGAGTCGGCGCTCACCACCTCCGTTCCGAAGTGCTTGGCCAGGGCCACCGCAGCCGCGCTTTTCCCGCTGGCGGTTGGTCCGCCCACAACGATCAGCGTGCCTGCTTTGGTCCCCATCCTCTCCATGGATCAACACAGAACCGCAGATGCATCCACGGATGAAGATGATGAACATGATGGGCGCTGCGCGCTGCGGCCGAACCGGCCCTTGCACAGGAAGTCATGCCCGTTGTCTGTCATCCTCTGCGTTCTCTGCGCCTCTGCGCGAACGTATTTCTCTCCTCTCCGCGTTCCCCGCGCCCCCGCGTGAGGTCATTTCAGTTCCGCGGGTCAACTCCCTCAGTGGTAATCCTCCGGCAATTGCTCGTGCCCGCTCAGCCCATCGTCCTCACCGTGGCCGAATTCGTCGTGCTCATCGCCCATGTCCGTGTCGTGGCCCATGTCTTCGTCGGCGTCGTAGATCTCCTCGGCCTCCTCGCGCATGTTCTCGCCTTCGGCTTCATCGTCGTTGCCGGGAAGCAGGATAGGGTCCATGCGGCTCATCTCGCCAGGTGCTTCACCGTGACTGAAAACCACCTGGGGATAACGCTTGCCCTTCACCGGTTCCTTGGCGCTCACGAGTTCGATCAGGAAGGTCCAGTTGAAGAGGAAGTCGTACACGTAGATGTAGCGCTGCTTGGTGCTGCGCATGTGGTCGCTGATGTACACGTCGGCCATCAGGGCGGGCGGTGTGCCGCCATCCTCCGCGAAGCCCAGGTCGGCCAGCGGGATCATCGCGCCGCGTTCCCAGCTGTCGTCGCTCACATAGAAACAGGCCATCTCCTCGCCCTTGAAGCCGAAGGCCTTCTTGATCGCCTTGTGCAGGTCAAGGAACGATTGCTCGCTCCTGATCTCTATGTCACGAAAGGCTTCGGTTTTGTCTTCGATGAGGACGCGGAAACGGTAGATGCGCATTGTGGGATGCGTGAGGATACAATGGGACCGCGAAGCTATCGGTACCTGCGAATGGTGCGGTCCTGAGCTTTGACAACGCCGGGGCGGCCCGGTCACTATTCCTTGCTGTCGTTGGCTACAACGGGCTTCTCCATCCCCCGCAACGGTTCACGTCCCATCGCTCGACCGGTCTCCAACATGAGCGCCCACGCCTGCGTGCGGTCGTTCTCGATCTTGCCGTCCAGGATGGCGTCCTTGATCACGGTCTTGATATCGCCGATCAGCTTGCACGGCTCTACACCGAAGGCGGTCATCACATCCTGACCGGTGATGGGCGGCTGGAAGTTGCGCACACGGTCCTTCTCTTCCACGGAGCGCAGCTTTTCCACCACCAGTTCATAGTTGCGCAGGTAGCGGTCCTTCTTCTTCTCGTTCTTGCTGGTGATGTCTGCGCGGCAGAGGATCATCAACGCGTCGATGTCGTCGCCGGCATCGAAGAGCAGGCGGCGGATGGCGCTGTCGGTAACGATGTCCTTGGTGAGCGCGATGGGACGCAGGTGAAGGGCCACGAGCTTCTGCACGAATTTCATCTGATCGTCCAGCGGCAGTTTCAAGCGGCGGAAGATGCCCGGCACCATGCGCGCGCCTTTGTCCTCGTGCCCGTGGAAGGTCCACCCGTGCTCAGGGTCGAAGCGTTTGGTGCGTGGCTTCGCGATGTCGTGCAGCACGGCGGCCCAGCGCAGCCACAGGTCGTTGCTCTTTTCGCACACGTTGTCCAGCACTTGCAGCGTGTGGTAGAAGTTGTCCTTGTGGCCGATGCCGTATTTCTCCTCCGCGCCCTGCAACTCCAGGAACTCAGGGAAGAAGCGGGAGAGGAGCCCGCTGTCGCGCAGCAGGATGAAACCGGCGCTGGGTTTGTCGGTAAGGATGATCTTGTTGAGCTCCGTGTGGATGCGCTCAGCACTGATGATGTCGAGCCTTTCGGCATTGCGGCGTATGGCCTCGAAGCTCCCAGTTTCAATGGTGAAGCCCAACTGCGTGGCGAACCGCACGGCGCGCATCATGCGCAAGGGGTCGTCGCTGTAAGTGATGTCCGGGTCGAGCGGCGTGCGCAGGATGCCCTTGTCCAGGTCGAGGATGCCGCCAAAGGGATCCACCAGCGCACCGAGACTGCCAGCATTGAGGGAGATGGCCAACGCGTTGATGGTGAAGTCGCGGCGCTCTTGATCGTCTTTGATGGTGCCCGGTTGCACCTCGGGTTTGCGGCTGTTGCGGCTGTAGCTCTCCTTGCGCGCCCCGACGAACTCGACTTGGATGTCATCCTGAGCCTGTCGAAGGATGAACATCGCCGTCCCGAAGTTCTTGAAGACGTGCACCTGCCCGGCGTTCAACCGAGCGGCCACCGCCTCCGCGAAAGCAATGCCGTCGCCTTCCACCACGAAGTCGATGTCCTTGCACGGACGGCCCAGGAGCAGGTCGCGCACGTACCCTCCAATGGCGAACGCAGGGATGCCCCGGACTGCGGCTTCATCAGCCACGGCCTTGAACAGCGGCTGCTCCGCGATGCCGTCCAGTCGCGACGGGTCGATGTCGAAGGCGTGTGCGGCCACGGTTCCAGGGAAGGGCCTGCCGTCGGCAGACAGGCGGCGAAAGTAGCCGGGTGGCGCGCTGGCAGGTCGATCAGATAGCTTCGCCGAAAGCTCAGGTCCATGGTGCGCCCCTTCGCAGTGGTTTTGTTCAGTACCGGGTTGGTGCATTGTGCGGCACAGCAGATCCCGAACGGCGGGTTCGAGGACTGGTCCGACCGGGCGGCCTACGAGGAGATCGACGAATGGCGAACGACGAACTACCAGATCCCGGGCGTGATCAGCGTTACGCGGGTCCCGGGTCATTCAGGTGCGAATGCTGCGCGAATGACCAGCGTGAGCAATGGAACGAACACGACGTACGGGCTTCTGCTGCAAGGCAACGTGGTGAACAACCAGGCGGTGGACGGCGTGCCCTTCGGCACCGCCATAGATGCGCTGCAAGGGTGGTTCCGCTACGACATCGTTCCGGGTGATTCGGCGTTCATCTACCTGCTCGTGTGGAGCGGTGGCACCGTCGTGGACACCCTGTCGGAGTACATCGGCGGAACTCAATTGACCTGGACCGCCCTGAGCTTCCCGGTGAACAACGGGGTTCCCGTGCAGCCCGACAGCGTGCTACTGGCCTTCGTCAGCAGCGATCCTTATGGGCTGCCTATTGCAGGTACATCGTGGTTGGAAGTGGACGATGTCCAACTCACGAGCACCATTGAGCCAGTGCCCGACGAGTTGCCGAACAACGGCATGGAAGACTGGCACGACATCACCACCGAGGAACCCGACGGTTGGTTCTCTTTCAATCCCTTGCTGGTGAACATGGGCCTCGCACCCGTGGCGAAAAGCACGAATGCCCGGACAGGCAGCTTTTCACTGCGCATGGAGACGCTGGGTTTGGGCAATGACACGCTGCCCGGCATCTTGGCGAACAGCGACATCGCCAACGGCGCTTTCCTCACCGGTGTTCCTTACACGGACACGCCCACGCTCATGACCGCGTTCTATCAGTACGAGCCGGTTGGCACGGACACCGGTGGTATCTACATGGCCTTCGTGAGCAACGGTTTGCTGGTGCAGGAGACGTACGCATGGATCACGAACGCGACTTCCGCCTGGACGTTCATCGGATCGCCGATCACGCTGTTCAACGCGCCGGACACGCTCCTCTTGCGCATCTGGTCGGGCAGCCACCCGGGCTCAGTACTGTACGTGGATGATCTGTCGTTCGTGGGCGTGACGCTCGGGGAGGAAGAACTGGCGCAGCAGGGCCTCGAACTCTATCCCCAACCAACGCATGATGTGCTGAACGTGCGGACGGTCAATGGAGACGTGCCAATGCGGATAAGGGTGACGGACCTTTCGGGCAGGATAGTGCTGGATGGCGCGGCCACTATGCAAGGCTCGAACATATCGCTGTCGGTTAACGGATTGGCGCCGGGCGTGCACGTGCTGGAACTGGAGTTCCCGAGTGGTTCGAGGCGAGCGAGGTTCGTGAAGGAGTGATCAGATCAATTCGCCAAGTGCTCGCGCAGCCTTGATCTCGGCGCATCGGAAGTGCCCCTTGGGACATCTCCTGTGCCCATGCAGCCCGCACGGCCTGCAATCGAGCTTTTCCGCTGTTTCCACCACGCGTCCGTTCGCGCGCAGCGGCCCGAAGCCGAACGCAGGAACCGTGCTGCAGAAGATGGCGGTCACGGGCGCGTTCATCGCACTGGCGATGTGCAGCGGCGCGCTGTCGTTCACGTAGTTCATCGCGGCACGTTCCATGACGGCGGCCGTTTGTAGCAGGCTCAGTTGTCCGGCCAGCACGGTTCCAGTGCCGGCTTCGCGGGCAATCCGTTCGCACAGGTCCTTGTCGCCAGGGCCGCCCAAAAGCAATGCACGGGTGTTGGCAGGCACCTGCTTCAGAAGCTCCACCCATTTCTCCGCTGGCCACTGCTTGGTAAACCAAACGGATGCTGGCGCGATGGTGATGAACCGGCTGGAGCAATGGCCTTCAACACTCGCCCTGTCTTCCGCAGATGGGTAAAGCCTTGGCAGCGGCCGCGACCTGTCGGTGAGGTGTTCGATGAGGGCGTTCAGACGGTCCACCTCGTGTCGACCATCACCGACGTCCCCGTCCCGTCCAGTCGGGATCACGTGCTTCAACTTGCGTGTGAAAAGGAAACTCAGCGGGTTCTTGTCGTAGCCGATCTTCTCGTTGCCCCGGGCCAGCACGGTCATCAACCCGGTGCTGAAGAAGCGCTGGCAGTTGATGATGTGGTCGTAGCGGGTCTTTCGCAACGTGCCGATCAACCGGAACAGGTTGCGTGTCTTGCCGCGTTGCTTGTCCCAAACATGGACATGGCGAAGGAACGGATGGCCCTTGAACAACCCTTCGTTGCCCTTCCGCACCACGATATCAATTGCCGCATCCGGATAGAAGGCATGCAGCTTCTCCAGCAAAGCCGTCGTCAGCACCGCATCCCCCAAGAACGCGGTCTGTATGACCAGAAAGCTCTGCTGCCGCCCTTGCATTTTCCTCCGTGTTCTCAGTGCCCCTCTGCCTCTGTGGTCTTCTCTCCGCCTCACACAGCCACGTTGTGCTCCCTCAGTGCGTCGTTGAGGCTCGTCTTCTTATCGGTGCTCTCCTTGCGCTGTCCGATGATGAGCGCACACGGCACGCCGAACTCACCGGCCGGGAACTTCTTGACCGTGGTGCCGGGGATGACCACTGAGCGCGGCGGCACATGGCCTTTCATCTCCTTGGGCTCGGCACCGGTTACATCGATGATGCGCGTGCTGGCCGTAAGCACCACGTTGGCGCCCAATACGGCCTCCTTGCCCACGTGCACACCTTCCACCACAATGGCGCGCGAGCCGATGAAGCAACCGTCCTCAATGATCACGGGTGCCGCTTGCACGGGCTCCAGCACACCACCGATGCCCACGCCACCGCTCAAGTGCACGTCCTTGCCGATCTGCGCGCAGCTACCCACGGTGGCCCAGGTGTCCACCATGGTGCCACCATCCACGTAGGCGCCGATGTTCACGTAGCTCGGCATCATGATGACGCCCGGTGCGAGGTATGCCCCGTAACGCGCTACGGCATGCGGTACCACGCGCACGCCGAGCTGGGCGTAGTTGCGCTTCAGCTCCATCTTGTCGTGGAACTCCAAAGGACCGGCTTCCAAGGTCTTCATGCCGCGCGTGGGGAAATACAGGATCACAGCCTTCTTCACCCAGTCGTTCACCTTCCATTCAATCACCCCTGCCCGGTCATTCCGAGGAGTCCCCGACGAGGAATCCCGCGTTGATGCTTGGTTGTTACCGAACACCGGTTCCGCCACCCTCAGCTGCCCCTTGTCCAGCAGTTCTATCACATGCTCAATGGCCTGCACCGTGGCCTTGTCCTTCAGCAGTTCCCGGTTCTCCCAGGCGCGTTCGATCTCCTGTTGCATGCGTGTCGGTTGGGAGGGCGAAGTAGGGGAATAGGAGGGAATGAAGACCACGGAGGCACGGAGCCACGGAGAAATCAATGGCAAAGAGGAGGATATCACTACGGAAGCCCCACATGGTTCTACGTCCAGGCTTCGAGTATTCGAGCGTCCTCTGTGCCTCCGTGCCTCTGTGGTATGAACTCCCACGTTGGCGAACGGCCACGGCTGCGCACCTTGCGGCCTAATGGGGCAGGTCATCGGCATCGATTTCGGGATGAAGCGCACGGGTTTAGCGGCCACCGACCCGCTGGGCATCATTGCTTCCGCATTGGAAACCGTGCCCACGGAACAGGTGATGACTTGGCTGCAGCGCTACACCATCATGTACCACGTGGACGGCTTCGTGGTGGGCCTGCCCGTGGGCTTGGACGGGCAACCGACCGATATCACATCCAACGTGCTGGCCTTTGTGGAAGCCCTCCGGAAGACCTTCCCCGGGCATTGGGTGGAGACCACGGACGAGCGCTTCAGCAGCAGCATCGCGCAGCAGACCTTGAACAGCAGCGGCAAGGGCCGCATGGCCAAGCGCGATAAGGGCCAACTGGACCGCATCAGCGCCACGGTGCTTTTGCAGGGCTGGCTTGAGCAACGGCAGCGCCGGGGTTGAGGGCGCAGCTATTTTCGCGGCCCTTCGGAACAATAGCCCTATTCCATCAATGATCCTCCCCATCCGTGCTTATGGCGATCCCGTGCTGAAGAAGGTGGCCGCGGACATCGAACCCGGTCATCCTGGGCTGAAGCAGCTCATCGCCGACATGTACGAGACGATGTACGAGGCGAGCGGAGTGGGCTTGGCCGCACCGCAGATCGGTCAGAGCATCCGCCTTTTCATCGTCGATGCTTCCCCCTTCGCTGAAGATGAAGGCTTGGAACAGGAGGAGCGCGATTTCCTCAAGGACTTCAAGAAGGTCTTCATCAACCCGTACATCGTGGAGGAGGAAGGCGAGGAGTGGCCGTTCGAGGAGGGCTGCCTCAGCATCCCGGGCATCCGCGAGGAGGTGAAGCGCCAGGAAACCATCGTGCTGCAGTGGCAGGATGAGGATTTCAAGGAGCACGAGCAGGAGTTCAGCGGGTTCGCAGCGCGCGTGATCCAGCACGAGCACGACCACCTGGACGGTAAGCTGTTCATCGACTACCTGCCCACCTTGCGGCGCACCATGCTGAAAGGCAAGCTCCGCGACATCAGCCATGGAAAGACCGACGCCAAGTACAAAATGCGGTTCACGCCAGTGAAATGAAACAGATCGCAGTCACCCTTTCTTCCGTTGCCCTGCTCTGCGCTTGCGGCGGCGACAAACCCGCCGACGCTTCCACCGGTGATACCTCCGGCAAAGCCGCGATGATGCAAGCCCGCATCGATAGCATGCGCCATGAGATGGAGGACGACACCATCTACAACGCGCGCGGGGCTCAGGAACTGCTCGACGTGTACAAGGCCTACGCCCAAGCCTTCCCGCAGGACAGCCTGGCGCCGGAGTACTTGTTCCGGGCCGCTGGTCTAGCCCTGCCCCTCGGCCGCGCCGACGAAAGCGTGGTGCTCTACGACCGCGTCATCAAGGACTACCCGCAATGGCCCAAGCTGGTAGACACGTACTACCTGAAGGCCATGACCGTGGAAGAACTCGGTAAGAAGGCCGATGCCAAGCTGGCGTATGAAGAGGTCATCAAACGCTACCCCGACCACCAGTTCGCGAAGGACGCTGCACAGATGATCGACAACATGCAGTATACGCCCGAAGAGCTGATCGAGAAGTGGCGCATGCAGAACGAGCTCGAAGCGAAGGGAAGGCCTGCTGATCCCGCTGCCCAAGCCGCCGCCAACAAGGCTGAAGTGGAGGCTAAAGAGAGGGCGAAGGGAGTGCGCTGAGGGTTATACCCAGCACTCCGTCATTCCGAGGAGGCTCTGCGGAGCTTGCCCCGACAAAGGAGGGGAGAGAAGGGGAGATCCCGTGTCACAACACTGGTGTTGTGTCATCCCGACGCAGGAGGGATCCCGCTCGATGTTCGAACACATCAGATCGGCTGAACGACGGTTCCGCCGCTGGGTTTGGGCGGGATTCCTCGTCGGGGACTCCTCGGAATGATGGAGCGTAGGCGTAACCATCGCTACTGCAGCTTCAACGGCAAGCCGATATCCACTTCACCGGTCAGGATCATCTGGTCCAGGAAGACCCAACGCGGGTTGGCGGCGTTGATGAACCTCGCCTTCTTCTCGCGCCGCAGGCTTTTGAGCTGCTTTTCTCGTGCGATGGCTTCCAGCACTTGGCCGAAGTACTCGAAGTACACGAGGTGGCGCACGTTGTAACGTCCAACGAAGGAGCCCCCTCCCGCATCGGCCGCTGCGCGGTGTTCGGCACAGCGGCGAGGAAGGTTGTTCGTCATACCTACGTAGGTGACCGTCTTGGTGGGGTTGGTCATGATGTACGCCCAGTAGTCGTACGCTCGGAGGCGCATGGGAGTAGGAGTGTGCCGAAGATCGGGCGGGACTCCTCGGCGCAGAGCCGCCTCGGAGTGACAGGGCAAGAGGGGGTTAGGCCACAGCAGTCAAGGCGGCGCTGAGCACGGCCTTGCCGTTGGCCACGATGCCCAGTGGGCGGCCCACGAAACGCTGTCCAATGAAGGGCGTGTTCTGCGCCCGGCTCACGATGTCGCTGCTGGCGAACGTCCAGTCCTCATTGGGGTTGAAGAGCGTGAGGTTGGCTTCGGAGCCTTCGGCGATGTGCACGGCGGGAAGGCCCAGCACGGCGCGTGGTCCGTTGGCGAAACGCTCCACGATGCGGTTCAATGTCATGCGGCCTTTGAGCACGGTGTTGGCCGTGGCGAAGGCGGTCTCCAGACCGATGATGCCCGGCGCCGCGTGCGCGAACTCGAGCTTCTTATGCTCCACATCCTCGGGCCGGTGGTCACTGACGATGGCATCGATGGTGCCGTCCTTCACGCCTTCGCGCAGGGCGTCGATGTGCTCGCTATCGCGCAGTGGGGGCACCACCTTGTAGTTGCTGTCGAAGCCGCGCAGGCAGCCATCGTCCAAGAGGAGGTGGTGGGCGGCCACGGAGCAGGTCACTTTCAACTTCTTCGCTTTCGCAGCGCGGATGAGCGCCACGCTTTCCGCCGTGCTGATGGTGGCGATGTGCAAGCGGCCACCGGTGTATTCCAACAGCGACAGGTCGCGCTGCACGGCCATGGCTTCGGCCACGGGCGGCTGCCCGCGCATACCGAGGCGCACGCTCATGGGCCCTTCGTGCATCATGGTGCCCGCGGTGAGGTCGTGATCCGCGGCGAAGGACATCACCAACCCGTTGAAGTTGCGGCAGTATTGCAGGGCCAGCAGCATCAAGCGGCTGTTGCGCACGGGATGCTGGTCGTCGCTGAAGGCCACGGCCCCAGCTTGTTGCAGGTCGTACAGCTCAGCGAGTTGTTCGCCCTTGAGTCCTTTGGTGATAGCACCCAGCGGCAACAGACTTACGGCATGCCCCCCCGCCTTGCGCAGCAGGAATTCGATGCCCGAGCGCTGGTCCAGCACGGGTGAGGTGCTCGGCAGCACGGCAACGCTGGTGAACCCGCCGGCCGCTGCCGCATCCAAGCCGTTCAGGATGCCTTGTTTCCACTCTTCGCCAGGCTCGCGGAAGTGCGCGCGCAGGTCCACCCAACCGGGGCTCACGTGCAGACCTTCAATGGAAAGTTCCTTGGCGCTGCCCTTCTGCAAGCGCTTGCCGATGCGGGCGATCGTCTTTCCGCTGATCAGAATGTCGGTTCCTGCTTCGTGCTGATCGCCACCGGGGTCGATCACTGTGACGTTGCGCAGGAGGAGGTCCTTCATTTCAGCAGCCGGAGCAATGCGACTTCAAGGATCAGGAAAATGAGCGCCAGTACCACGAACCAGGTCCAATACTTGGTGCCGTGGTCCAGCGCGGTCAAACTTACAGAAAGGCCTTCGCCTTCGGCGTCGAGCACTTCGAAGGTGGTGAGGCCGCGCTGTTGCAGCACCGACTTCAGTTCATCGATGGTCCAAGCGCCGAGGTCGCTCTCGCCGCGCGATGCGTTCAGCGCGATACGCTGCACGGTGTCGGTGCCGAGCACCACGGTGTGCGAGCCGGTAGGCAGGTCCTCATTGTCGAGCAGCAGGGCAGGGGAAATGCCCGCGCGGCGCAACGCTGGCACGCGGTCCACACCATCGGGGCCGATGAGGTGCGGCACGACATCGCCCTGCGGAACGATGTCCAACACCGCTTCACCATCGCGACCTATCGTGTGGTAGAGGCCGCCCATGGGCCGGCTCAGTTCGGCCATGCGCAGCAGGCTGGTAACGAACAGCGCATGGCGGGTGAACGTGCCACCGCTTTCGGCCAAGGGTGCAGCGCCCAAGTAAACCGACCCGCGACCCGAAGTGACCATCACCAGGAAGGGCTTACCGTCCTGCAAGCGGAGCAAGGCATCAGAACCGGCGGGCGTGCTCAGGCGGTAGCGCGTGCGAACCACGGGAAGGTCCACGTTGGCGGGGATGTCGCTGAACACATCGCGGTAGAACGGCTGGCGCAGATCGATGGCATCCACCTTCACGCTGGCCGTGTCGCGAGCGCCGAAGCTGCCCGCCATGAGCGGTGCGAGCAGATTGTTGAGCAGGCTGCCGTCCTCGGCATTCGGGAAGAGGGCCAAACTGGCGCCTTGCCGCACGCGGTCGGCCACCACTTGGGCCACGCCACTAGGCGCCTCCGTCAGCGCGTTCACGAGAATGAGGTCTGCAGTTTTCACTTGCTCTGGGCGCACATCGTGCAGGGCGGCGGAAGTCAGCCTGAAAGCGCTGTCGGCCGAGAACACGCTTGTGATAGCCTCGTCGCTAACGGCATCCGCACCGCCGATGAGGAGTACGTTGATGGCCGGAGCCACGGTCCATGCGAGGAAGAGTTCATCGTCGAAGGTCACCGGCTGATCGCTGATGGACACCGTGCCCCACTGCGGCCCGGCCTGGTCGGAGGTGAAGCGCAGCACGGTATCCACATGGGTGTCGGCTTCCACGGCAAAGGAGGCCAAAGCCCGTTGCTTGCCATTCACGGACAGCCGCAGGGGCACATCCACCAGCGCACGCTCGCCGTAGTTGCGGATGCGCACATGAAGCGCTTCGGGCTGGCCGGTGCGGCGCACGGGCGTCTCGAACCAAGCGGAGTCCACGCTCAGGTTCGCCTGGTCGCTGCCGGGCAGGGGCACGAGCACGGTGCGCACCATCGGGTCGTCGGTCCAGTTCTCCGGGTCGGTGGTGGTGCGTTGCAGGTCGGTGAAGACCAAAGCGCGCTTGCGGGGCGCCTCACTGCGTGCCAGTGCCTCCCGCTGCCGGGCCAGCACTTTACTCAGCGGTCGGCTGAACGGTCCTGCTTGCACTTGTCCCACAGCATCAAGGGCTTCATCCCTGCCGATGAGCAATTGTTGTCGACCGGTTGCACGCGTGGTGACCACTTGGAATTCGGTGGTGGCGTCGTAGGCCAGTACGGCATCCTGCGCTGCCTTCCGGGCTTGGTCCAACAAGCGGCTGTTCTCGTTGGTGGCATCCATGCTCCAGCTGTCGTCGAGGTGGATGCTGACGGCCTGCTTCCCGGTTGGGTCGGTGGAACCCGTTGCAGGCACGTAGGGCTGGGCGAAGGCGAGCACCAAGCAGGCGAGGGCCAGGCACCGGGCCAAGAGCACCAGCCAGTGCTGCACCTTCTTCCGGGCGCGGGTCTGCTGGCTGACAGCCTGTAGAAAGCGCACGTTGGGGAAGTCGATCCGCTTGAAGCGGCGCAACTGGAAGAGGTGGATGGCGATTGGAATGGCCAGCGCCGTGAGCGCCCAGAGGAACGAAGGGTAGAGAAAGGCCATCGGCGGGCGAAGATGCGGTTAGCGGCCCGATGGGAACCCGTGCCCGGAGGCGCATGGTGCCGCGCCGGTGTGAAAAGTTGTTGGCCTGCACAGTCCCGCCATGGGCGCGGCTCGACGAGCAGACTTGACTTCCGGGACGAACGATGATTGAAACCCGACGAACACCTCTTGCGTTCCGACGGCCCAAATCTCCCCGAACCATGCGTTCCCTGCGCCCCACTACCCTCACCGCCGCCTTCACCTTCCTGATCCTGAGCAGCGCCTCCGCGCAGTTCGGACCCGAGCAATCGATGTATGTGGAAGGCCCCGAAACCGTTGACCTGGTGGACTTGGACCAGGACGGCGACAAGGACCTGCTCATCGGCAGCCGTGGCGGCATCCTCTACTACGAGAACATCGACGGGTTGGGCACCTGGGCCCCGGTGGTGACCATCGGCACCGGCACCGAAAGCCGCGCACACGTCACCGACTTCGACGGCAACGGCAACCTGGACATTCTCGCCTCCCGCGAATTGAACGGTGGGGTGGTGTGGTTCCAGAACCTCGGCAACCTGGGTTGGAGCTTGGCCTACGATGTGGTCCCCAACGCCACCGCCCTCGACCTCGGCAGCGCCGACCTGGACGGCGACGGCGACCTGGACCCCTTCTTCGTGCTGGCGATCAACCAACTGGCGTGGTGCGAGAACACCGACGGTCAAGGCACCATGAGCATGCCCGTGGCCATCACCCCGGTTTACAACAACGCCAAAGTGCAAGCCTTGGACGTGGACGACGACAACGATCTGGACCTCGTGTGGAGCGTGCGCATCCCTGAAGAGATGGGTTGGTGCCAGAACATGGGCAGTTCGTTCAGCAGTGCGCAACCCATGAGCACGGATCGCAAGGGCCGCCTCACCGATGTGGACGGCGATGGCCGGGCCGACCTGGTTTCCTCCTCGACACTTGCTGGCAGCCTGGACTGGCAGCGCGGCATAACCGGACAACTCGCCTTTGATCCCATGAGCAACGTGGGCCTTGGCATCAGCGCCGACCAAGTGCTGGTGATGGACCTGGACAACGACGGCGATCGCGATGTGGCCGTGGCCAACGACGCCACGGACGAGATCGGCTGGTACGAGAATATCGACGGCCAAGGCACCTTCGGTACCCTGCAAGTGGTGGCCTATGGCGTGGACAATGCCCACGTGATCGTGGGCGGCGACATCAACGGCGATGGCGACCCCGAGTTCTTCGCCGGATCGGCCGCGCAGAACCGCGTGGTGTGGTACGACAACCTGGAATACGCGCAACTGATGATCGGTGGCCGCGTGTTCCATGATCACAACGCCGATGGCCAGTTCAACGGCAACGACTACGGCATCTACAATGCGCGCGTGGACCTGAGCGACGGTCGCACCACCTACACCAACCACAGCGGTATGTACTGGTTAAGTGCCAGCCCCGGCAACTACTCGGTCACCGTGTGGCAACCCGCCCAGTGGACCCTGACCAGCAACGGCAACCTGGCCGCCTTCGTGTCCTCGCCGAACGGATCGGCCATGGAGCGCGACTTCGGCATGCAGCCCAATACCGCCCTGAACGAGTTCAACACGTTCGTGACCAGCGGCCCCATCACCTGCAGCCAGACACTGCCGTACTTCCTGCACGCCACCAACACCGGCAACCAGATGCGCGACCTGCGCATGACCTTCCAGCTGGATGCCATCAGCAGCTTCAACAGCGCCGACCCGATGCCCACCAGCATCAACGGCAATACGCTCATCTGGGATGTCGCCGCGGTGCAGCCCAGCCATATGCGCCAGGTGGAAGTGCGCGTGAACACCGCCGACGCCAGCTTCCTGGGCACGTTGATGAACGATGTGATCACCGCCGAGGCCCGCCAGAACGGCCAGGTGCTCTTCACCACGGACTACGCGTACCACCCGATGCTCATGTGCGCCTATGATCCCAACGACAAGCAGGTATTGCCCACCGGCACCGGCGCGCAGCACTTGACGCCCATGGAAAGCACGCTGGACTACACCGTGCGCTTCATGAACACCGGCAACATGGCCGCCACCGACGTGGTGATCGTGGACCAGCTCGACGCCAACCTCGACCCCTCGACCCTGCACATTGTCGGCAGCAGCCACGCCGTGCACGTGGTGCTGGAGGCGAACGGCATTGTGCGCTTCGAGCACCTTGGCATCAACCTGCCCGACAGCGGCAGCAACTACGTGGGCAGCCAGGGCTACGTGCGCTTCACCATCCGTCCGCTCAGCGCGTTGGCCGAGGGCACCGTGGTGGAGAACACCGCCGAGATCTACTTCGATAACAACCCCGCCATCGTAACCAACACGGTGTTCAACACCTACACCAATGGCGTAACCGCCGTGAACGACGTTGACGTGGACGGCGAGGCCAGCATCAGCGTGCGCCCCAACCCGGCGTTCGACATGGCCACGATCCACATCGGCTCGGCCTTCGTCGGCCGCGTTACCATCGATGTGTACAACGAGGCAGGGCAGAAGGTGATCCGTCTGGTGCGCCTCTCCAACACGCTCATCCTGCACCGCGAGGACATGCCCGCCGGCATCTACTACCTGCACGCCACCGACGAGGTCGGCCGCCAGGCTACGACGCGACTGGTCTGGGGGCAGTAGTCTCCCACTCACGCCAGATCGCATAGGAGAAGGTCTCACACGGAGGCACAGAGCCACGGAGTTCGATCGGGATTGCTCCGTGTCTCCGTGTCTCCGTGTGAGCATCCTGGATCAGCGCGAACTCCTGACCGGCCATTACCCGGTAGCGCCTTCCACGCCAAGGCCGAAGAGTGCGATATCGTACTTCACGGGATCCGACGGATCGAGCTTTCGGAGTTGCTCCGTCAGCTCGATCACGCTTTTCCAGTCGTCCTGTTTGCGGGTGAGCAGGCCCAGCTCGCGCGCCACGCGGCCGGTGTGCACGTCGAGTGGCACATGAAGGGCTGAGGCCGGGATGCGCTTCCAGTGGCCCATGTCGATGCCGCGGTCGTTGGGCCGCACCATCCAGCGCAGGAACATGTTGATGCGCTTGGCGTTGCTGCCCTTGGCGGGATCGGCCACATGCTTCTGCGTGCGCGCCTGGTGCTTCACTTCGAAGAACCGCTGCTTGAAGAGCGCGATGGCCGCACCGGCATCCGTGAACCCGCCGTTGCGCAGGAAGGCATCCTCCAAGCCGCCGTGCTCGTGGTAGAGGTGGCGCAGTCCCAGGGTGAAGGTCTTCAGGTCGCCGCCGTTGAAGGTGCGGTGCACGAAGCGGTCGCAGCGCTTTAGGTCGGTGGCTGAGGCGTTCAGGATGAAGTCGTGCGGTGCATCGTCCATGAGGCGCGCCAGCTTCCACGCGTTGGCGATGATGGTGGTGCGTTGCCCCCATGCGATGGTGGCGGTCAGGAAACCGATCACTTCGGCATCGGCCCGCTTGGGGAAGGCGCGCGGCACCTGCACCGGGTCGCGCTCGATGAAGGCCGGGTTGGCCAGGCGGTCGTAGGCTTCGTTGAGGAGGGCTTTGACATCCACGGGGCGAAGGTGTTCACAGATGGCGCAGATGGGTCTGCTCGGGTTTATCCACAGATGACGCAGATGGCATGACGCACAAGCCCCAAATGCCGTCGCTGAAGGCATTATCTGTGTCATCTGCGCCATCTGTGGATGACCTCACTCGGCTGGCGTGCTGCTGAAGGTGCACCGCCAACTTCCTACTTTCATCCACCCGAACCCTACCTCATGAAAGCACCCGTACTCCTTCTGTCTTCCACCTTGTTGTTCTGCAGCGCCACGGCCCAGACCATCTGCGCGCCAGCGGGTAACGTGGTCATCTACAGCAACTACGATGGAGGCGACCTCAACATCGTGGTGGACCAGAACATCCCCGACCTACGCATCGGTGTGGTGAGCTACGAGTTCAGCCGCGTCAACATCAGCGGGCCGTTCGCGGGCAACGTCACCGCCGTGTGGTACGCGGGTTACAACAGCGACAACGACAACTGCAACACCGGCGCGGGCGTGCTCACCACCACCATCAACGGCGTGCCGCTGGGCATCACCGACGTTCAGCAATTCCCGCCGAGCACCTGGGCCAACGCCTTCGGCTACAGCAGCATCATCTGCAACTACACCTGCGATGTGAACAGCAACCAGGGCGGCTGCAACACCGCCGACCAGATCGCCCACTACTTCCTAAGCAACTGGGGCGGTGTTTTGCGCTACCAACTCACGCAGTACCAGTGCTGGCAGAGCCCTTACCTCGTGAGCGACGGCGGCAACTGCTGCGCGGATCCGCTCAGCACGGGTGTTGCGGCAAATGATAGGGAGCCTTCTCCAATAGCCTTCCCGAACCCGGCCACCACCACCGTGAACCTCGGCACGGCCGGGCAAGTCGAGGTGATGGACGCCACTGGCCGCGCGGTGAGCATGGCGACCGATGCGCGGGGTGTGCTGAACGTGGCGGGCATTGCGCCGGGGGCTTACACCTACCGGATGGTGGCAGTAGGCAGGGTGGGGAGGTTTGTAGTGGAGAGGTAGCGTGGATTCAGACCGATGGACACACGCGACATCCCTGAGAGCAAT